>NZ_AWQS01000081.1 GCF_000576575.1 Intrasporangium chromatireducens Q5-1
CGGTTCGTGGCCCTTCGTCGGTTCGTGGCCTCTCGACGGTGTGTCCGTCGAGAGGCCAGCTCCCGTCGAAAGGCCAGTCCCCGAGGGCGTCACCACGACGTATGGAGCGGGCGTCCCTCCGCGTAGCCGGCGGTGCTCTGGATGCCGACGACGGCGCGCTCGGTGAACTCCTCGAGGGTGACGGCACCGGCGTAGGTGCAGCTCGAGCGGAGGCCGGAGATGATCTCGTCGATGACGTCCTCGACGGAGGGTCGCTCGGGGTCGATGTACATCCGCGCGGCGCTGATGCCCTCCTCGAACATCGCCTTGCGGGCGCGGTCGTAGGCGGTGTCGGTCGCGGTCCGGCCCAGGACGGCGCGCGAGGAGGCCATGCCGAAGGACTCCTTGTACTGCCGCCCGTCGGGGTCGGTGTAGAGGTCGCCGGGCGACTCGAGGGTGCCGGCGAACCACGAGCCGATCATGACGTTCGAGGCGCCGGCCGCGAGGGCGAGAGCGACGTCGCGGGGGTGGCGCACCCCGCCGTCGGCCCACACGTGCTTGCCGAGCTCCCGCGCGGCGGTGGCGCACTCGAGGACGGCGGAGAACTGCGGCCGGCCCACGGCGGTCATCATGCGGGTCGTGCACATCGCGCCCGGCCCGACGCCGACCTTGACGATGTCGGCGCCCGCGTCGATGAGGTCGCGCGTGCCCTGGGCGGACACGACATTGCCCGCGACGACCGGGACGGAGGGTTCGAGGCCGCGCACGGCACGGAGTGCGTCGATCATTTTCTCCTGGTGCCCGTGCGCGGTGTCGATGACGAGCAGGTCGACGCCGGCGTCGAGCAGGCCCTTCGCCTTGGCGGCGACGTCACCGTTGATCCCGACCGCGGCGCCGACCCTCAGCCGCCCGGAGTCGTCCGTCGCCGGCTGGTAGAGCCCGGAGCGGAGGGCGCCGGCCCGGGTAAGGATCCCGGCGAGCTCGCCGGTCGGGGTCACGACGGGGGCGACCCGGCGCCGCGACTCGGAGAGGTGGTCGAACGCGTGGCGGGGGTCGATGTCGTCCGGCAGGGTGACGAGGTCGGTGAACATGACGTCGCGGACCTGGGTGTAGCGGTCGACCCCGGTCAGGTCGGACTCGGTGACGATGCCGACCGGGCGGTTGCGGTCGACGACGACCGCCGCGCCGTGGGCGCGCTTGCCGAGCAGGACGAGGGCCTCCCCGGCCGTCGTCGTCGGCGCGAGCGTGATGGGGGTGTCGTGGACGAGGTGGCGGCTCTTGACCCACGAGACGACGTCGGCGACGACATCGAGGGGGATGTCCTGCGGGATGATCGCGATGGCGCCGCGACGGGCCACCGTCTCGGCCATCCGGCGGCCGGCGATGGCCGTCATGTTCGCGACGACGAGCGGAATGGTCGTGCCGGAGCCGTCGACGGTCTGCAGGTCTACGTCGAGGCGACTCGTCACCGAGGAGCGGCTCGGCACCATGAAGACGTCGTCGTAGGTGAGGTCAAAGGTCGGCAGGAGGCCGTTGAGGAACTGCACGAACGGCAACTCTAGGCGCTGGCCGGATACTCACGCATGGTGCAGGCGCACCAGCCCGCCCAGACCTGGTCCCTGCCAAGAGCGCCTTGGGCCGGGGCGAGCAGCGTAGGCTGCCGTGGTGACGGATATGAATGAGATCCCGGTTCCCGCGCACGAGCGGGACGCCGATCGGCGTTGGCGGGACCTCATCCTGCGATACGGCGGCGAGCTCGGCCGCCTCGTGCTCGAGCACGACTGGTCGGGCAACGCTCTCGCCCCCTGGCAGCGGTGGCCCGAGAGCCTGCGTGCCGCGGTGAGCGTCTGCCTGACGTCGCGGTTCCCAATGCTCGTCTTGTGGGGACCTGAGCTGCGGGTGGTCTACAACGACGCCTACGTGCCGATCCTCGGCTCGCGCAAGCACGGGCATGCCCTCGGGGCACCGATGACACAGATCTGGCCCGAGCTGCGCGACCAGCTGCTCCCGCTCCTCGAGGACGTGATGGCCGGGGAGGGGCCGATGTGGTCCGACGACCACCTCCTGCGCCTCGACCGCAACGGCTACACCGAGGACCTCTACGTCTCCTTCTCGTACAGCCCCATCGCGGACGAGTCCGACGACGGGCGCGTCGGCGGCGTCTTCTGCACGGTCATGGAGACGACCCGCAACATCATCTACCAGCACCGGGTCGACGTCCTCACCCGTCTGGCCAGCGAGCTCGCCGACCTGCCGAACGCCACGGAGGTGTGCGCCGTTGCGGGCGACATCCTCGAGTCAAACTGGTCCGACCACCCCATCGTCGGGGTCTACGAGGTCGTCAACGGGGTGCCGATGTCGACCCGGACCCATACGCGGGACGACCGGCGGGACCTGCTGAACGAGGCCGCCCTGGAGGCCGTCACGAACGGTCGCGAGGTCACCGTCGAACTCGTCCCGACCTCACTCCACCAGGGCGAGGAGCGTGAGTCGGCCGGTGAGCCGATCTGCGCGGTCCATGCCATCCCGGTGGAGGTGCCCGGCGTGGTCGGCCCGGCCGCGGTCCTCGCCGTCGGGCAGCACGTCCAGCGCGGCTGGGACGAGACCTACCGTGGCTACCTGTCCCTCGCGGCGCTCCACCTGCGCACGGCTCTGTCAGGCCTGCACGAGCTCGAGCTGGAGCGGGAAGGTCGCAAGGCGCTGCAGGAGCTCGACGCGGAGAAGAGCCTCTTCTTCACCAACATCAGCCACGAGCTGCGCACCCCGCTCACCCTGATCCACGGCCCCGTCGACGCGCTGCTCCACGACGTCACGACGCCCGTCGAGCTGCGTGACCAGCTCACGCTCGTCGAGCGCAACATCAGCCGGCTGGCCCGCATGGTGGACGCCATGCTGGACTTCAGCCGGATTGAGGCCGGAGGTGTGCACACCGAGCTCGTGCCCGTCGACGTCGCGGACGTGACGCGGGGCCTCGCCTCAGCCTTCGACTCGGCCTTCTCGAGCGCTGGGCTCGACTTCACGGTGACGTGCGAGGACCTGTCGCGCTCAGCGCTGCTCGACCACGCGATGTACGAGCGGATCGTGCTCAACCTGCTGTCGAACGCCCTGAAGTACACGCCCGAGGGGTCCGTCTCCATCACCTTGACGGACTACCTGGACTACTTCGAGGTCGCCGTCGCCGACACCGGCGTCGGCATCTCCCCCGCCGACCAGGAGCGCATCTTCGGGCGGTTCGAGCAGCTGCCGAAGCACCCGCGGGCCCGTGCACACGAAGGGGCCGGTATCGGCCTCGCAATGGTCAAGCAGCTGACCGAGCTGCTCGGTGGCTCCGTGCGCGTCGAGTCAGAGCCCGACGTCGGCAGCACCTTCACGGTGGCCCTCCCCTACGTCCCCACGAGCGGGGTCGCCGCCCAAGCGGCGCTCGAACTCCAGGCGCGCGAGGCGAATGCCCGAGAGCAGCAGGCGAGGCGAACGACCGTCAGCCGGCGCGACGCGCCCTCGTTCCTCGCCGAGACGACGACGTGGCGCGGTCTCGCCGCCGCAGAGATCCAGCGCCGCGACGCCTGCCGGGCGGCGGAGTCCGCTCCCCGGGTGGTCGTGGCCGACGACAACGCCGACATGCGCTCCTACCTCGCAGGGGTGCTCACCGACTATGCCGTCGAGGTGGTGCCCGACGGGCTGAGCGCGCTCGAAAGCTGTATGCGAGAGACACCCGACATCGTCGTGGCCGACGTCATGATGCCCGGCCTCGACGGGTTCGCCCTCGTCAAGGAGCTACGGGCCGACCCACGCACGGCGAACGTGCCGATCGTCCTGCTGTCGGCCCGCGCCGGCGAGGACGCGACGGCGGCCGGCCTGGAGTACGGCGCCGACGACTACGTCGTCAAGCCGTTCTCGGTGTCGGAGCTGCGGGCCCGGATCGCGAGCAACCTCGAGCGAGCCCGGTCGCGCAGCCGCGACGCCGCCTGGCGGCGAGCCGTCATGACGACGTTCCAGGACCCGCTCCTGATCGCCGACCTCAACGGGGTGGTGCTCGAGGTCAACGACGCGTTCACCGAGCTGCTCGGCTGGGACCTGTCCGACGGGCCGATCGAGCTGCCCTATCCCTGGTCCCCCGGCGCCCAGACGGTGACCGAGAGCCTCACCCAGTTCGCCCAGACGGTGGAGCAGTTCCAGCGCGGCGACCTGCTCGGCGCCGAGGTCGAGCTTGTCACCAAGGCGGGCCGACGGGTCTGGGTCAGCACCGCGGCCCGCCAGGTGGACGGCGGCACCGAGAACCCGCCGCTCCTCGTCGTCACCCTGCGTGACGTGACGCGCGAACACGAGGGCCGGACCCGTCGCGAGGCCGCGGCGCGGCTCAGCGCCGACTTCGGCACGGCCGAGGATCTCGAGCAGGTGCTCATGGCCGCCGTCGCCGGGTTCAGCGAGCTGTTCGACGGTGACTCGACGGTGCGCGCCCTCGCGGGGGCGCACGACGTCGTCTTCACGGCAGGCGGCCCCGTCGGGGCGGAGGACCTGCCCGAGCAGACGGCCGAGGGGCTGGGCGGTGACCCGGCGGCCGCGCCGCTCGACGGGCCGGTGCCGGGCATCCTCATCGCCCCGAAGAGCGACTCGGCGGAGTGCCGCGCCTGGGTCCAGTTCCCCGCCCCTCGACCGGTGGCCGCGGACGAGCGGATCGTCGGCGACCTGCTCGCCCAGGCGTTCTCGCTCGCCGTCGACCGCGTCGTGGCCGTGAGCAAGTTCGCCAACCGCGAGGCCAACCTGCAGATCGCGGTCGAGAGCCAGCGGCACATCGGCCAGGCCGTCGGCATCCTCGTCGAGCGGCACCGGATCACGCCGGCGGAGGCATTCCTGCGGCTGAAACGGGCGAGTCAGGACCGCAACATCAAGCTGCGCGAGGTCGCCTCCCGGGTCATCGAGACCGGTGCGGAGCCGTCCGAGGCCGAGTGACAAGCGAGCGTATGCCGCTGAGCCAGCTCAGCGGCATACGTCGCCTTCTCGTGGGGTCCCCGTGCGGGCCGGCGCTCAGTGCGCGTCATGCAGCTCGCCGAGCAGGAGGGTCAGGTCCACACCGGGCTCGGCGACGAGCAGCGGCAGGACGAGGTCGTTCTCCTTGTCGGCGTGGCCACGGAAGACGCGGAGGATCGCGCCCGCCCAAGCCGCCGCGGCCGGCTGGCTCGTGGCGGCCTCGAGCTCGCCGACGAGCTCGAAGATGAGGCGGTGCTCCGCGACCATCGACTGGATGAGCAGCCGGCCCTGCACGGTGTCGGCCGCCGCGCGGTAGAGCGTCGCCTCCTCACCCGCGGCGTGCGGCGCGAGCTGGGTGTGCAGCCAAGTCGTGAGAGCCCTTCGCGCCTCGTCGGGGCCGCGGACTGTGTCGAGGGCGCCGACGAGGCCCTCGAGCTCCGCGACGAGGTGGCGGTGGTGCTCGCGGACCCGGTCGGCCGACTCGGCGTCGGTGGTGATCGTGTGGATGCTCATGATGCTCTCCCTTTCTCGCGGCGGTGGTTCGCCGCTGCACCTCCATTAGGCCAACGTGGCCGCCGGGTGGCCTTGACGGGCATCAAGGGGGTGTGGCCGCGCGGACGCTCGCGTCAGCGGTGGAGGGCAGACTCTTGACGAGCCAGAGTTGCGGAGTAATGCTGATTACATGATTACGAAGGAAGCGTGGGAGCGAGTCCGGGGCTGGTTCACCGGACGGCTGCCCGAGGCGTGGCGCGTCGCGCCACCCGAGATCACCATCGACCGCGACGAGATCACGGTCGTGCTCACCATCGAGGACGTCGACCTGCCCGACGGCTCGAGCGACGCCGAGCGGGCCGAGGCACGGGCCGGTCGCGCCAAGGCGTTCCGCGAGGACACCCGCGACCACCGGATCCGGATCGCCCGCGAGGCGGAGCACCGGTTCGACCGCAAGGTCTCCTGGGCGGTCCGGGTCGGCGACCGGACCGAGCTGTTCACCCATGTCGCGGCGCCGACGATGACGCGGCTGCGCCAGCCCGAACGGCTCGTCCTTGACACCCTCGTCGACGCGGGCGTGGCTCGGTCTCGGGCCGATGCCCTCGCGTGGTGCGTCCGGCTCGTCCGCCAGCACGAGGGCGACTGGCTCGGCGAGCTGCGCGACGCGATGGAACACGTCGCCGATGTGCGCGACCGCGGCCCGGCCGCCTGACCGCGTCGACCGGTCACTTTCACCCCGTCGACCGGTCACTATCCGCGCCTCGACCGGACTCCTTCGCCCCGTCGACCGGTCATCTCCCGGCTGCGGAGAGGCCGCCGTGGAGTTCCCTGCCGGACGATTTGAGGAGAGGGCCAGTGGGTCCGCTATAGTTCCTCACGTTGTTCCCGGCCAGGTAGCTCAGTTGGTACGAGCGTCCGACTGAAAATCGGAAGGTCGGCGGTTCGACCCCGCCCCTGGCCACCACCCGAAACCGCAGGTCAACCGCCTCTGACCTGCGGTTTTGCATATCTGTTCGAGCGTTCGCTTCGACGTCGAAATGACCGTCAGAGGCCCCTCTGGACCCTGTTTTGCCGCAGTTGGTTGCACGACTCGTTGCACGAAAGCTCGACGTCAAGATTCTTGACGCGGCAGGTGCAGAGTTGCTTGGGCGGCGGGGATCTTGCTCCTGACGAGGGGCCGCGTTCGGTAGACGTCGTTGGACGTGAACACCGCGATGGTGACGGCCGTCGAGCACGGAGTTAAGACGCAGGCGCGACCAGATCGTCTCGGCGAGCATCGGGCGACGGCGAAACCCATATGGCTAAAGAGCGTGTTGCACGAACCTCGGGCGTGCGTGAGGGGTGTCGGTCGGTGACCTGGGTGGGTCGGGGCGGCAGGATGACAGACCGTGGGGTACAACTTCGTGGCTGAGGATCAGGACCAGTTCTTCTTGTTGCCGCCGTCGCTGATGGAGTGGTTGCCGGAGGATGATCTGGCCTTCTTCGTGATGGACGCGGTCGAGGAGATGGACCTGAGCGGGTTCTATGCCGGGTACCGGGCGGACGGGTGGGGTGGCGCTGCGCGGCATCCCAAGACGATGGTCGCGTTGTTGCTGTACGCGTACTGCACCGGCGTGGTGTCCTCCCGCAAGATCGAGCGGGCCTGTTACGTGGATGTCGCGTTCCGGGTGGTGTGCGCCAACCTGCCTCCGGATCACACCACGATCGCGCGGTTCCGGGCTCGTCACGAGCAGGCGCTCAAGTCGCTGTTCACCGCCTCGCTGCGGCTGTGTGCCAGGGCGGGGATGACCAGTGTCGGGCTGGTCGCGCTCGACGGGACGAAGATGGCCGCCCCGGCGTCGCTGGCCCGCAACCGGTCCAAGGACAGCCTCGACCGGGCGGTGGAGGAGCTGTTCGCTGCTGCGGAGGCGGCCGATGCGGCCGAGGATGCCCAGCATGGCGTGGACCGGGGGGATGAGCCGCCCGCGGTGCTGCGGGGCCGGGCCGACCGGCGACGCCGGTTCAAGGCCGCCAAGCAGAAGCTCGACGCCGAGCTCGAGGCGCAACTGAAGGCGCACGAGGACCATTTGGCGGCGCGTGCCGCCGCGGAGGCCGAGCGCGGGTCGAAGCTGCGCGGGCGCAAACCGAAGGCCCCGCAGGAGCGGGCCCGGCACAAGCCGAAGAAGGTCAACACCACCGACCCGGAGTCCGGGGTGATGTCGACGGCGAACGGGTTCGTGCAGGGCTACAACGCGCAGGCGGCCGCGAACGAGGAGCAGGTCGTGCTGTCTGCCGAGGTCACCGACGAGCACAACGACTGCACCCAGCTGCACCCGATGATCACCGCCACCCACGCCTCCTTGGGCGCGGCCGGCATCGCCGAGCGGCCCGAGAAGTTGCTGGCCGATGCCGGCTACGCCAGCGAGGAGAACTTCGCCGCCCTGGGCGAGCAGGACCCCGACTGCTACATCGCGACAAGGAACATGAAGAAGAACCCGGCGCCGCGGACCGGGCGGCGCGGGCCGCTGAAGAAGGACGCCACCCTGCTCGAGCGGATGGACCGGAAGGTCTCGACCAAGAACGGCAACGCCATCTACCGGCACCGGCAA
Organism: Intrasporangium chromatireducens Q5-1; assembly: GCF_000576575.1. Classification (GTDB taxonomy): domain Bacteria; phylum Actinomycetota; class Actinomycetes; order Actinomycetales; family Dermatophilaceae; genus Intrasporangium_A; species Intrasporangium_A chromatireducens. Next base: position 8,028 of record NZ_AWQS01000081.1, read on the forward strand.
CGGATCATCGAGCCGGTCTTCGGACAGATCAAAGGCGCCCGCGGCATCCGCAGGTTCAGCCGACGAGGTAAGGCCGCCGCCGACGCGGAGTGGAAACTCATCTGCGGTACCCACAACCTGCTCAAGCTCTACCGGCGCGTCCTGACCGACCCCACCCTCGCGCCCTACAGCCGGATCGGAGCCGCGGCCGCCGCCTAACAGGCCCCCCGGGGCACTTCCATCGCGCCTCGTGGCGCCCCCTACGCGGCCCAGGGGATCCTCCAGGCCGAGTCAGGTCACAACGACCCCACTCCCGATCAGCGCTACTGGGCCGGCCTGCGTGGCTGCGCCGGTCAACCGAACGGCCCTGATCAAGTCCCCATACGTTCGCGCAACACGCTCTAAAGTGGCTCAAAATGGGCTCAATGGGGGAGATCGGCACGTGACAGCAGAACAGTCGGGCAGGACTACCGAACCGCTCGATGATCCGGTCCTCAACGGACCATACGACGCTCCGACGCGCTTCTTTGAGATTGGTCCGGAGGGGCCGACCGGGCGCATCATCGACGGCCGCAGGCCCAGCGAGTCATTCATCCCGGTTCCGGCAGTCCGCAAGGGCCGCGGCAAGGCCAGCAAGTTAAGCCCCGATGATTCCGAACAGCTCTCTCTCCTGCTCACCCACGAGCAGATCCAACGCAACACCCTGATCAACGGCCTACGCCATGACCTCGAAATCTGGCGGGCAAGTGACTACCGGGGCGCCACCGCTACCAGCACCAAACTCCTGCACCACTGGGCCGACTCGCACCGCGACAACAGGATCCTGTTCGCCCAGCGCGAGGCGGCCGAGACGGCGATCTTCCTGGCCGAGGTCAGCGGCCGAGTCGCTGGCTTCAGGGACTGGCGGCCCGACCTCGAGGAGCAGAACGCCGAGCACAACGCCGGCCTCCCCCGTGTCGCGCTCAAGATGGCCACAGGTTCTGGCAAAACCGTGGTCATGGCGATGCTCATCGCCTGGCAGACCCTCAACAAGATCACCGGCGCGCGTGGCAACAGCCGCTACGCAAAGCGGTTCCTCATCATCACTCCCGGCATTACCATTCGCGACCGGCTGCGCGTGCTGCAGCCGAACGACCCGGAGAACTACTACGACAAGCGGGGTCTCGTCCCACCGGACTTGCGCGGCCTGCTCGGCAAGGCCCAGATCCTCGTCACCAACTACCACGCGTTCCTGCTCAAAGACGCCAAGGAGATCGAAGGCGTCTCGCGCACGACCCGCCAGATCCTCCTCGCGGGCCGCAAGGACGACCCGTTCAAGGAGACCGAGGACGCGATGGTGTCGCGGGTACTGCGTGGCTGGGGCGTTGGCAGCGGCAAGCGGCAGAGCGACATCATCGTCATCAACGACGAGGCCCACCACTGCTACATGGACAAGCCCATCACCGTCGAGGCCGAGGAGGCCGGCGTCGAGAAGGGCGCCAAGGAAGACGCCGACCGCAACATCGACGCCCGGGTCTGGTTCAAGGGCATCCAGGCCATCGCCCGCAAGGTCGGTGTCAAGTCCGTCTACGACCTGTCCGCCACCCCGTTCTACCTGGCCGGTTCCGGCTACAAGGAAGGCTTCATCTTCCCGTGGACGGTCAGCGACTTCTCCCTGATGGACGCCATCGAGTGCGGCATCGTCAAGGTCCCCCGCATCCCGGTGGATGACAACGCCGATATCGACACCGTCACCTTCCTCAACCTTTGGGACCTGATCGACAAGCAGCTGCCCAAGCGGGCCCGCGCCGACACCGACATCTCGAACTGGACCCCGCCGGCCGAGCTCGAGGCTGCACTGTTCAGCCTCTACCGGTCCTACGAACGCGCCTACGACAACTGGACCCGCACCCTCGCCCCGCTCGACGAGCCCCCGCCCGTATTCATCGTCGTCTGCCCCAACACTGCCGTTTCCAAGCTCGTCTACGACTGGATCGCCGGCGGCGAGCTCAGCCGGGAAGATGGCTCCCCAGTCCTGGTCGACGGCAAGTTGGCGCTGTTCAGCAACACGGATGGCGACCGGCTCCGCCCCAAGCCGCACACCATCCTCGTCGACTCCGCCCAACTGGAGTCTGGCGAGGCCATGAAGAAGGAGTTCAAGGACGCAGCTGCCGCCGAGATCGACGCCTTCAAGGCCGAGTACCGCCTGCGTAACCCCGGTGCCGACGTTGACAGCCTCACTGACGAGGACCTCCTGCGCGAGGTGATGAACACGGTCGGCAAGAAGGGCCGGCTCGGTGAGGGCATCCGCTGCGTGGTGTCGGTCGCGATGCTCACCGAAGGGTGGGACGCCAACACCGTCACCCACATCCTCGGCATCCGGGCGTTCCGCTCCCAGCTTCTGTGCGAGCAGGTCGTTGGCCGCGGGCTGCGCCGACGCTCGTATGCCGTGAACGACGAGGGCCGATTCGACGCCGAGTACGCCAACGTCTACGGGGTGCCCTTCGCATTCATTCCCAACGACAAACCGCTCGCGGAGCCGAAGCCGCCCAAGCCTGTCACTCTCGTCCAGACGGTCGCAGGGCGCGAGCACCTGCGGATCACCTTCCCCAAGCTAGACGGCTACCGCATCGAAGTCCCAGATGAACTGCTCTACCTCCCCGACAACCTCGAGCCGTTCGTCATCGGACCTGGCACCGTTCCCACCTGGACCGAGGCCGCACCCATCGTCGGCGCCGAGGAACTCGTCCAGGACGACCCAGCCAGCATGCGCGCACAGGCCATCGCCTACCGTTTGGCCACCCGTCTCGTCCGGACCCACTTCGCGCTCGGCGACATCGTTGACGAGACCGGAGTCAGGGCCGAGCCTCGCCCTTGGCTCTTCCCCAACCTCGTCACTCTCTGCCGCGGGTGGCTCGAACAGGCCGTTGACGTCGCGCCTGGCTTCCACCTCGGGTACATCAGCAAGTACGCCCTGTGGGAGGCCAAAGCCGCCGATGCCGTGTACGCCGCCATTACACGTGTCGAGGGCGATCGTCGCCCCCGCCTTCGCCCGATGCTTCGCCGTTACGATCCTGTCGGGACCACCGGGAAGGTCTCATTCCCAACCCGCAAGGTCGCCCTCCCCAGCGACCCCACCCGGTCCGAGGTCAGCCACGTCGTCCTGGACGGGCCTGATGGCAACACGTGGGAGCAACTTCTCATGGCCTACGCCGAGCACAGTCCCCATGTCGCCGCATACGTCAAGAACGACCACCTCGGCTTCACCATCCCCTACCTTCACGAGGGGCGCAGCCACGACTACGTGCCCGACTTCCTTCTGCGCCTCAAACGTCAACCCGTCGACGAGGTGGACCGAGTCCTGATCGTCGAGGTCTCCGGCGGGCAGAAGAGCGCGCACTCCCCCGGTTCGGTCAAGACCAAGGCCGCCACGGCCCGCAACTCGTGGTGTCCGGCTGTGAACAACCACGGCGGCTTCGGCCGCTGGGGCTACACCGAGATCACCGACCCCACCCTCATGACGCCCAACCTCGACGCCGCGATCGCCTCGCTATACGCCGACGAGGCAATCATCGGCGACGCCGACCTTCTTGACCTCCAGGAGACCCGCCGTGGCGCGCACGCCTGACCCCGATCTGCACCACATCACCAAGAGCGACGGCGGCGGGACGGGCTGGGTCAACTACAGCAACGGCGCCAGCACGTATGCCATCGGGCAGGCAAACGGGTCCTGGAACGTCGCCGACCACACGGGCAAGATCATCCACAAGACGGGGCAAAAACGCGACGCGCTGCTCTGGCTCGACGCCCACGCCGCCGCCGTGAGCGGCGACGGAGATCCATTCACGCCGTCGGTCGGCACGCAGATAGGCGACGTGGCAACGGCACCGACCATGGCCCGCAAGCCCGCAGCCAAGAGGCGACGAGCCTCCGCTGTCAGGCCGACCGGTCCAGTGCCGATCACCGCTATCAACCACGGCGACAAGCGGACGAACCTGCCCACCGCCGACGCGCAAGAGTTCATCACACCCGAGGTCGAGCGTGCCCGTCACCTCATCGTCGACCGCGACCCCACCCTCGACCCGCAGCTCGTTTGGCGCGGCAAGTACGGTGACGAGACCGCGGCCGCCATCGAAGGTGCCAGCGAGCTCGTCGCCGACGCACCGCCCATCTACATTCAGGAGAAGATCGACCCTCGGGTCCTCGTCGAGAACCTGCGGAAGACAGCCAAGGCACACGAGTCCGAGCCGGAATTCACCCTCTTCGACACCTTCGACGGGCTCGACGAACTGGACCTCGTCGACTTTTACCACCACGACGCCAATTGGTCGAACCGCATGATCCTGGGAGACTCCCTCCAGGTCTTGGCCTCGCTGGGCGAACGAGAAGACCTTCGCGGCAAGGTCCAGATGATCTACATCGACCCGCCCTACGGCATCAAGTTCGGCTCCAACTGGCAGGCCTCGGCGCGCAAGCGTGACGTCAAGGACGGCAAGCTAGAGGATGCCGCACGCGATGCGGAACAGATCAAGGCCTTCCGCGACACGTGGGAGCTGGGCATCCACTCTTACCTGTCCTACTTGCGCGACAGGCTCCTCGCTGCACGCGATCTCCTGACGGAAAGCGGCAGCTGCTTCGTCCAGATCGGCGACGAGAACGTCCACCTCGTTCGGTCCCTCATGGACGAAGTTTTTGGCGCAGACAACTTCTGTTCGATGATCTCGTTCAAGACCACAAGCGGGGCGGGAAGTTTCGCGGGCGGGACCAACGTCTTGCCGGCGGTAAACAACTTCGTCATCTGGTACGCGAAAGCGATGAATCAGGTCAAATATCGAACGCTGTACCAGTTCAAGTCATACACCGAGCAGGGCACGGCCTATACGAATGTCGAGCTCGCCGATGGCACAAGGAGGAGGCTGACCCAGGACGAGCAGACGGGCCGCCAACCGCCGCCTGGCCGGGTATTCAGGCGTGATCAAACAACGTCGCAGACGACCCGTGTCGGGCAGACGACAGTCTTTCCCGTGACGATCGCCGAGGGGACGTTTCGGCCACAGAAGGGCGGCTGGAAGACCAACGTGCAGGGCATGGAGCGGCTAAAGAATGCAGGTCGACTCACCGGGGCAATGAACACCCTCTACTACATCCGATACTTCGACGATTTCCCCGTCCTGAGCTATACGAACTTCTGGGACGACACCACCACGGCCGGGTTCGGAGATCCGAAGATATACGTTGTGCAGACCAATACCAAGGTCATTGAGCGCTGCATATTGATGTGCACGGATCCAGGCGACCTTGTGCTTGATCCGACCTGTGGATCGGGCACCACTGCCTACGTCGCTGAGCACTGGGGGCGGCGGTGGATCACGATCGACACCTCGCGTGTGGCTCTTGCCCTCGCCCGGCAACGAATCATGGGGGCGAGGTACCCCTTCTACCTTCTGGCGGACTCGGACAAGGGGCGGGCCAAGGCATCTGAGGCCTCCGAAACGGCCCTACCACCCGTACGGACGACGAACGACATCCGGCACGGTTTCGTGTACGAGCGCGTCCAGCACATCACCCTCAAGTCGATCGCCAACAACCCCGACATCCATGAGGGCATGAGCCGCGACGAGATCGACGCCGCCATCAAGAAGCACGCGGACTTCGAGCTCCTCTATGACCGACCCTATGAGGACAAGTCGACGGTGCGGGTTGCGGGACCATTCACCGTCGAGAGCCTCAGCCCGCACCGGTCCCTCGCCTTCGCCGGCGGGCCGGACCCGGCCAACCGCGAATCGATCAGCGAGCAGGAGGGCGCCGAGCAGCCGGACGCGCCGAGCTTCGAGCAATCGATCCTCGACAACCTTGCCAAGGCCGGCGTGCAGAACGGGCGACGCGGAGAGCGGATCGAGTTCGATTCTGTGGACCCCTATGCGGGAACCTACATCCAGGCCGTAGGCACCCGGCGGGCGGACAGCGGGAGCGAACCCAGCGGCATACCGCTGCGTGTTGGCATCGCGATCGGACCGCAGTATGGCACGGTGAGCCAGCGATTCGCCCGGGACGCGGTCAAGGAGGCGATCGAGGCCAAGGACATCGACCTACTGTGCGTCCTCGGGTTCGCGTTCGACGCGACCACCGGCGAGGTGACCGAACAGGATGGAGTCACCGTGGACACCTCGAGCGACGGCTTCGCCCAGGTCGAGGGCGAGCGATCTTTTGGGAGGATCAAGCTGCTGTTCGTGCGCATGAACGTGGACCTGCTCATGGGTCAGGACCTGAAGAAGACCGGGGCCGGCAACCTCTTCACCGTGTTCGGTGAGCCGGACATCTCGGTGAGGGCTGACGCTGGCGACGGCGACGAGGTGGTCGTCGAGTTGCACGGCGTCGACGTGTACGACCCGACAACCGGGGAGGTGCGCTCCAACGACACCGGACAGATCGCCTTGTGGATGATCGACACGAACTACAACGGCGACTCATTCTTCGTGCGGCACTGCTACTTCACCGGCGGCGGGGACCCGTACAAGCGGCTCAAGACCGCGCTCAAGGCGGAGATCGACGCAGCTGCCTGGGCATCCCTCAACTCGACCGTGTCCCGACCATTCCAGCGCCCGGAGTCGGGCCATATCGCGGTGAAGGTCATCAACGACTACGGCGATGAGGTCATGAAAGTGTTCAAGATTGCGCCGTCAAACCCGGGCGGCGGCCAGTGAGTGCCTACGCTGACCGCTACGACGACTCTCCGTTCACCGCAGGGCAGATCGATACGCCACTCGCTGGTAGGGAGGTTGTTGCGGCTGGGATCGAGGACGATCCCTCACTTGTTCTGGCCCGGCTCGCCAATGGAGAATACGATCAAGCGCCGGTGACACGAGGCGAGCGCACGATCGGTTGGGTGCGCACAACGGACCTGGAGGCCGGATCGACGGTCGAGTCCGCCATGACCCCTCTGAGTGAGACGCGCATCGTAGCCGCATCGGCGCCGATGTCGCAGGTGCTGTCTCTCCTCGACGAAGGCTTCGTGTTCACTGTGCGGGGTGAGGGGTTGAGTGGCTTCATCACGCCCAGTGACCTGGAGAGGCACGCGGCCAGGGCGCACTTCTATCTCCTCGTCGCGGAGATCGAGATGCAGTTGTCCAGCCTTGTTCACCATCAGGCACCTGAGTCCGCGATCATCGCCAAGATCGAGCGCAGGACTGAGAGCCAGGAGCGCTGGGAAGCAGCGAAGGCTGCGAATCGCGATTCGCGTCCAGTCGAGTACCTCTACCTCTCCGATCTCAAGCGCTTGTTCCTGCGCCACGTTGACAGCTTGCCGGACCACGCCGCGAGAGAGACCCTCGACGATGTCGTCAAGTTGCGGACGCACGTCATGCACCCAACCAAGCCGATGCTCGGTGAATCAGGCCCTTCCGAACTCGCTCGACTCGACCTTGAGATCCGCGCCTTGCGCGATCATCTGGGGACGCTCATCTCGGAGCAGGTCAGCACAAACCTCGTTCCGTAAATGGCCCGCGTAAGCCGAGCGGCTGGGCTCGGGTAGTAGCACCGACCAAATCACCAAAGCTTTCGCAGGCGCGCCCCAGTCCAAGTCCAGGGCCAGGCTGCCCCGAGTACCCATGACGTTGCAGGGTCCATGTGCTTGTGGAGGAAAGCCATCGATCTTTGGGTCACGGTTCCAAGTGGGGTCGGCTCAGGCTCAGTTGGGCCGCCCACTGCAGTGGACGTCCGCTCTGTTGGTCGCGGCGACGGGCCTCAAGGATGGCTTCGCCTTCCGCGAAGAGACGCGCCGGGTTACTCGCCGTTGTGGCTCCCTTATCACGCTGCTCGTGGGCGGAGACATCTGCACCCGAGCGGGCCAGAACGGTGTGGAGGACCTCGAGTGGCTCTACCGCCTCGACCGAGTCCGGGTCGTGATGCGCAGTGGCCGGGTCGGGTTCGTACGTGCTGTCGACGTAGAGCATGTTGGTCTCGCGGCCGCGGGTGGCCATGACGTAGAGCGGTTCCCGCATCGTGGTTGGACTCACGTAGGCGTGGGCGGTGTCGACGGTTCGGCCCTGGGCGCGGTGGGCAGTGGTCGCGTAGCCCAGCTCGACGTGCTCGGCTACATATTGGGCCGGAAGGGTGGCGGTGGCGCCGCCGATTGGACGTCTCACGACGACGGAGCCCTCGTCACCGACTCGGGTGACGAGCCATTGGTCGCCGTTCTTCACCCATGCCGCGGAAGCCACGGAAGCGGTATCCGCCACAATGTCGCGCTGGTTGAGACGCGTCACGACGAGGTCACCCACGCCGGCGTTTGTGCCGTCGGCGAGGGTCACACCATCGGCAGCGACTTCCCCTGCCGCGATGCGGTCGTTCCTGGCTCGGGTGTTGAGGTCGGTGACGGTTTGCGCGTCGGCGGCGACCATGAGGGAGCGACGACCGGCCTTCATGTCGGCCCGCCACGCCTTGTACAACTGATCCAGGATGGTCTCCCGGTGGCCGCCGGTGACGCGTCCGTGTCGCGCGTAGGTTTCCGCGGCGCTGCGTCGTCCATCGCGCAGTTTGAGGGAGGCCTCGCGTTCCCATTCGTGCCGGAAGCGGCGCACGTCG
>NZ_AWQS01000082.1 GCF_000576575.1 Intrasporangium chromatireducens Q5-1
CGACGGCGACCCGCCGGTCGAGGCCGAGCGAGCGCGCCGAGACGGCCGTCGCCGCGTGCAGCGCCTCGGCCGGCGTCATGCCGAGGTCGCGCACGGCGAGCGCGATGACGAACGGCATCGACGACGAGTAGCAGGTGCCCGGGTTGCAGTCCGTTGCGAGGGCGACGTCGACCCCGGCGTCGAGGAGCCGTCGTGCGTCGGGATACGGCGACCGGGTGGAGAACTCGACGCCGGGCAGCAGGGTCGCGACGGTCGTGCCCCGGGCCGCCGCCAGCGCCTCGACGTCGTCGTCGCTCAGGTGGGTGCAGTGGTCGACGCTCGCGGCGCCGAGCTCGCAGGCGAGCTGCACCCCCGGCCCGGGCCCGAGCTGGTTGCCGTGCACCCGCAGTCCGAGGCCCGCACGCCGTCCCGCCTCGAGGATCGTGCGCGCCTCGTCGCCGTCGAACGCGTGCGCCGAGTGGGGCTCGCAGAAGACGTCGATGTATGCCGCTGTGCCGGGTCCCGCTGCCGTGATCGCCGCGAGCATCGGCCCGGTCACCAGCTCCACATAGGCCGCTCGCCGGTGCGCGTACTCGGCGGGCACGACGTGCGCGCCGAGGAAGGTCGTGTGGGGCGTGAACTCCCGGGCGATCCGCAGGGCCCGCAGCTCGTCGTCGATCGTGAGCCCGTAGCCGCTCTTGATCTCGACGGTCGTCGTTCCCTGCGCCCGCATCTCGGCCACCCGGTCGCGCACGAGCGCCCGCAGCTCGTCGTCCGAGGCGTGCCGGGTCGCCTCGACCGAGACCCGGATGCCGCCTCCGTCGTAGGCGGTGCCGCTCATCCGGGCCGCGAACTCCGCAGCCCGGTCACCGGCGAAGACGAGGTGCGTGTGCGAGTCGACGAAGCCCGGGATGACCGCCCGCCCCTCGAGGTCGGTCCGTCGGTCGGCGTCCGGGGCCAGGACCTCCGGCCCGACCCACTCGATGACCCCGTCGGTCACGACGACGGCTGCGTCGCGGACGATCCCGAGCAGCCGGTCGCCGGGGTTGGAGCCAGGCCCCGAGTGGGCGGCCGAGCGCTTCGGGTCGTTCGTCGTCAGTTCGGCGATGCCGGTGATGAGATGGCTCGTCACTGGGCGGAGTCCCCGATGACGCGGTGGATCGACGCTCCGAGCAGGCGCCCCACGTCGCCGAGCCGGTGCTGCCCGCCGGAGACGACGACTTCTCCTCCGACGACGACGGTCGAGACGTCCGAGGCCACTCCGGCGTAGAGGATCTGTTCGGGCGCGGCCCCGGCCGTGTTGACGGTGTCGGTGCGCACGGTGACGAAGTCGGCCAGCGCACCCTTGGACAGGTGTCCCCCGTCCGACCAGCCCAGGGCGCGGTAGCCGTTGAAGGTCGCCGCGAGGAGCAGGTCGGGAGGTGAGAACCGGTCCCGCTCGTTCGACACGAGCCGCTCGTGCATCTCGAGGCCGCGCAGCTCCTCGAAGGGGTCGATGACGACGTGCTGGTCGGTGCCGAGACTGATCGGCGCACCGGCGTCGTGCAGCGCCCGGGCGGGTCCGATGCCGTCGGCGAGGTCGCGCTCGGTCGTGGGGCAGAAGCAGGCGCCGGTGCCGGTGCCGCCGACGAGCTCGATGTCCTTGTCGGTCAGGTGGGTGGCGTGCACGGCGGTGAGGCTCGGGCCCAGCGCGCCGGCCTCGTCGAGCAGCTCGGTCGGCGTCCTGCCGTAGTACATCTGGCAGGCGAGGTTCTCGCCCGGCTGCTCCGACAGGTGGATGTGGAGCGGCAGGTCACCCGCGGCGTCGACGACCTTGGGCAGGTCCTCCCTCCGCACCGCTCGCACGGAGTGGATCGCCGCGCCGAGCCGCACCAGCTCGCTCTCCGGCCGGCGCGCCGACATCCGGGCCGCCCACGCCTCGACCGAGCCGTCGCTGAACCGCAGCTGCCCGGGGTGCAGGTCGACATGGCCGCTGCCGTTGAGGCCACCCTCGAGGTAGCACGTGTCGAGCAGGGTCAGCCGGATCCCGGCGTCGGCGGCGGCATGGCGCAGGGCCAGGCCCATCGCGTTGGGGTCACCGAACGGCTTGCCGCCCGGCCGGTGGTGCACGTAGTGGAACTCGCCCACCAGCGTGATGCCGGCGGCCACCATCTCGGCGAACACCGCCCGGGCGAGAGCGTGGTAGGTGTCGGGGTTGAGCTGCGCCGCGACGGCGTACATCTGCTCACGCCAGGTCCAGAAGTTGCCGCCGCCCCCGTTGACCCGCCCGCGCAGAGCCCGGTGGAAGGCGTGGCTGTGCGTGTTGGCCATCCCGGGGAGCGTCACGCCGTCGAGGCGCACATCGTCGGGCTGCGGGTCGACGCCGCTCTGGATCTCCTTGAAGATCCCCCCGACCTCGACGAGACGCACCCTGTGGGCGAACCCGCTTGTCAGCCAAGCGTGTTCGCACCAGTATGCCGTCATCGCGCATCGTCCTTCCGTCGGCAGAGACCGGCGACGACCGCCGTCAGCGCCACGACCCCATCCTCGCAGTCGGCGAGCTCGGCGTGCTCCGCGGGTGAGTGGGAGATCCCGGTCGGGTTCCGCACGAAGAGCATCGCGGTAGGGACCGCGTGGGCCGCGAGGATGCCGGCATCGTGCCCCGCGCCGGTCGCGAGGTGCGGGGCGGTCGGGAGTATGCCGCTGAGCCGGCTCACGAGGTCGGCGTCGAAGGTGGTCGGCGGGGTCCACGACTCCTCGACCGTGACGGCCCCGACGCCCCCGGCCTCTCGCTCGACGTCGGCGACGGTCGCGCGCACCGCCGCCTCGTCGGCTCCCCGAGCGTCGAGCCACGCAGTCACGTGGCTGGCGATCGCGTTGACGCCGCCCGGCTCGACCCGCACCTTGCCGACGGTGGCGACGCAACCGCGCTGAGCGGCATACGTCCTGCTCGCCTGGACCACCCCTGCGAGACCGAGCATGGCGTCGTGACGGTCCTCGAGGCGGGTCGTGCCGGCGTGGTTCGCCTCGCCGGGGATGTCGATGCGCCAGCGGCCGTGCGGCCAGATGCCGGTGCCGATCGCGACGGCGCGGCTCGGGTCGGACAGGTCCTCGCTGCCGTCCGGTGCCAGGGCCAGCGCCCTGCCCTGCTCGACGTGCAGCTCGACGAAGGCGGCGACGCGCCGCAGCGCCGCGGGGTCGGGGCCGAGCGTGCCGGGATGCCGGCCGGCCGTGCGCCAGGCCTCGGCCAGGGTCGTCCCGTCGGCGTCGGTCAGGGCCAGGGCGCGCGCGGCGGGGAGCGCCCCGGTGATGATGCGAGAGCCGGCGCAGGCGATGCCGAAGCGGGCCCCCTCCTCGTCGACGAAGTTGACGACACCGATCGGCACGTCCGGCGTCACTCCACCCGCGCGGAGGGCGTCGACCGTGGCGAGGGCGCTCACGACGCCGAGCGGGCCGTCGAAGGCGCCACCGTCCGGCACCGAGTCCAGGTGCGAGCCGATGACGACGCCAGGCGTCACGTCGGGGTCGCCCCACCACCCCCACTGGTTGCCGGCGCGGTCCTCGGTGACGTGCAGGCCCCGGGACGCGCACTCCGCGGCGAACCACTCCCGCAGCTCGTGGTCGACGGCCGTCCAGGCGAAGCGCCGGTAGCCGCCGGTGCCGGCATCACGGCCGATCGGCTCCAGCACCGACCACATCCGCGTGAAGTCGCTCCCCATGGCCCCATTCCACACTGTTTGCGCCCGGTGAGGAGCGATACGTCGCGCTGAATATGTCTCGAATCGGAGACAACGCCTGCCCTCCCTCGTCGACAGCACGATCCCGACCATCGGACAGAAGGGTGACCCGGGGGCGAGCTCGACGCCGCCCATGCACCACAGTGGGGTGGTGACCTCGTCCGTGCCCGCGCAGCCGTTCCACGGCTACCGGATGAGCGATCCGGAGTACCGCCGGATCTCGGTCGCCCTCTTCGCCGCGGGTGTGGCGACGTTCGCCCTGCTCTACAGCACGCAGGCGCTGCTCCCCGAGCTGGCGACCGCCTTCTCGGTCTCCGCCGCCGAGAGCACGTTGTCGCTGTCCGTCACGACGGTCGGGCTCGGGATCGCCCTGCTCGTTGCCGGACCGATCTCGGAGGTCGTGGGGCGCACCCGGCTGATCCACCTCTCCCTGGCCGTCTCGGCACTGGTCGGCGTGGGGTGCGCCCTGGCGCCCGGCTGGCAGGCGCTGCTCGCGCTGCGGCTGCTGCAGGGAGTGACGCTCGCCGGACTCCCCGCCGTGGCGACCGCCTACCTCCGGGAGGAGCTGCACCCCGGCGTGCAGGCCCGCGCCGCCGGGCTCTACATCGGCGGCACCGCTCTCGGCGGCATGACTGGTCGCCTCATCACGGCAGGGATCGGTGAGGCCGCCGGCTGGCGCTGGGCGCTCGCCGCCATCTCGGCCGTCGGGCTGTTCTGCGCTCTCGCCGTGCGGATCCTCCTGCCGGCGTCCCGCAACTTCAGGGCCGCTCCGGCCCAGTTGAGCCACCTGCTCGGCCTGATGCGCGGGGCGCTGTCCGATCGAGCCCTGCTCGCGCTCTATGCGGTCGGCGCCTGCTCGATGGGAGCCTTCGTCGCGACGTACAACGCGATGGGCTTCCGCCTCGTGTCCGAGCCCTTCCACCTCGGACTGGGAGCGGCCGGACTGGTCTTCCTCGTCTACCCGGTCGGCACGGTTGCCTCGACCGTCGCCGGCCGACTCGCAGACCGCTACTCCCGCCGGGCCGTCGTCCCGGTGGGCTGCGCGGTCTTTGCGGTCGGCCTGCTCCTGACGATCCCGGACTCGGTCCCGGTGGTCGTCCTGGGTCTCGCCGTGCTGACCGGCGGGTTCTTCGCCGTGCACGGCGTCGCGAGCGGCTGGGTCCCGGCTCGCGCCTTCGCCGGCAACGCCGCTCCCGGGCCGGCCGCCTCGCTGTACCTCTTCGCCTACTACCTCGGCTCATCCGTCTTCGGCAGCCTGTCGGGCCAGGCCTGGTCCTTCGGTGCCTGGCCGGCCGTGCTGACGCTCACCCTGGGGCTCGTCGTCATCGTGGCCGTGCTGTCCCTGTTGCTGCACCGCCTGCCCTCGCTCGACGCACGCCGTCGCTGAGGCCGCCGCGCAGCACGCGCCGCACCGGTCGGGACGGCATGCCTACAGTGGCAAGGTGACCGAGCCATCTGCCACCCCCGCCTCCCAGGACACGCCGAACGCCCGGGGCGACACCGACACGACCCCCGCGATCGAGGCCGCCCGCGCGGCCGGGATCGACTTCGACGTGCGACGGATCGGCCGGGTGCGCAGCCTCGAGGAGGCCGCCGCCGCGTTCGGTATCGAGCCACGTGACCTCATCAAGACCCTGGTGGTGCGCAAATCGGAGGGCGAGCACGTCTTCGTCCTCGTCCCCGGCGACCGGGTCTTCTCGTGGGCCAAGGTGCGCCAGCTGCTCGGCACGAACCGGATCTCCATGCCCGACGCCGCTGCGGCGCAAGAGGTCACCGGCTACGAGCGGGGCACCATCACCCCGTTCGGCGCCAAGGAGCGCCTGCCCGTCATCGCAGACCCGCACCTCGTCGGCCGGCGGATCAACCTCGGCGGGGGTGCCCACGGCGTGGGCCTCACCGTCAACGGCGACGACGTCATCCGGCTCTTCGATGCCACCGTCGCGGACATCTCGGACACCCCTGCGGGCTGAGCAACGCCGTCAGCCCTCCTGCATCGGCACCCGGACCCCACGCTCCCGCGCGACCTCCTCGGCCCGCTCGTAACCCGCGTCGACGTGCCGGATGACGCCCATCCCAGGGTCGTTCGTCAGGACCCGGGCGAGCTTCTCCGCCGCCAGCGGGGTGCCGTCCGCGACAGACACCTGGCCCGCGTGGATCGAGCGGCCGATCCCCACTCCACCACCATGGTGGATCGACACCCAGGATGCCCCGGAGGCGGTGTTGACGAGTGCGTTGAGCAGGGGCCAGTCCGCGATGGCGTCCGAGCCGTCGGCCATCGCCTCGGTCTCACGGTAGGGCGAGGCGACCGAGCCGGCGTCCAGGTGGTCCCGGCCGATGACGACCGGTGCCGAGAGCTCGCCGGAGGCAACCATCTCGTTGAACCGCAGCCCAGCCCGGTCACGCTCTCCGTAGCCGAGCCAGCAGATGCGAGCGGGCAGACCCTGGAAGGCGATCCGCTCCTGCGCCCCCCGGATCCACTTGGCGAGCCGCTCGTTGTCCGGGAAGAGCTCGAGCACGGCGCGGTCCGTGGCAGCGATGTCCTTCGGGTCGCCGGAGAGCGCCGCCCACCGGAACGGGCCCTTGCCCTCGCAGAACAGCGGCCGGATGTAGGCCGGCACGAAGCCGGGGAACTCGAACGCCCGCCCGTAGCCGCCGAGCCGCGCCTCGTCGCGGATCGAGTTGCCGTAGTCGAAGACCTCGGCGCCGCCGTCCTGGAACTCGACCATCGCCTGGACGTGCTTGGCCATGGACGCCCGCGCCCGTTCCGTGAACTCCTCTGGCTTCTTCTCGGCCAGCTCGTGCCAGTCCGCCAGGTCGACCCCCTCGGGCAGGTAGGACAGGGGGTCGTGTGCCGAGGTCTGGTCGGTGACGATGTCGATCGGCACGCCGCGCCGCAACAGCTCGGGGAAGACGGAGGCCGCGTTGCCGACGACGCCGACCGACCAGGCGCGACCCTCGTCCTTGGCCCGCACGGCGATCTCGACCGCCTCGTCCAGTGACCCGGCGACCTCGTCGAGGTAGCGGTGTTCGACCCGCCGCTGCAGCCGGGCCGGGTCGACGTCGACGATGAGGCAGGCGCCGTCGTTGAGCGTGACCGCCAGTGGCTGGGCACCGCCCATCCCGCCGCATCCGGCGGTCAGGGTCAGCGTGCCGCGCAACGTGCCGCCGAACCGCTTCTCCGCCACCGCCGCGAAGGTCTCATAAGTGCCCTGGACGATGCCCTGCGTGCCGATGTAGATCCACGACCCCGCCGTCATCTGCCCATACATCGTCAGCCCGAGGTGCTCGAGCCGGCGGAACTCCGGCCACGTCGCCCAGTCCCCCACGAGGTTCGAGTTGGCGATGAGCACCCGCGGCGCCCACTCGTGCGTCTGCAGGACGCCAACCGGCTTACCGGACTGGACGAGCATCGTCTCGTCCTCGCGCAGCGTGGTCAGCGTGCGCACCATCGCGTCGAAGGCCTGCCAGCTGCGCGCCGCGCGCCCGGTGCCCCCGTAGACCACGAGGTCGTCGGGCCGCTCCGCCACCTCGGGGTCGAGGTTGTTCATCAGCATCCGCAGCGGAGCCTCCGTCGCCCACGACCTCGCCGTCAGCGTCGTGCCGCGCGGGGCTCGGACCGGTCGCGCACCGTCCATGTCAATTCCCTTCTCGTTCAAGCCGTTTCACAACAGAGCCGTCAGGTATGCCGCTGAGCTGGCTCCCGCTCGGGGCGTCTCGTTCCGCTCATTCCTCGCCATGGGCGTGGGGGTCCTCGTCAGCGCAGGGGGCCGGTGACGGACTCGACGGCCGCGACGACGGACCGGTCGACGACCGCCTGCCAGGCGCCCTCGATGTCGGGAGCGAGGAACCGGTCCGGGCCGGGCTCAGTCCGAGTCACGGCGTCCAACGCCAGGATGACCGCACCAGCGGCCGGCCCCGGCTCGAGCGGAGCCCGCAGCTGCAGCCCCCGGGCCGCGGTCAGCAGCTCGATGGCGAGCACCCGGGAGAGCGCGTCGACCGCCCGTCGGAGCTTGCGGGCGGCGGACCACCCCATCGACACGTGGTCCTCCTGCATGGCCGAGCTGGGAATCGAGTCGACCGAGGCCGGCACGGCGAGCCGCTTCAGCTCGGAGACCATGGCGGCCTGGGTGTACTGCGCGATCATCAGCCCCGAGTCGACCCCGGGGTCGTGCGCGAGGAACGGCGGCAGCCCGTGGCTCCGAGCCGGGTCGAGGAACCGGTCGGTGCGCCGCTCCGACATCGACGCGACGTCGGCGGCCACGATGGCGAGGAAGTCGAGGACATAGGCGATCGGCGCTCCGTGGAAGTTGCCGTTCGACTCGACCCGGCCGTCGCGCGTGACGACCGGGTTGTCGACCGCCGAGGCGAGCTCGACCCCGGCGACCCGCGCAGCATGGGCCACGGTGTCCCGGGCGCCGCCGTGCACCTGGGGGGCGCAGCGGAGGGAGTAGGCGTCCTGCACGCGCGTGCACTCCTCGGTGCGGTGCGACTCGCGGATCGGCGAATCCGCCATCACGGCAAGGACGTTCGCCGCCGATGCCTGTTGACCCGGGTGCGGTCGGAGCTCGTGCAGGTCGGCCTGGAAGACGTCGTCGGTGCCGAGCAGTCCCTCGACGCTGAGCGCTGCTGCGACGTCGGCCACCTTGAGCAGGTGCCGGAGGTCGTCGATGGCGAGGACGAGCATGCCGAGCATCCCGTCAGTGCCGTTGATGAGCGCGAGGCCTTCCTTCTCCGCGAGCACGACCGGCTCGATGCCGGCTGCGGCCAGCGCGTCGGCCGCGTCCAGCTCGACGCCGGCCGCGTCACGCACGACCCCCTCTCCCATGACCGCGAGCGCGCAGTGCGCGAGCGGCGCGAGGTCGCCGGAGCAGCCGAGCGAACCGTACTCACGCACGACCGGGGTGATGCCGGCACTCAGCACAGCGGCATACACCCTCGCCGTCTCGAGGCGCACGCCCGTGCGGCCGGTCGCGAGCGTCGACAGCCGCAGCAGCATCAGCGCCCGGACCACCTCGCGTTCGACCTCGTCGCCCGTCCCCGCGGCGTGGGAGCGGACGAGCGACCGCTGCAGCTGGGCGCGCAGCGCGACGGGGATGTGCCGGGTCGCGAGCGCCCCGAAGCCGGTCGACACCCCATAGTGCGGGACGTCGTCGTCGGCGAGCGCCTCGATGACCGCGCGGCTGGAGGCCATCGCCGCCTGCGCCTCGGGCGACAGCTCGACCCGGGCACCGCGTCTGGCGACCGCGACCACATCGTCGAAGGTCAGCGGGCCGACCCCCACCGTGACGGTCGAGGCGGCCCGGTCGAGGGCGGCTGGTGCAGTCGTCATGCCTCCATCGAACAAGCCGACTGACCCGTCCACCAGCACCCGACGCGGCACTAGTGTCTCGCATGCGAGACATCCGAGCACCTACCCGGGGACCTCTCGCCGGTCCTACGATCGACTCAGCACACAGACGGAGGGAGCCCATGGCGAACGCCCCGGCCGCGGCCAACGCCCTCGACGTGCTGGAGCACCTGTCCCGGCACGCCGAGCCGGTGCCCGCCGCCGCGATCGCGCGCGACCTGGGCCTGCCGCGCTCGTCGGTCTACCACCTGCTCAAGGTGCTGCACGGTCGCGGCTATGTCACGCACTACACCGAGGAGCGGCGCTTCGGGCTCGGCTCGGCGGCCTACGAGCTCGGCTCGGCCTACCAGCGCCAGGCGCCCCTGGCCCGGCTCGCCCGGTCCGCGATGCGCCGGCTCGTCGACCAGGTCGGCCGCAACGCCCACTTCGCCACGCTCGACGGACGCGACGTCATCTACCTGCTCGAGGAGCGGGCGGCCGGGCAGCCGACCCTCGTCACCGACGTCGGCGTGCGACTGCCGGCGCATCTGACGGCGAGCGGTCTCGCGCTGCTGTCGGCGCTCCCCCAGGCCCACGTGCGCGCGCTCTATCCCGACCGCGGCTCGTTCGTGCAGCGCAACGGCACCGGCCCGCGGTCGCTCACCGAGCTGCGCAGCCTGCTCAGCCGGACCCGCGCCGACGGCTTCGCCCGCGAGGACGGGACCGTCACGCCGAGCCTGTCCTCGATCGCCGTGCCCGTCCTCGACCGCTCGGGCCGGCCGCTCGCGGCGATCGCCGTCACCTTCCGCTCGGAGGACGGCTCGCCCGAGCACGTCGCCGACCTCGTCGGCCGGACGCGGAGCGCCGCCACAGAGATCTCCCGCCGGCTGAGCCCCGCTCGCCCCTGAGGGGTATGCCGCTCACTCACTCCCAGCCCGCTGTGGCCTCCGTGAGCTGGGCGAGTCCCTTGCGAGCAGCGACCTTGCCCTGCTCGACGAAGGCGGCCGCGAGCACCGCGACGAGGCCGAGGACGGCGATGACGATCCAGACCGCGGCGCCCTGCCACCGGGGCAGCAGGTCCACGAGCGGGACGGCGACGAGCAGGAGGACCGCCACGAGAACCGTGCCGACGCCGGCCGAGACCCGGCGCCGCACCTCGGTGACGATGCCCCACGCCGCGACGGCGACCCCGAGCACGAGGGCGACGAGCGCGTGGCCCACCCCGGCGGTGACTGCCGACGCGAGTGACGGACCGACGAGCAGGAGAATGCCCGCGAGCTCGAGGACGACGATCTCGGGAGCGGCCATCGGCTGCCCGCGCCCGGCCCGGTCGTGACGCCAGAGCGCGACGGTGACGAGCGCCGCGAAGCCGGCTGGAGCCGTGACCCATTCGGGGCGGCCGTGGAGTGACTCGTACGAGAAGGAGAGCCACGCGGCACAGGCCAGAGCCGGCGCGAGCAGCTGCACGCCCACCCTGCGGAACGCGACGCCGGTGGCAGCCGCCTGGAGCGACGCGACGGCCAGCGATACAGCGAGGGTGCCCGAGTCGGCCACGGCGGTGGGACCGGCGGCCGCACCAGCGCCCGCGGTCAGCACTGCCCACGCCGTCGCGGGCAGCCCGAGCACGACGACGGGACGCTGCCAGCGGGCGAACGGGCCACCCGTGACGGCGAGCAGCGCCACGGCACAGGCTGCGCCCAGCGCACTCGTCGAGACGGCGGCGGTCTGCGGCGACACCTGGGCTGCGTGCAGCGCCACGACGATCGCCGCGAGGAGGTAGCCGGCTCCGGCCTCACGCAGCCAGGCCACGCGCACGGGCTCCGCAGCGATGGCGAGCGCCAGGGCCGTGACCGCGAGTCCGACCGCGACCGGTGCCGACGCGCCGACTCCGGGCAGGGCCGCCTCGACCGCCGCCGCGGCGCCACCCCAGACGAGCCACCAGGTGCGGTCGAGGCCCGGCACGGCGCGCACGAGCACGGTGACCATCGCGATGGCGGCTGCCGCAGCGAGGGCCGCCGCCTCCACGGAGCGCTGCGTCGGCCACGCGAGCCAGTCGAGTCCGCTCGCGCAGCCTGCGACCGTGGCCACCGCGCCACCAACCCGGTAGGCGACGCGGATGGGACCCACGCCGGTGACGGCACCCGGGCCGGCGACGGCACCGAGCACGGTGAGCGTGGCACCGAGGGCGAGCAGGGCCAGGCTGAGCCAGCCGCCCCCGGCCGCCGACGCCCCGACCAGCACGAGGAGCGTCCCGAGCACGGCGAGCGGAGCCGCGATGCCCGGACGCCTGCGGAGCCGGGCGGCGACGGCGAGGCACTCCGCGCCCGCGGCGACCCAACAGGCGCTCTCGGTCGGCGTACCGACCGAGAGCAGCAGGCCGGTCGCCGCGACGGGCACGGCGGAGACGAGGACGGGCGCGTCCCACCGGCGCCACCACGCGACCGGGCCGTCGCCGGCTCGCCTCACCTCCCACGAGGACAGGAGGTGCGCACCGAGGAGCACCGCGGCGGAGGCGGCGAGCGCGAGCCATGGCCGCGCCAGGATCGCCGGGCCGGCCAGCAGCAGAGTCGCCCACCAGGCCAGGAGGACCGCCGCCCCGCCGAGGACTCCGAGCGACGACGAGGCTCCCGCAACCGCCACGACGAGAGCCACCGCGAGGCAGACCCCGCCGGCGAGCGGACCTGTCTGGCCGACGACCGCCGTCAGGAACCCGACGGCGAGCTCGAGGCCCCCGACCGTCACCGCGACCACCGGCCACGACATTCGCAGTAGGGGCACCTGCCGGCGAGCGAGCAGGCCACCGACGAGCAGCAGCGCACCAACACCGACGAGGGCGAGGCCGGTCCACTCGGACTGCGGGAGGCGGCCCGCCACCGGCCAGAGCTGCGCCCCCATGAGGTGCACGAGCGGCGCGGGAGCGACCCAGGCGGCCCACGTCATCGGGGCGATCCGGTGGTCACTCGGCATCACGGCCACGACGGCGATGAGGCCGAGGAGAGCGAGGGCAGCCGGCGCCCGACCGGTCGTCAGAGTGGGCGCGACCAGTGTCGGTGCGGCCAGCGTGGGCGCGGCCAGCGTGGGTGCGACCAGGGCCAGGAGGAAGCCGACCCGGGACAGCGTCCGGCCGACCGGGACGGGCATCGGGAGCCCTGCGGCAGCGGCATACGTGACTGCGAGGACGGCGAGAACCGTGGGCGACCAGCGTGAGCCAAGCGGGAGGAGGCCGGACCGGTCGAGGGCGAGGGAGAAGGTGACAGGCAGGCCGACGGCACCGAGCGTGAGCGGCCCGGGGGCAAGCCATGGCTGCAGGCCGCCGAGCGTGGCGGCGACCGGCGAGGCCCCGCGGACCTGCCGCCAGCCGGTGACGCACCAGCCACCGGTGCTGGCCGCGACCGCCGCCACGAGCCCCCAGTCGGTGTCGACAGCGGCGGCCACCATGCCGGCACCGAGTGCATGCCCGCTCAGCGCCGTCGCAACGGCGACCGAGCGACGCGGCCCCTGTGCGGTGATACCGGCGGGGAGGAGGTGCACGAGTGCGACGAGCGCCAGTCCGGCGACGGCGGGGACCGCCCACCGGAGGTCGCCCGACACCCGCGTGCCGTCGGTCCCCACCAGCCACGCGCCGAGGCCGAGCAGGGTGGCGACCACCGGCTTGGCGACCGGGCGGAGCGGGCCCACCAAGGCACCGAGGGCGAGCAGCGCGAAGGAGACGGCACCGGACCAGCGAGCGAGCCGGTCCGCGCCGGGGTCCAGCAGCACCGCGGCCAGCACGACGACCATGACAAGGCCGCCGGACCACCACCGCCGCCAGTACGGCTCCCCAGCGGAGCGGTCGAGCCACCCGCGTGCCGCGGGAATCGCAACGGTGAGCAGGACGACCGCACCGATGAGGACGGCGGCCGACCCACCCGAAGTGTCAGCCGCGGCCAGCGCGAGGGTCGCGCCGGCCGGCAGGAGTCCAGCCGCGAAATCGAGCAGGCGGGCGGCACCGGACATCGCGAAGGGTGCCGTCCGACGGGTGATCGCCCAGATCGCCGCGACGGCGAGGACGCCTGCAGCCCAGGTGAGGTCGCCGGTCAGCGTCGAGGCGAGGGCGAGTGTCGCGCCCCCGGCGGGCAGGAGGACCGCGACCGCCGGTCGCCGGCGGCCGGCGGACCGCTCGAGGATGGCGACGAAGCCCACGGCGACGACGGCACCGACCACATGCGCGGGCACGGAAGCGCCCATCCCCGCGGACAGGGCGACCCACACGACGGCCCACCACGCGGGCCCGGCCAGCCCGAGCACGAGACGGGAGAGCCGCCGGTCGAGCAGCTCGACCA
This sequence comes from Intrasporangium chromatireducens Q5-1, assembly GCF_000576575.1. GTDB lineage: Bacteria > Actinomycetota > Actinomycetes > Actinomycetales > Dermatophilaceae > Intrasporangium_A > Intrasporangium_A chromatireducens. Next base: position 13,344 of record NZ_AWQS01000082.1, read on the forward strand.
CGACCAGCAGGGCGACCCCTGCCACGAGGACCACCCCCGCGGGCCAGCCGGCCGCGGCCCAGGTGAGGACCGCGAGCACCGCAAGGACGAGGCTGGCCGGGACGGCCGACGCCGTCGTCGGCACCACGAGCCGGCCGCTGCTGCGCACCCGGGGCCAGCCCAACGTCACCGCGAGCGCGACGGCCATGGCGGCCACCTGTGCCGCGCTCGGCGTCGCGACGGCCTTGCCCACCGGGATCTCGCGTCCCAGGCCCATGGTCGCCAGACCGACCGCCAGCCAACCGACGGGCGCGACGAGGAAGCGCAGCGCGCTGGCTGGGTGACGTCGACACCACGCGGCATACCCGAGGGCGACCCCTGCGGTGAGGAGCGTCGCGGTGGCCACGAGCGGGCGACCCGACAGGTCGGGCGGGAGCGCGACGTCGTCGAGCAGGGAAGTGAGCAGCATGATCGGCAGGACCAGCCCGCCGGCGAGCTCGAGGGACCGCCCGACCGCCTCGGCCCGACGCCGGCGCAGGAGCGCGCCGGCGGCGAACGGTGCGCCCGCGATGACGACTTCGGCGACCGGGCGCAGCCCGGTGGCGACATCAGCGAAGGCGAAGGCGACGAGGCCAAACGCGCCCACGAAGAAGAGCAGCACCCCGAGGTAGGCGAGGCCGTGGACCGCGAGGTCCGAGCCGATGGCGTGGAGCGTCCGGGACCACCACTCGCGGAGTGCCGACGGCGGTCGAGGCGCGGCCGGTGCCGGTGCCGACGCAAGCCCGGGGACCGGAGCCGGAGCCGGCGCCGGCCCGGATGGCGGTGACCACGTCGGTGCAGGGCCGGGCGGCGCGATCCAGGAGCCCGCGGGTGGAGCCGACGGGACCTGGGGCGCGAGGCTCCTCGCCTCGAGCTCGGCGAAGGACGGCCGCGCGGTCGCCCCGGCTCGGAGCGGACCGGCGGTGGGCCACTCATACGGGCCGACCGGCTCCGCGGCCTCCGGCGCGGCCGATGCCGTCGGTGGGGCAGCGGCTCCGGCCTGGGCTAACAGCTCGCGCACGAGTCCCTTCAGCGCCGCATCCTGGGGGAAGCCGACGAGCCGCCGCCGGGTCGCTTCGGGCAGGAACACGTGCTCGACGAAGTCGAGGTGAGCCAGGTCGGACGCGGTCAGCGCCGGTCGCCCCGCCACGGGGCCGGAAGAAGTGCCCATGGCGGTGAGTCTGGGCACGCCAAGAAGGAGCGGACAGAGTCGCAGTACTCAACCGCACCCGTCCGCGCCGCCGTCCGTAGGCTGGGCCCTATGCGTGCCATCACCATCTCCGAGCCCGGCGAGGCCGACGTCCTCGTGCCCACCGAGGTCGACGCTCCCACCCCGAAGCCCGGTGAGGTGGTCGTCGACGTGGTCGCCGCAGGCGTCAACCGCGCCGACGTCCAGCAGCGGCGGGGCTTCTACGACCCGCCACCCGGCGCCTCACCGCTGCCGGGACTCGAGGTGAGCGGACGCATCTCGGCGGTCGGTGACGAGGTCGAGGGGTGGCAGGTCGGTGACGAGGTGTGCGCGCTCCTCGTCGGCGGCGGCTACGCCGAGCAGGTGGCGGTCCCGGCCGGCCAGCTGTTGCCCGTGCCCGAGGGCGTCTCCGTCGATGACGCCGCCGCACTGCCCGAGGTGGCCTGCACCGTCTGGTCAAACGTGTTCCTCACGGCCAACATCCAGCCCGGCCAGTGGCTTCTCGTCCACGGCGGCAGCTCGGGCATCGGCACGATGGCGATCCAGCTGGGCAAGGCCGTCGGCGCGCACGTCGCCGTGACGGCCGGGACCCAGGAGAAGCTGGACTTCTGCCGCGAGCTCGGCGCGGACATCGTCGTCAACTACAAGGACGAGGACTTCGTGGAGAAGGTGCGCGAGGGCACCGGAGGGCACGGCGCCGACGTCATCCTCGACAACATGGGCGCCAAGTACCTCGCCCGCAACGTGGAGACCCTGGCCATCAGCGGTCGCCTCGTCGTGATCGGTCTGATGGGCGGCCGACGGGCCGAGCTCGACCTCGGCACCCTGCTGGCCAAGCGGGCCGCCGTCATCGCGACCACGCTGCGCGCCCGGCCGGACACCGAGAAGGCGACGATCGTCGCCGCCGTTCGCGAGCACGTCTGGCCCCTTGTCGAGTCAGGCGTCGTCCGGCCGGTCATCCACTCGCGCCACCCGCTCGAGAAGGCCGCCGACGCACACCGCGAGATGGAGGCCTCCACCCACATCGGCAAGATCCTGCTCACGACGTAGTCCTCAGCTCGCCGACCGGACGAGCGCGCATTCGGGACAAAGCCGGGCACATCGAGGGCCCCAGGGACCAAACCGTCTCGGGACCGGCACACCTGCGCCGCAAGCCAGCTCAGCGGCATACCGTCGATCGGTGGACCACTTCGCCGGGAAGCGGTCCCCGACCACGACGGAGGCGAGAGGTGTTCATCCAGGTCATACAGGGAACGTGTCGCGACGCCGACACGGTGCACCGACAGATGGACGACTGGCGGAGCCGGCTCGAGAGCGGCGCCGCCGGGTTCCTCGGGGGCACGTACGGGATCACCGACGACGGTGAGTTCATCGGTGTCGTCCGCTTCGACTCGAAGGAGTCGGCGGAGCGGAACTCGCAGCGTCCGGAACAGGGCGAGTGGTGGGCGGAGACGCAGAAGTGCTTCGACGGAGCCGTCACCTTCCACGACTGCAATGACGTCGTCATGATGCTCGACGGGGGCTCCGACGACGCGCAGTTCGTGCAGGTGATCCAGGGTCAGCTCACCGACCCCGGCAAGTTCCACGACTTCATGAGCCAGCCCATGGACATGCTCCACACCGCGCGGCCCGAGATCATCGGCGGCACCGTGGCGATCGACGACAAGGGCTTCTTCACCCAGACCGTTGCGTTCCGCACCGAGGCCGAGGCACGTGAGGGCGAGCGCCGCGAGGTGCCGTCCGAGATGCAGGAGCAGATGGCGCAGCTGGGCGAGCTGATGACGGACGTCAGCTACCACGACCTGCACCACCCCTGGTTCGAGACCGCCCCGGCACGCTGAGCGAGGCATCGCTTGCGCGTCCCCTGCATACCCGGTATACATCTCCTCACCTGAGGGAATACCGAGTATGCCGGGGAGGCGTCGATGTCGGTCAAGCAAGGGTTGCTCGCGCTGCTCGCGGAGGGCCCCGCGTATGGCGCCCGCCTGCGCAGCGAGTTCGAG
>NZ_AWQS01000083.1 GCF_000576575.1 Intrasporangium chromatireducens Q5-1
CGGGTTGCCATCCGTCAGTTCCAACCGCCTTTGAGGGGTCAGGCCGTGGCCGCTGGGGAACCGACATTGTCCGGTTCGTCCGGGGTGGGAGAAGCTTAGGTCAGTGCGGGCGTGACGGTTGCGCCGCCGCAGCTGCGCCCACTGATTTGGACACCGAAGGAGTTCGCAATCCAGAAGTTGCCGCGGGGCAGGGTGATCTGGGTGGGAACGCCTTCCGTGACGTACACCTCGGCCGTCAGCTGGGTCGGTCTGTTCTCGCGGGGGTCCCGTAGCGGCTCGGTCCCCTCTGGGCCGATCCACACTCGTGTCACCCCCTGGTTCGGGTCGAAGATGCCTCCGTGAGGGAAGCCCTGCGCGGTGAGCTCGTAGAGGCCGCCACCCACGGTGAACGGGACGACACCACCGGTCGGACCACCCTTCGTCAGGACGACGACCGGGCCGGGCGACGGGCAGGGTGGTGGCGGTGCGGTGACGGCATTGCGGTCTCGGCCGAAGGGTCCGACGCAGGAGCCGAACGCTGCCGCGACGGCGACGGCGGCTACCAGCGCCCCCAAGCGTTTCACGGGTTGCCGCACCCGCCGCTCGTCGGTGCAGCGCGCCATCATGCCCAGAGGTTAGGCGACGGCAGTCGCTCGAACGTCCGGAAACGAGCTCTGCGAGTGAGCGTACCGATGAGCGCGAGCGACGGAAGGCTCCGCCCCTCCCGTCACTTCCATGGGTGGGATGCTCTGATCCATGTCGGAGATTGAGCACCTTCAGGCGTGTGGCGAAGCCCTCGTTCGGGATGCGGCGGCCACTGTCGGCGTGCGCTTAGTCGTGTCCGAATGGGTCGATTCGGAGGCGGGGATCGGAGCCGTTGTCCATGAGGCGGGCTTGCAGCCGGAGTCGCCGGTGTGGGATGCCCGCGGACTGCTCGATGGCGGTGACTCTCTAGCTCTGCACCCAGCTAGCCGCCCGACCGAGTACTTCCCAGAGAGGGGCAGGGACACGGAGGTCACGACTTCCATCGCTGACGCGGTTCAAATGCTCGTTCAGATCCTGCTTTGGGAGCGTGGCATCGACCCGACATGGCCGGCGTGTCCCGACCACGGCGGTCGTCACCCACTGCTCGCACGGCACTCTCCACCTCATCGGCGGATGGAAGGTGCGGCCGTCGGATCGCCCGACGCCTCTGCCCGCTGGGAGTGTCCCGAGGGGGTCACGAGCATCGAGATAGGCACCCTCCAAACAGCGGCCCCCTGACGTCGATCAACGTCCGCAAAGCCGCAAATGGCGCGGCCGGCCGAGCAGCCGCGTGATCGCCCAGGCCTACCGGGGACGAGCACGATACGTGGGGCTGAGCATCCAGAGGGACAGTCCGAAAGCGACCACCCCGACCAGGAGTGGTCACTTGGAGCCAGTGGTTGTCCCCGACCGTTCCTCAAGTGGGCGAAGCTAGGCACCGAAGCCGAGGAAGACCAGAAGTCGCCGCTCGACTTCCACCAGCCTCGCCGCCTCGAGTCTTCCCACCACCTCGTGCGCGTTGCTCCTTCGGATCGTGGTGATCTTGTCGACCATGAGGAAGGAGTCCCGGTGGAGGCCGTTCTCCTTGTCCGCCTTCACCGATACCCGCAGCAGCGGCGCGTCGACCTCTGTGCTGGTGAACGGGCAGACGGTCAACGAATCCGTTGCGTCAAACCGGTCGTCCTGGATGACCAGGGCCGGACGCGGCTTGGTCGAATAGACACCGCCCGCGACGGTGACGATGTCGCCGCGCCTCATTCGTCCCAGTCGTCCGAGACTGCTTCGACGAAGGCCATGTCGTCACTGGCCCGGTCGGCGGCCGCCACGAGCTCGGACTGGCGATGCGCCTCGGCTGCGAACTGTGGCGAACGGACATCGGGCACCCAGATCTGGACAGGCCGCAGACCCTGGGCCCTCATCCGGGCCCGGTGCGCGTTCACCCGCTCTCGTACGCCCATACCCCAACGTTACATGTAACGCCCGTTTGAGCCAAGTGCAACGTGCGCGGGTGACGATGGGAAGTTACCGCTCCTGCCCCCGCCGCGTGTATCGCGTCGGCCGCTAGTCGGGCCTCGAGCAGGAGAGCCTCACGGCGTGACGCAGGAGCCGAGCCGGCCACGGCCGCCCCTGCGGATCGGCTCGAAGGTTGCGGAGCTTGTGGGTGAGGCCGTTGTCGAGGGCGTCTTCGCGGTTCTCGCATGCTCGGTCGCTGGGGTTGTGATCGCGGGCTTCATCTGGGGGTCGAATCGCCACCCGGTGGCTACGGTCACCGCTCGTGCGGCGATGGTCAGCTTGCTCGGCTACGGCGTGGAGCCACCGGCCAAAAGCGCGACAGGCGCGTGAGCGCATGGTGGCTGATGACGAGGTGACGGTTGAGCAGATCCAGAAGTGGGCGGACGAGGCCGAGGCTGGGTATGACGCCGAGGAGTTGAAACGCCGTGGGCGAGGACGTCCTGGGCGTGGGGCTCAGCCTACGCAGGTCATCGCCGTGCGGTTTACGGCCGAGGAGATCGCGGCGCTTGACGCTTATGCCGCACGGGAGCACCTGTCCCGCTCCGAGGCGATCCGACGGGCCGTGGCCGGCTACGCCGCGTGAAGGTCCACCGCAGTGCGCTCAAGCACGGGGTCTTGCCCGAGGATGCGGTCCAGGCTGCCGACCTGTCGCTGTGGATTGAGCCCCTCGCGGACGAGGACTGGCCCCATCGCGAGTTGCGACTCGGCTTCGATACTCAGGCACGGATGCCTCATATCGTCTGTCAGGCGACAACAGACGCGAGGGCGAAGTGGTCTGAGGGCATGGGGTTCTTCAGCTCCCAGGTGATGGCGATGGGCTTCTCGCCCCGGTGCTCCTGGTAGTCAGCCTGTCCGAGAAACAGGTAGGACGCAGCGCCCTCATATTCGCTGGCCTTGGTGGCTCGGCTGAAGAGGAGGATGTGCGTTCCCATGCTGCGATGGTTCAGGTACCGCCGCCCCGTTGGTGATGTCACGCTTGTCACGGACTGGGACTCCCAATGGAACCGGGTGGGACTGATGGCGTAGTCGCGATACATCGTCGTCGGGGAGTAGTCGGCTTCGGACTTCCGCAGAGTTACGAAGAAGGCATCGGACCGGGCCCCTGGCGAGTAGAGCACCCCCTGTTGGAAGCTGTTTGGTTTTGGCCCATCGAGACTCGCGTAGCGCAGGGCGCTCAGAGCTTCTTCTCTGGAGTAGCGGCCGTGTACGCGAAGTGGAAGATCGCTCAGTGTGCCCGTCATTCGAGTGGTCACGTGCGCACTGCGAGCGAAGGCGATGTGAAGCACCTCTCTGAGGTCATTGCGAAGGTTGTGCTGGAGATGGAGACTGGACAGCCCCTGGGCATAGGAGTCAAAGCCGCCACCGTCCGGCCATAGCGAGAAGAAGAGCATCCGGCCGAACTCCTGCATGTCTCGGTCTGCGGATTCGTAATCGGGGGCGTCGTCTACCCACCGGAGGTAGGCCTCGGCGCGATCTGGATCATCAACGTGTGCGAAGGCGCGCACTCGCTTGAGCAGCTGCTCTTCACCGGGCGCCGAGGCCGGAACGTTAAGCCCGGCGCGTCGTCGCAGTGCGGTCCAGGAGCGATTCCCACGAATGACGTCGGCCAGTTCCGCCCCACTGTCGTCCAAGAAGGTCGACAGTGAATCGGTCGGGTGGGCTCGCAGTTCTGCTGTCAGTTGACGTTGAGTCGAAGTGACTTGGCTCCGGACGTGACCGAGCACCTCCGCCTGGGTCGCCTCGTCGAGAACGATCTGTGAGCCGGCCGGCATGAATGGAAAACCACTCTCAACCGCGCGCGCCAACTGAGTACGGGTCGCCCCCGTGAGGGCGCGGTACTTGCTGTCGAAACGGAACTCCTTGCGGTGGTGCCCCACGAAGTCCAAGGCGGTGAGGACTGCCTTGCCGGGCGCGGTGCGGAGACCGCGGCCAAGCTGTTGCAGGAAGACAGTGGCGCTTTCGGTGGGGCGGAGAAACAGGACCGTGTTCACTTCCGGGATGTCGACGCCCTCGTTGAAGACGTCCACGGTGAAGATCGCCTTGAGTGCGCCCTTGCGCAGTTCGGCAATGATGCGGCCTCGGTCGTCGGTGGACCGGCTCGTGATGGTCGCTGAGGGTATGCCGGCGCGGTTGAAGGCGTCAGCCATGAATTCGGCATGGTCGATCTTCACGCAGAAGCACAGGGCCCTCATCGAGGTGAGATCTCCGACCTTGTCGTGCACTTCCTTCACGACGAGCCGCGCCCGGGCGTGGTTGCCGGTATAGAGGTTGCTCAGCTCGTTGGCGTCGTAGGCGCCCTGGCGCCATGTGACGTTCGTGAGGTCGGTGTTGTCGGCGATCCCGAAGTAGTGGAATGGCGTGAGGAGGTCCTCACGGAGGGCATCCCAGAGACGGAGCTCCGCGGCCGCACGGCCCCCGAAGAGCAGACGGACATCCATTCCGTCTCCGCGCTCTGGCGTGGCTGTCAGGCCGAGAAGCTCCCGCGGCTGCAATTGCTCAAGAAGACGACGATACGTAGCAGCCGCGCCGTGATGGAACTCGTCGACCACGACGACCTCGAAGGAGTCCGGAGGAACCCGGTCGATGCCGTACGAAGTCAGCGACTGAATCGAAGCGAAGACGTGCTCCCATCGCTCCGGGCGAGACCCGTCGACATACAGTTCGCCGAAGTTACCGTCGCTGAGAACCTCGCGATAGGTGCGCAGGCTCTGATTCAAAATTTCCTTCCGATGCGCGACAAAGAGCAGCTTTGGCCGCTGCGATGCCTGGCTGAGGCGTCGATAGTCGAGGGCGGCCACCACTGTCTTCCCCGTACCAGTCGCAGCAACGACGAGGTTGCGATGCCTTCCATGAACCAGCCGCTCGACCTCTAGACGTTCGAGGATGTCGATCTGGTGAGGGTAGGGACGAACATCAAGTCCCGAGATGGACGGCTCCAGTGGGACTCCGCCGCGTCGGGGGCCACCGGAGGCACGGCGCAGCGCATCGTCCAAGAGATCGCCGTCGCGGTCCGGGTCGTAGGGCCTGAACGTGGAGTCATGCCAATACGTCTCGAAGGTGGCTCGGAACTTGTCGAGCAGGGAAGGCGTGGCAACCGTTGACAACCGGACGTTCCACTCGACGCCATCGAGTAATGCGGACTTGCTGAGGTTGCTGGACCCGACGTACGCCGTGTCGAACTGTGTGTCCCTCTCGAACAGCCACGCTTTCGCGTGAAGTCTCGTCCGCTGCGCGTCGAACTGGATCCGCACCTCCGCTCCAAAGTCGCGGACGAGCCGATCCAATGCCCGGCGCTCAGTTCCGCCGAGGTACGTCGTGGTGATCACCCGGAGCGGCACTCCTCGCTTTCGCAGCGAGCTCAACTCCGCTTCCAGTAGTCGGATGCCGTGCCACTTCACGAAAGCGCACAAGAGATCAACCCGGTCGGCGCTCGCTAGCTCTGCACGCAACTCATGGCCGAGGGCGGGTTCTCCTGTTGCGTTAGTCAGCAGCGCCGCCTCTGAGAGCGGAGTTGCAGGCCGGAGGCTCGTAACCGCCGCTGCTCTCCCTGGGCCCCGCGACGTTGCCACTCGAAGCAGTTGGCTCGTTGGAGCGGGAATCTGCTCATCCATCGCATGGATTGACTCCAGAACGCCGTTCACGATGGCGAGGCGTTCCTCGGGATTGCCACACGACTCCAGCAGTCGCTGTAGCGCCAGGCGGACATGGCGCGACAGCACTTCTGGCTCGTCAGCCGAGTCCACCTTCTTCTGCTCGATATCGATCTCACGGCTCATGTCCAGCTGGGTGCGGAGCTGCGACGTGATGAGCAATTCGTATAGCCCTGCGTTCAGTCCCCGGTGGTTCGCCATGTTGGGAGCTTGCCAGACACCTCCGACCGAAGAAGTGCAAGCCCTCGGAGGGCGTCCACATCCTTCTAGCTTTCGTTCTCGACGCCCTCCGTTCCGGCGACAATGGGGGCCACTTCCTCAGAGAAGGCAACGATGCTCTTCATCGCGGCCGTGTTTGCCTTCTGCACCTCAGGAGCCTCGCCGGACTTGGGAAGGGGATACGAAAGAAGCACCGCAATAGGCTGATTGGCCTTCGTGGCGGTCTTGGACCAGCCTGGCAGCCGGCCGCCCTCGGGTACACGTGCCACCGCGTATCCGTTGCTCGCTGACGCTTTCGGTTGGCCCTGACCGATGACCTTGACCTCGAGGTGGGCCGCCTGGCCGAAGGTGAGCGACAGAGAGAAGGTCCGTGATTCCCCGCTCGGGCGAATGAGCCACCGGCAGGTCTGTGATCCGTTGGAGCCGGGTTTGATGCTCGCGTTCTTGACGTGCTTCTGGATCAAGGTCACCGGGATCGAGTCGCAGACCCGATGTGCCTGCCTGCTTGGAGTGCTGGATGCGACGGTCTTCGCAGCTTTCTGAATCATGTGCGGCACCACGACCTGCGTCATGAAGAGGGCGCCGAAAAGCAAGATGACTATCTGGAAGACGGCCCTGCCCAGAGAGGTGCTACCCCGCCCGGCTCGTGATGCGGTCCGCGTCTTCGTGGCCGATGGCCTCGTCGAGGTGCTTCTGCCGCTTGAGCCCGGTGTTGCCGTCATCGAGCGGTCCGGCCCGGAAGCGGGAGGAAAGGCAATCTCAAGCATCCTCGCCAAACCGTCTACGTCGCGAACGAAATTCGCATGCCCCTGTTCGTTGAGCCACCTGTGCAGCCTCCCAAGGGGCAGCACTTCCACGCCGCCGATCCGCTGCGGTATGAAGCGCGCCGATGCTTTTCCGGCAAGGGCGAGGACCGGTGTGACCGGGAGAGAGACAGTGCGCTCCACCTCGGCTGCGAAGCGATGCACCTGCTCCAGAGCAGCCCTCTTGCAGTGGATGTTGCCGTTGTGCTGCCACAGGGTTCCGTCATGGACGGAGACGCCACCAGCCCAGTTCTTCGCATCAATCAAGTACACGCCGGAAGGGCCAACCACCAGATGGTCGATGTTTGCGAGAGACCGGTCCGGCCTCAACAGCCGATCGTGAAGGACCCGCCAGGTCGACGGGAGTTTTGCGAGTTCCCCAGCCACTCGTCGCTCTCCGTCTGCTCCGGCCTGCCATGCGCCGGCCTCGCGCTCGAGTGCCTCTGCTCTCACTCGAGCAGCCGCAGCCTCGGCCCGCAACTGATCCGCGCGCTGCCAAGCCGATCCGCCCTCTGGCATCGTCCACCCCCTAGACGAGTCACACGATAGGGGTGTTGCCGGCAAAGCAGATCAAAACAGCACCAAATGGTCGTGAACGGAGAAGACTTCCTGGGGCAGACGTCCAGGCGGTTCGGTGCGCCACACAGGCAACGATCGCCGCCCCGTGTGCCCTCACTCCGGCTCCACCACAAGCATTCGCCCGCGGAGCTCACCCGCGGCCAGCAGCGAGCCCATCCGGTCCGACTGCTCCTCCGCCGTCCGCCATCGAGCGTCCTTCCCGTGGCGGCGCTCGAGCTCATCCTGGACGCTCGACATCACGTCTTCCCAGCCGTCCGGGAAGGCGGCGAAGTGGTCGGTCCAGCCACTGGTCCGGACCCTCAGGGATGCCCCGTGGAGCAGATCGTCGAGGTGCTCGACGGTGGGGAAGTTGTTGCCCTCCGGCGGCTTCAGGCGCAGCTCTCCAGGATGAGTGGCGCAATACACGATCAGGCCGAAGCGCGCCCCCGGCCTCAGCACCCGGCGGAGCTCGGCGAGGTAGGCCGGCTGGTCGGTCACCGTGCACAGGACGCCGAGGCTCCATCCGGCAACAATCACGCCGGTCGCGATCGGCAGCTCGCTGGCGGCTTGCAGCGCGGGTAGGCCGAAGAGGGCGCGCGCCGCTCTGCAGGCTCCGGGCTCCGGGTCGGTCAGGAGTGGACGGGCGCCCGTCTCACGTGCCGCGAAGGCGGCGGGTCCGCCCACGCCGGCGCCGCAGTCGAAGAACGTCTGGCCCGGCTCGGGCTCCAGGTGCTCGAGCAGCCAGTGCAGGGCACCGGGACTGCCGCTGCCCCGGCAGGCTGCAGGGATCCGGTCGGCCAGGTCGAGGCCGGCGACGACCTCCGCGGTCCATGTCGCCACGGTGTCGAACTCGGCCTCCATCGAGTCGGGCTCGGTGCTCACTGTCGGTCTCCTCGTGCGGTGCGGATTCGGTGGCCGATGTCGGCCTGTATCTCGGCAGCGGCAAGCATGCTCTGGGCCGATGCCAGTCCGGACAGGTTTACCCCGGCCACCCCCGGCACCTGCAGCAGCTGGACCGCCTCGTCCACGGCGGCCGTCATGCCGGCCTCGACCGGGTCGGCCGCCGTCAGCACCGCCTCGATGCGCTCGGGCGCGATCGTCAGACCAGGAAGCGCGGTCAGTGCCGCGGCCGAGCGGTGGTCAGTGAACACGACGACCGAGGCGATGACCGGCATCCGGAGCCCGGCGGCCCGAGCTGCCTCGAGGAACGCGGTCAGGTGGGCGACGGAAGGCACGTGGTTGAGGCACCCCAGCTGGGCACCGACCTGCTGCTTCTGGACCAGCCGCTTCGGTCGAAGGGCGCGTGGAGGCGCAGTTGGAGTCTCCGCCACCGCCACCCGAAGGCCCAAGGATGCCGCCAGGCCAGCCAGCCGGGTGCCATCGAGGTCAAAGGCCTGGGTGATGTCGGGGCGGACGTCGTAGGCGCGACCGTCACCCGTGACGCACAGGACGGTGGCGAGCCGGTCCAGGGCGAGGGCGCGCAGCTCCTGCTCGAGCGTGATCCGGTTCCGGTCCCGGCACGCCAGAGTCACCCATGGCACGGCGCCGGCGTCGGCGATCAGCCGCGCCAGCGTGCTGGGCGGGAAGTCGACGCGGTCCTGGTGGTCGCCGACGAGGACCGCGTCGCAGCTGGGCGCCAGCCGGCGGACCGTCGAACGGAGTGCCGACGCGTCGGCGGGCGGCGTGCTGAGGTCCGTCAGGATCATCGGTGGCCACTCGACGCCGGGCGGCTGAAGAAGCGGCCCGAACGAGGGCGTCGAGGGGGCCTCGTCGACGCTGTGGTCAGGCAGGTCGGTGAGGGCATCGAAGACGCACGGGGTCGGGAGCATCTCGCAGGTGCCGTCGGTCCTGACGCCGCCACAGGGGCCGAAGACCATCCGTTTGGGGCAGCCGGGTGCAGGGGGCCGCGACAAGATCTCCACAGCCAACAGCCTGTCAGGCCGTCAGCCGGTCTGCCCCTCGTCGCGGCTCTCGGCGACCCGATGCGGCACCCGCAGCAGACGGATACCGGTGACCAGCACCAGGCCGCCCACGAGGTTGCCCATCGCTGACCAGCCCAGCGCCCGCACCCAGTCGAGGTAGCCGTAGTCGGCGTCGCCGGTGACCAGCCCGGCGAACATCAGGATGGAGTCCAGCACGGAGTGGAACAGCTGCGCCCCGACGAGCACGAAGGACATCAGCACGGCGGGGACCAGGCGAACGGCAAGACTCTCCGTGGCGTGCTGCATCCGCGTCAGCAGCGTGATGACGGCGCCGGCCAGCACGGCAAGGAAGAACGAGCGCCACGACACCCCGAGGTGGGCGTAGTGCGAGCCGACCTGCACCGCCGTCGCGCGCACTTCGGGCAGGGCCACGACGATCATGGCGGCCATGGCGAAGCCGGCCACCAGGTTGGCCGCCAGGGTGACGACCCACAGCCTGACCAGCTGCCCGAGCGTGCCCACCTTCGCGATCACGGAGATGACCGGGACCAGGAAGTTCTCGGTGAAGAGCTCGCTCTTGGCGAGCAGCAGGGCGACAAACCCGATGGTGAACGCCAGCGAGGCCAGCAGGGCGTTGTCCGTCCTCGCCTCCACCACCAGGTAGATCAACACGCCCACCCCGACGTCGACGCCGCCTAGGAGACCCGTGGAGAGCAGCGGGAGCAAGGGCCGGTCCAGCCGCTCATGGCCCTCGGCCACGAGACGCTCGTATGCCTCCTCGACCTCTGGGTCAGAACGGGACCCCTTCGGTGCGGTGACGTCGCCCGATCCGCCGGACGGCCGGCTCACCAGCAGGGCCCGCGTCCGCGGTGTCGCGAGTTCATGAGTGCACGTTACCGCCCGAGCCGCGGCCGCTCCGGCTCACGCAGCGGGGGCTGTGCCAGCGGCCCCCGATCAGCCGTCCGCATCGTCAGTCGATGGGCTGCCAGAGGCCGGTGCCGGCCGCAAATGGTGGGCGCCGGGCGCGGAGAACGTGGATCAGGGCCAACGTCACGTAGCATGGCCGAGGACGAAGGATCACCAACCTGTGCACAACGCGCACCTTCTGTCCCGGAAGGCTCTTGGTGCTCGTCATATGAATCGTCTCCACGAAGGCTTCGTGCTCGGTGGCCGCTACCGGCTCGAGAGCCGAATCGCCTCTGGAGGCATGGCCGACGTCTGGTCCGCCACGGACGATGTCCTCCAGCGCACGGTGGCCGTCAAGATCATGCGTCCCGATGCGGGGCACGAGGAGCTGTTCGCGCGACGGTTCCGTGACGAGGCGGTCAACGCGGCCGGCCTGAACCACACGAATATTGCGACGGTCTTCGACTACGGCGAGGACGACGGACTGGCCTTCCTCGTGATGGAGCACGTCGAGGGGCGCACCCTGTCAGCGCTCATGGCCGAACGGGGCCCGCTGCCCGCCTCCGAGGTCCGCTCCATCCTCGGCCAGGCCGCGCTGGCCCTGGGAGTCGCGCACCACCACCGGGTGGTCCACCGGGACATCAAACCGCCCAACATCCTCGTGCGCGAGGACGGGCTGGTGAAGCTCACCGACTTCGGCATCGCCCGGGCTCTGGACGCCTCGGGGCACACGAAGCACGGCGAGATGCTCGGCACCCCGAACTACATCAGCCCCGAGCAGGTGCGCGGCGAGCCGGCGACCGGCTCCAGTGACCTGTACGCCCTCGGGGTCGTCGGACACGAGATGCTGTCGGGTCACCGTCCCTTCGACCGGGGGACGCCCATCGCGACGGCGTACTCCCACCTCAACGAGCCGCCGCCGCCCCTGCCGGACGATGTCCCCGAAGACCTCGCGAGCCTGATCCAGGACTGCCTGGAGAAGGATCCGGAGAACCGGCCGCCCAACGCCGCGGCCGTCGCCGTCAGGCTGGGCCTTGGAGACCACGACCTCATCGGCCTGGCGCTGGGACTGGCCACCGCCCTCAACGGCCAGACGGACGAGCTGCCCGCAGACCTCACCGCCGCCGTGGACGAGCTGACTCCCACCCGCTTCATGGCGGACCCGGCAGGGCCCGCCTGATCTCGTCCGACGCTGCCGGATCTGGGCCACCGGCCACATGCCGCTGTGGTGGACTGATCCGGTGAGTCCGAAGAGCAAGGGGCGTCCCAAGGGCCGTGGCCGGGCCAAACCCAAGGGTCGGCGCCGCCCCACGCCGACGCAGGCCTCCATCGCCGACCGCGCGATCCGCCTCGCCGCGGTGCTCGGAGATGACAGCGACCGGCTCGAGATCGAGGCAATGATGTCCGGTCTGGTGGGTGACGAGATCCTCGACAACGGCCACGCGCAGACCGCGGAGCGCGACCTGGCCAGCGAGCTGGGAGCGCGGCTGGCCGGCGGACGCGGCTCAGCGGCATACGTCGCCCTGCAGGCGCTGCGCCTCCTCGCGACCGAGCGCGAACGCTCCACCATGGACGGGTTGTTGGCCACCGCGCCGGGTGAGCACCCGACGCTCCGCTGGGCGCTCGGCGACGAGCCGGAGCCACGCCGCGCGTGGCTCATCAGCGACCCCTGGGACAACCAGCAGGTCCACGTCGTCGGCTACGACGAGCCGGAGCCGCACCAGATCGCCGTCATGACGACGAGCACCAGCGGTCTGGCGGTCTGGGCGATCGAGCTCGAGGACCCAGCAGGCCCCCAGCCATGGGCGGACGTCCTCGGCCGACCGGCGCGTGAGGTCGAGCCGGCGGACGCCCTCTCCCGGATCTGGGACGCGATCCTGCAGATGGACCTCTACTACCCGCCCATGTGGGAGGAGGATGCGGTGGCGATGCGGGCGCTGGCCCGCGTCCGCGCCGAGCCCTACCAGCAACAGTCGGTCCGCTGGGAGGCCATCGACGACGAGGAGCGCGCCCTGCTCATCGAGGAGTTCCAGGCCCGGTCAGCGGTCGATGCCCCGGACGACGTCGTCGCGATGCTGGCGGACACGTTCGTGGACTTCGGTGACGGCTACCTCGACGGAGGCGTGCTGGCGTGGAAACCGGGCGAGCCCGAGCGCTTCCTCACCGACTGGGTCCATCGCAAGGCGCTGTTGCCCGAAGCGGCCGTGGTGGCCGTGCCGGACGCCCTCAAGGCCTGGATCGAGTTCTGTCTCGGGCGCAAGGGACTGGCGCCCGCCGACATCGAGGTGGTCGCCGACGAGGTGGACCGGACGCGTGAGGACTACGAGACCCTGCGCCGGGACCAGTCGGAGCAGTCGCCGCAGCAGCAGCTCCTGCGCTACCTCACCGACAACGACGTCGACCCGGATGACCGCGAGGCGATCGGCGAGGCGATCTCGGCCGTGAACGCAGGCCGTCTGGCCCGGCTGGCCGCCGAGTCGGAACGGGACGAGTGAGCCGAGGGGCCAGGCTTCAGCCCTGCCGGGACGGCAGCCCGCGGCGGGCGCGAGCCGCCGAGGCTCAGATGGAGGGGGTCGGCCCGTCGACGGGGAAGGTCGTCGTGCTACCGGGCTGGTCCGGCTGCAGGCCGGGCGCGCGGCTCCCGACGTCGCGCGCGATCGCGAGGTGACCGCCGAGGTAGCCACCGGCGCTCGCCGCACTCGCGCCGAGGAGCGACAGGGCGACGCCGAGCGCATGCCGGCCGCGTCGGCGCGCCCCCCACGAGCCCGCATACAGCCCCACCGCGGTGATGTTGAGGGCCGCGTGGACGACGCCGACGCGCTGCGCCGACGTCCCTGAGCGCTGCCACTCGGCCCAGCCGGTCAGTGCCGTCGGTCCCGCAGCGAGCAGGCCGACGCCGAGCAGCCGCCGGGCAGCCGGCCGGGCGCTGACACCGCCCACGACGTCGAGCACCGAGGCGGCCGTCCACATGCCGAGGGGCAGGTCGGTCAGGGTGGGATGCAGCGCGTGGCCCATCCAGTCACCGCGCAGGACCGCACCGATGGGCGAGTTCCCCAGTGGGCGGGTCGCCCGCCCGACTCCGTCGACGACCTGGTCCAGGCGCGTGTCGCGCTCCAGGTCGACGGCAACCCGTGCGGGGAGGGGAAGGTCTGGTGAGTGTGCAGAGGTCATGCGACCTCTCTTACCCACCCTTGGCGGGGGGTGACGACAGCCAGCCCCGTATGCCGCTGAGCGGGCCCACACTCGCGCGCTGAGCGGCATACGGGGCAGGGGAGTGCCCCTTACTTCCGCTGCGGTCCGAGCGCGCGCACGCTGGTCGTGACGGGGCCGCCGGTGGGGGGCAAGCCCGTGCGGGGAAGAAGGTCGCGATGAGGATGCGGCGATCGGACAGGCGGGCTCGGCGCACCGCCACGGTGCTCGCGGCCGGGGCCGCGCTGGCCGCGGTCGGCGTGGGAGCCCATCCGGGTGCCGCCACCGCGGCGAGCTGCAACAGCCCACTCGCCGGCCGGACGACCCAGGTCGCTCCGGGCAGCGGCAAGACGGTCGCCCTGACCTTCGACGACGACCGCAAGGAGTGGATGCCGGCCATCCTCAACATCCTGCGCCGCAACAACGTGCGGGCCACCTTCTTCGTCACCGGCCGGTACGCCTCCGAGATGCCGACGATCATGCAGCGAGCCGCCGCGGACGGGCACCTCATCGCGAACCACACGTGGCACCACGACTACCCGAGCTCGGCCAACGGGAACTGGTCGGTGTCCTACCTGACGAACGAGATCACCACGACGGCGGACCTGCAGCAGAGGACCGTCGGCTACCGCGGCTGCTACTTCCGGCCCCCGGGCGGCTTCACGAACAACGTTGCCACCGTGACGAAGTCACAGAACATGGAGACGGTGCTGTGGAGCACCGACACGCAGGACTGGAAGCAGCCGGGCTACTACAGCTCGTCCTTCCAGAGCTCGATCGTGAGCCGGGCGACGACGCTCACGTCCGCCGACGCGAGCCACCCGGTCGTGCTCATGCACGGCGGCAAAGCGTCTCACGAGGCGGAGTCGGTCGTGTCGTCGTTCCGCGGCAACACGGTCCAGTCGCTCCAGCGGGTGATCAACTGGTACCGGTCGCACGGCTACCGGTTCGTCGCGATGGACGGAACCTCCGGCCTGGCCCCGATGCGCGGCTTCTCGGGCGACCCGCTGCCTGACCTGCTCGCCACGACGAGCGGGGGCGACCTTAGGCTCTATCCCGGCAATGGGACGGGCTATGTCCGCTCGGGCGTCACCATCGGCACGGGCTGGGGCGGCTTCAACCTCGTCTTCTCACCGGGCGACTTCAACGGCGACGGCTACGCCGACGTCCTGGCCCGCACGGCCGACGGGCGGCTCTACCTCTACACGGGGACCGGCGCGGGCCGGCTGCACGCCGGCCGACAGATCGGCACCGGCTGGAACATCTACAACCAGGTCATCGGCGCCGGCGACTTCTCCGGTGACGGCAACACGGACCTGCTCGCGCGGACCCCCGCCGGCGACCTCTACCTCTACAAGGGCAACGGGATCGGGGGCTGGTCGGGGAGTCGCGTCCAGGTCGGCCACGGCTGGAGCGGCTACAACCTGCTGCTCTCTGCCGGAGACTTCACCGGCGACGGTGCCATGGACGTCATCGCCCGGACACCGGGCGGTGCCCTCTACCTCTACCGGGGCAACGGGATCGGCGGCTGGTCGGGGAGCCGGACCCAGATCGGGTCGGGCTGGCAGGCCTTCTCGAAGGTCATCGGGGTGCGCGACCTCAACAACGACGGCAGGGCGGACCTGGTCGGCATCACCTCGGCGGGGCGTTTCTACTTCTACCCCGGCAACGGCAAGGGCAGTTTTGCCGGTCCGGGCCAGGTCAAAGGGTCGGGATGGCTGCTCCAGGCCGTCTTCGCCGCCAACTGAGCTCCGGCGTGCGGCCGGCTTGACCGGCTAACGGTGTTAGCCTTAGAGTGGGCTAACAACGTTAGCCCTTAGGAGGCGGCATGACCATGGCACAGACGGATTCGGTCCACTACCGGCGGCCGGGCTGGTTCACGAGGAACGTCATGAACCGAACGGTTGCGTGGCTCACCCGTCGAGGCGTCAGCATCTGGGGGAGTCGGGTGCTCGAGGTCCCCGGCCGGCGCAGTGGCCTGCCACGCCAGGTCCCGGTCAACCTGCTCACCGTCGGCGACGTGCGCTATCTCGTCGCGCCGCGAGGCAATGCCGAGTGGGTGCGCAACGTGCGCGCCTCCGGTGGGCGGCTGGACCTGCTGCTCGGACGGTCTCGGGAGCACCAGCTCGCGACGGAACTGGCTGACGACGACAAGGCCGAGGTCCTTCGGGCCTATCTGCGGCGGTGGAAGGCCGAGGTGGGCGTCTTCTTCGAGGGCGTCGACGCGGACTCGCCAGAGTCGGAGCTGCGTCGGATCGCGCCGCGTCACCCCGTCTTTCGCCTGTCGGCCCCGTGACTGACGCGCCCGTCGTGGTCGCCCGGTCGGAGCGGGCGTCCGAGATCGTCGCGACGGCCCGGCGGATCCTCGAGGATGAGGGTCGAGAGGCGTTGACGATGCGACGGCTCGCGGACGAGGTCGGGATGCGGGCCCCCTCGCTCTACAAGCACTTTCCCGCCAAGCGTCACGTGGAGGCCGCTCTGGTCGAGGACGCCTTCGTCGAGATGGGGGAGGTGCTCCACCGAGCGGTGCGGCGACCCGGTCGTCGAGGTCCCGTCGCTGCAGTGCTCGGGCGCTACCGCGACCTCGCCCTGACGAACCCGCACCTCTACCGGCTCGCCACCGGACCGGGCCTGGCCCGCGACCTGCTGGCTCCGGGGCTCGAGGAGTGGGCGGGAGAGCCGTTCTTCCTCGCCACGGGGGAGCCGTATCTCGCCCAGGCCATGTGGGCCTTCGCCCACGGCATGGCGATCCTCGAGATCGAGGGGCGGTTCCCGGCCGGCTCTGACCTCGAGCGGACCTGGCGTTCCGGGGCTGAGGCGTTCTCGCGCTCGTGACCCCGATGGACGTTCGGCGTGCGCTGCTCAGCCGAGCGGCGCCTCAGCCGGGCAGCGTCGGCCAGCTGAGCGGCATACGGCTTGAGGGTGGAAGCCGCGCCCGCGGAGGGGACGCGGGCGCGGCGGCTCAGGCAGCCGCAAGGCCAGAGCGGCGCGGCTC
>NZ_AWQS01000084.1 GCF_000576575.1 Intrasporangium chromatireducens Q5-1
CTGCGCACCAGCGTGGCAGTGGGTCGGGGGGGCCGGGTGGCCCCCGCAGGCCGCGGCGTCGACGTCGCCCCGAGGCGGCGAGCCCGCGGCCCCGGGCCAAGGTGATGCTGCTCGTCATCCTGATGGTCTTCGCCGTCTTCGGCTTCCAGCTGCTGCGGGTCCAGGGCTTCGACGCCGCGGCGACCCAGCGGGCCGCCATGAGCAAGCGGTCGGTCAAGACGATCACCCCGGCGATGCGCGGGCAGATCCTCGACACCAACGGCCGCGTCCTCGCCGAGAGCGTCGAGCGGTTCACCGTGGTCGCCGACCCCGTCGCGATCGCCGAGTACAAGGTCAAGGTCGGTGACATCTGGGAGAAGCTCGGTGCTCCCCGGGCTGCGAGCGACCTCGCGCCGCTGCTCGGCATGGACGCGAGCGACCTCGAGGCGCGCTTCACCAAGCCGAACACGCGCTACGTCATCATCAAGAAGGACGTGACGCCGACGATCTGGCGCGAGGTCAAGGCACTCGGCGTGCCGGGCATCGCGGCCGAGCGGACGGCCTCACGGGTCTACCCGCTCGGCATGGCCCTCGGGCCGGTCATCGGTTTCGTCTCGCCCTCCGACCAGGTGGCGTGGAGCGGCATCGAGTACCAGTTCAACCAGGCCCTGTCGGGCAAGCCGGGCACGAACATCTACGAGCGCGCCCGTGACGGTTACATCATCCCCGGGTCCGAGCGGGTCGACACCCCCGTGACGAACGGCCGCAACGTCCGTCTCACCATCGACTCCGACCTGCAGTGGTATGCCGAGAACGCCCTGGCCAAGCGGGTCCAGGAGGTCGGCGCGAAGGAGGGTTCGGCCGTCGTCATCGAGGTGGCGACCGGCAAGGTCCGGGCGGTCGCCAACTACCCGACGTTCGACCCGAACGACCTGAGCCGCATGGATGTCGACCACACGGTCAACGGCGCCTTCAACGACGCCTTCGAGCCCGGCTCGACCGGCAAGCTGATGACCTTCGCCGCAGCGCTCGAAAAGGGCGTCGTGACGCCGGACACCGGGGTCATCGTGCCCAACCGCCTCCCGCGGGCGGGCATGAAGTTCAAGGACAACGAGAACCACCCGACCGAGCAGATGACGGCGACCGGCGTCATCGCGAAGTCGTCCAACATCGGCACCATCCTCATCGGTGAGCGGCTGGGGCCGGCCGTCCTCGTCGACTACTTCCGCAAGTTCGGCCTCGGGGCCAAGTCACCGATCAACTTCCCCGGCGAGTCGGCGGGCAACGTGCCCGACCCGAAGACCTGGGTCGGCGCCTCCCGCTACACCCGCCTGTTCGGCCAGGCCTACTCCGCGACGGCGCTGCAGATGACGAGCGTCTACCAGACCATCGCCAACAAGGGGGTCAGAATGCCGCCGACCCTCATCGAGGGGACGATGAACGACTCCGGCACCCTGGTGCCGGCCCCGGCCCAGGAGGGGGTGCGGGTCGTCTCCGAGAAGACCGCGACGACGCTGAGCCGGATGATCGAGGAGGTCACCGGCCCGGACGGGACCGCCTCGGCAGCCCGGATCAAGGGCTACCGCGTCGCCGGCAAGACCGGCACCGCCGACTTCTTCGACCAGAAGAAGAAGGGGTACAACGGCTTCACCGCCTCGTTCATCGGCTACGCCCCGGCGGAGGCGCCGAAGTACGTCGTCGGCGTCTTCCTGCACCAGCCGAGCGCCGGCATGTTCGGCGGGGCGCTCGCCGGCCCGGTCTTCAACCAGGTGATGACCTACCTGATCCAGCGGGACGGCGCCGCGCCGAGCCCGAAGTCCACGCTCGACTACCACGTGTGGGCCAAGCACGAGCTGTCCACGTCCGACCCGAACGTCCTGTCCGAGGCTCGGGCGAAACGTGACGGCCTGTAGGTTTGGATGTCGTGTCCACACCCCCCACCCGCCCCACGGCCTCGGGTCTGCCGCTCGCTGACCTGAGCACGAGACTCGGCCTGCGCACCCCGCCGGCCGACGTCCGCGTGACCGGCGTGACCCTCGACAGCCGGGCCGTGCGACCCGGGGACCTGTATGCCGCACTCCCGGGCTTCAACGTGCACGGTGCCCGCTTCGCGTCCGACGCGGTGCGCGCCGGGGCGGTCGCGGTGCTGACCGACCCAGACGGGGCTGCCCTGCTGACCGGGAACGACGCCCCGGTCCTCGTCGTCGAGCACCCACGTGAGGTCCTCGGTGCCGTCGCCGCGGCGGTCTACGGAAACCCCGCCGACGAGCTGACCATGGTGGGCATAACGGGCACCAACGGCAAGACGACGACGGCCTACCTCATCGAGTCAGCGCTGCGCGCCCACCGGGTGCGCACCGGCCTCATCGGCACCGTCGAGACCCGCATCGGTGACGAGCGGATCCCATCCGTGCGCACGACACCGGAGTCCCCGGAGCTGCACGCCCTGCTCGCGACGATGCGCGAGCGCGGCGTCGAGGCCTGTGTCATGGAGGTGTCCAGCCACGCGCTGGCCCTGCACCGGGTCGACGGAGTGGTCTACGACGTGGCGCTGTTCACCAACCTCTCGCAGGACCACCTCGACTTCCACGGCTCGATGGAGGACTACTTCGCCGCCAAGGCCCAACTCTTCACCCCGGCCCGGGCACGGCGCGGCGTCGTCTGCGTCGACGACGAATGGGGCCGGCGTCTGGCGGCTGAGGCGGACATCCCGGTCGCCACGTTCTCGACGACGGGCGTGGCGGCCGACTGGACCGCCCGCTCAGCCGGCGCCGACGTCCGCCTGCGCTGCGAGGCGGACGGCACCGAGCTGCACCTCGTCTCGCACCTGCCCGGCTCCTTCAACATCGCCAACACCTGCCTCGCCGGGCTGGCGCTGCTCTCGCTGGGTCTCACGCCGGGCGAGGTCGACCGCGTCCTCGCCGCACCACCCGAGGTCCCGGGCCGCATGGAGGTCGTCAGCACCAGCGCGGAGGGCCCGCGCTGCATCGTCGACTTCGCCCACACCCCCGACGCCGTCGACGCCGCCCTCGCCGCCCTGCGGCCCTCCACTTCCGGACGGCTCGTGGCCGTGCTCGGGGCGGGGGGCGACCGCGACCGCGGCAAGCGCCCCGACATGGGGGCCGCCGCCGCCCGGCACGCCGACGTCGTCGTCGTGACCGACGACAACCCCCGGTCCGAGGACCCGGCGTCCATCCGGGACGCGGTCCGCGCCGGGGCCGAGCGCGCCGCACAGGACGGCCACGCCACCGCGACCGTCGTCAGGGACGGCGGCGCGCGCACCGACGCCATCACCCACACCGTTGCCGAGGCCGTGCGCGCCGCCCGCGAGAGCGGTCGCATCGACACCGTCGTCATCCTCGGCAAGGGTCACGAGACCGGACAGGAGGTCGGGGGAGTGGTCCACCCCTTCGACGACCGGGAGGCGGTGCGAGCGGCCCTCGCCGCGGCCGGACTCCACCGCACCACGAGCACGACGCCCTCGACGGCGCCGACCGGAGGCGCCCGATGATCCCGCTGTCCCTGACTCGCGTCGCAGAGCTCACCGGTGGCGTGCTGCACGGCGCGCACGCGGCCGAGCTCGTCATCGACGGACCCGTCGTGACCGACTCGCGCGAGTGCGGT
Source organism: Intrasporangium chromatireducens Q5-1 (assembly GCF_000576575.1). Taxonomy (GTDB): domain Bacteria; phylum Actinomycetota; class Actinomycetes; order Actinomycetales; family Dermatophilaceae; genus Intrasporangium_A; species Intrasporangium_A chromatireducens. The sequence continues at coordinate 3,604 of NZ_AWQS01000084.1, forward strand.
CCGGGCGGGCTCTACGTCGCCCGAGTCGGCGAGCACGCCGACGGGCACGCGTTCGTCCCGGACGCCGCCAGCCGCGGCGCCGTCGCCGCACTCACCTCCCGCGTCGTCAGCGGGCTGCCCTGCGTCGTCGTCGACGACGTCCAGCTCGCCTTCGGCCGACTGGCACGCGGCGTGGTCGACGCGGCGCCCGACCTGGCCGTCATCGGCATCACCGGCTCCTCCGGCAAGACGACGACGAAGGACCTGCTCGCCTCGGTCCTGGCGACCGCTGGGGAGACGGTCGCGCCGGTCAACTCCCTCAACGGCGAGGTCGGCGTGCCGCTCACCGTCTGCCGTATCACCGCCGCGACCCGCCACCTCGTCGTCGAGATGGGCGCGCGCGGCATGGGCCACCTGCGCTACCTCACCCAGATCGCGCCGCCGCGGATCGGGATCGTGCTCAACGTCGGCAGCGCCCACCTCGGCGAGTTCGGCTCGCGCGAGAACATCGCCCGGGCCAAGGCGGAGCTGCCCCAGGCCTTGCCACCCGACGGCCTGGCCATCCTCAACGCCGACGACCCCCTCGTCACCGCGATGGCCGAGGGCCTCGCCGCGCGCGTCTGCCTGGTGGGGACCTCCGAGCGCGCCGAGGTGCGCGCGGAGGACGTCGTCCTCGACGACTCCGGGAGAGCGGCATACACCCTCGTCGCCCCGCAGGGGCGCGCGTCCGTGCGGCTCGCCCTCGTGGGGCCGCACCACGTCGCGAACTCCCTTGCCGTCGCTGCCGCCGCCCTGGAGCTCGGCCTGCCGCTCGACACCGTCGCTGCCGCCCTCGGTGCCGCCCGGGCCGTGAGCCGGTGGCGGATGGAGGTCACCCACCGCCCCGACGGCGTCACCGTCGTCAACGACGCCTACAACGCGAACCCCGAGTCGATGCGCGCCGCGCTCGACGCCCTCGCGGCCATGGAGACCTCCGGACGCCGCTGGGCCGTCGTCGGCGAGATGCTCGAGCTCGGCGACTCGAGCGCCGACGAACACGCCCAGATCGGTCGGTATGCCGCACAGCTGGGAATCGACCGGCTCGTGGCCGTCGGCGACGGGGCCCGCCCCGTCGGCGCCCCCGAGTGGGTTCGGGACACCGACGCCGCCTACGACCTGCTGCGCGTCGAGCTGGCCCCCGGCGACGTCGTGCTCTTCAAGTCGAGCCGCGACAGCGGGCTGCGCTGGCTCGGTGAGCGCGTCGCCGGTCCGCCCGGGCCGGCCGGGGCAGCCGGGTCGGCCGTCAGCCCAGGGGCCGCCGACGCGGCGGAGGTGTCGCAGTGAAGGGTGTCCTGTTCGCTGCGGCCTTCTCGCTGCTCTTCTCGCTGCTCGGCACGCCACTGTTCATCAAGTTCCTCGTCAAGCGGGGCTACGGGCAGTTCATCCGCGACGACGGGCCGACCTCGCACCACACGAAGCGGGGCACGCCCACCATGGGTGGGGCCGTCATTCTCGGCGCGACGCTCGGCGCCTACGCCCTCGCGCACCTCGTGACGTTGACCCCGCTCACAGCGAGTGGGGTGCTCGTGCTGTTCCTCATGGCCGGGCTCGGGCTCGTCGGCTTCCTCGACGACTACATCAAGATCTCGAAGCAGCGCAGCCTCGGCCTCCGCTCGAAGCAGAAGCTGCTGGGCCAGGGGCTCGTCGGGGTGGCCTTCGCGGTCCTCGCACTGCAGTTCCCCAACGCCCAGTACCGCACGCCGGCCTCGCCGTTCATCTCCTTCGTGCGCGACACCAACATCAACCTGGCCTACTACGGCACGATCCTCGGCGTCATCCTCTTCATCATCTGGGCCAACATCATGATCGCCGGCGCCTCCAACGGCGTGAACCTCACCGACGGGCTCGATGGGCTGGCGACCGGCGTCTCGACGATGGTCTTCGGTGCCTACGTCCTGATCAGCCTCTGGACGTTCAACCAGAACTGCCAGACCAATCCGGGCATCAAGTGCTACGAGGTGCGCGACTCGCACGACCTGGCCCTCGTCGCCGCAGCCGGGATGGGTGCCTGCTTCGGCTTCCTCTGGTGGAACGCCTCCCCGGCCAAGATCTTCATGGGCGACACCGGGTCGCTGGCGCTCGGCGGCGCGCTGGCCGGCCTCGCCATCACGACCCGCACCGAGCTGCTGCTCGTCATCCTCGGTGGCCTGTTCATCATCATCACGATGTCGGTCATCATCCAGGTCGTGTCGTTCAAGACGACCGGCAAACGGGTGTTCCGGATGGCGCCGCTCCAGCACCACTTCGAGCTCGTCGGCTGGGCCGAGGTCACGATCGTGATCCGCTTCTGGATCGTCGCCGGGCTGTTCGTCGCACTCGGGCTCGGCATCTTCTACGCAGAGTGGGTGGTGGGCGCCGGATGACCCTCGAGCCGAACTACGAGCCCCGACCGGGGCTCACGCACCGTGATGCCGACTGGAGCGGCCTGCACGTCCTCGTCGTCGGGCTCGGTGTGTCCGGCTTCGCGGCGGCCGACGCCCTCGCCGAACGGGGAGCACACGTCACCGCGGTCTCCCGCGACGTCACCGACGTCATCACCGAGCGTGGGCGCATCCTCGAGATCCTCGGCGTGGACGTCCGGCTCGGGCCGGAGCACGTGCACACCCCACCTGAGGGGACCGAGCTCGTCGTCACCTCGCCCGGGGTGCCGCCCCACGACGCCCTCATGCTCGCTGCAGCGACCGCCGGCATCCCGGTCTGGGGAGAGGTCGAGCTGGCCTGGCGGATGCGTGCCCGCGAGGGCGCGGCGCCGTGGCTGACCGTCACCGGCACCAACGGCAAGACGACGACGGTCGGCATGCTCGCCTCGATCCTGCGGGCCGCCGGCCTGCGCGCCACGGCCGCCGGCAACGTCGGCACGCCGATCCTCGAGGCGGTGCTGCACCCCGAGCCGTTCGATGTCATCGCCGTCGAGCTGTCCAGCTTCCAGCTGCACTGGCAGCGCTCCGTCTCCGCGGTGGCGAGCGCGGTCCTCAACGTCGCGCCCGACCACCTCGACTGGCACGGCTCCTACGCCGAGTACCTGCGGGCCAAGGGCCGCATCTACGACAACACCCACATCGCGTGCGTCTACAACGTCGCCGACCTGCAGACCGAGCAGCTGGTCATGGACGCCGACGTCGTCGAGGGGTGCCGCGCCGTCGGGTTCACCCTCGGTGTGCCGGCACCCTCCATGGTCGGCATCGTCGACGACGTCCTCGCCGACCGTGCCTTCGTCGAGCAGCGCCAGCACTCGGCCGCCGAGCTGTGCACCCTCGACGACCTGCGCGGTGACCTCGAGGCGGTGCCGCCGCACTACGTGGCCAACGCGCTCGCGGCGGCAGCCCTGGCCCGCGCCTACGGCGTGGGGCCGATCGCGGTCCGCGACGGGCTGCGGGCCTTCCGGCCCGACCGCCACCGGATCGCCGCCGTCGACGTGCCCGGGCCGGTGCGCTGGGTCAACGACTCGAAGGCGACCAACACCCACGCGGCGGCCGCCGCGCTCCGATCCTTCGACAGCGTCGTGTGGATCGCCGGCGGCCTGCTCAAGGGCGCCGACGTCGACGGCCTCGTCCAGGAGGCCGCCTCAAGGCTGCGCGGCGTCGTCCTGCTCGGCCGGGACCGGGCCGAGATCGCGGACGCGCTGGCCCGACACGCGCCCGACGTCCCGGTCATCGACGTGGCCGCGACGGACACTGGGGCCATGGACCTCGTCGTCGCCCATGCCGCGCGCCTCGCCCAGCCCGGCGACGTCGTCCTGCTCGCTCCCGCCGCGGCGTCGATGGACATGTTCGACAACTACGGGGCCCGCGGCGACGCGTTCGAGGAGGCGGTCCGCCGACACGTCATCGGGGAGGGGGCGTGACGTCCACGACCACCTCCGCCGGCTCGCGCGGGACCACCAAGCCACGAGGCAGGGGTGCCGCCACCCCGGACGAGCGCGACACCTCCCGGCTCGCTGCGCTGCCGGTCATCGGCAAGCTCGAGTCACCGCTGACGACCTACTACCTCATCCTGGGCGCCATGACGACCCTCGTGGTCTTCGGGCTGATCATGGTCTTCTCCGCCTCGAGCGTCAGCTCCCTGCTCAACGACCAAGCGTCCTACTCCGTCTTCGCCCGCCAAGCGCTGTTCGCCGTGATCGGCGCGGCGGTCGCGGCGGGAGCCAGCCGCTTGCCGCTCGCCTGGTGGAAACGCCTGTCCCTGCCGGTCTTCCTCGGCTCGGTCGTGCTGCTGGGGCTCGTCTTCGTCCCGTCGCTCGGCGTCGAGGTGGGCGGCAACCGGAACTGGTTGCGGCTCGGGCCGATCCAGATCCAGCCCGCCGAGCTCGGCAAGCTGGCGCTCGTCCTCGTCGGGGCGATGGTCTTCGCCAACAAGGGCCGCCTCGTCGGGCTCATCCGGCACGCGATCCTGCCCTACCTCATCCCCGTCGCGGCCATCATCATCGCGCTGGTCCTCGGTGGGCACGACCTCGGCACCGCGCTCGTCATGTTCGCCATCGTGGGGGCGGTGCTCGCCGTGTCCGGTGTGCGGGGCCGCTTCTTCCTGCTCGCCGGCACGGTCGGCGCGCTCGGCGTCGCCTACCTGGTGCAGACGAGCGACAACCGGATGGCCCGGATCGCCAACTTCCTCTCGCCGGCCTGCCAGGCCGACCCTGACGGGTGGTGCGGCCAGTCGGTGCACGGCATGTACGCCCTCGCCGATGGCGGCTGGTGGGGCGTCGGCCTCGGCGCCTCCAAGGAGAAGTGGGACTGGCTCGCCGAGGCGCACAACGACTTCATCTTCGCCATCATCGGCGAGGAGCTGGGCCTGCCCGGCACGCTCGTGATCCTCTTCCTCTTCGCCGTCATCGCCTGGGGCTGCTACCGGCTCATGGTGCGCACCCGCGACCGGTTCGTCCGCATCGCGACCGCCGGCATCATGGCGTGGCTGCTCGCCCAGGCGATCATCAACATCGGCGCCGTCATCGGGCTGCTGCCCGTGATCGGCGTGCCGCTGCCGCTCGTCAGCGCCGGCGGGTCCTCCCTCGTCACGACGATGCTCGCGCTCGGCATCCTGCTGTGCTTCGCCCGCAACGAGCCCGGCTGCCGGGCGCTGCTCGCGGCACGCCCCGGGATGCTCAAGCGTTCCCTCGCCGTGCTGCCCTCCCGTTCCCCCCGTCGCAGAAACCGGTGATCCGTCGTGTCCTCGCCCACCTCCGTCCTGCTCGCCGGAGGCGGCAGCGCCGGTCACGTGTCCCCGCTGCTCGCCCTCGCCGACGCGCTGCGTCGGCGCCACCCCCGCATCCAGGTCACCGGCCTCGGCACGCAGAGCGGTCTGGAGGCCCGGCTGGTGCCCGCACGCGGGTTCGAGCTGCGCTTCGTGCCCAAGGTGCCGTTGCCGCGGCGCCCGAGCCCCGACCTGCTTCGTCTGCCGCTCCGGCTCCGTGACGCCGTCACGGCGGCCGGCCGCGCCATCGACGAGACGGGCGCCGAGGTCGTCGTGGGGTTCGGCGGCTACGTCAGCACGCCCGCCTACCTCGCGGCCCGGCGGCGCCGGGTGCCGATCGTCATCCACGAGCAGAACGCCCGCCCGGGCCTGGCCAACCGGCTCGGTGCGCGGTGGACGCCGTACGTCGCCACGACCTTCGCCGCGACGGCGCTGCCGCACGCGACCCGCGTCGGGATGCCGCTGCGCCGCGAGATCGCGACCCTCGACCGGGCGGCCCTGCGTGCCGAAGCCCTCGAGCACTTCGGGCTCGAGAGCCAGTGGCCGACCATCCTCGTCACCGGTGGTTCGCTCGGCGCACAGCGCCTCAACGACGCGTTCCGGGCCCGTGCCTCGACCCTCAGTCAGTCCGGCATCCAGGTGCTGCACATCACCGGCGCCGGCAAGGAGTTCGAGCCGGACGTCCCGATGGTCGGGGCGCCCTACGTGACGGTGCCCTACGCCGACCGGATGGAGCTCGCCTACAGCGCCGCCGACCTCGTGGTCGCGCGCTCGGGGGCGAACACCGTGGCCGAGCTGACCACGGTCGGGCTGCCCGCCGTCTACGTCCCGCTGCCCATCGGCAACGGCGAGCAGCGGCTCAACGCCGCCGAGGTGGTGGCGGCCGGCGGCGGGCTGCTCGTGCGCGACGCCGACTTCACCGCCGAGTGGATCGAGGGTCAGCTCGTCCCGCTCGCGACGGACGGCGACCGCGTCGCCCGGATGGCGCGCGTGGCCGCCGCGCTCGGTGAGCCGGCCGCCGACGAGCGGCTGGCCGACCTGGTCGACCGGGCCAGCGGGAGCCGGCCGTGACGACCCCCACGACGGACGACCCGTTCGCCCGAGCCCGGTTCGACTTCCGGTCGCCCATTCCCCGCGCCGAGGACCTCGGCACCGTGCATTTCCTCGCGATCGGGGGAGCCGGGATGTCCGGCGTGGCCCGGATCATGCTGGCGCGCGGCATCACGGTGAGCGGCAGCGACGCCAAGGACGTGCCCGTCCTCGGGGCGCTCCGTGCCGAGGGGGCCCAGGTGTGGGTGGGCTTCGAGGCCGCGCACCAGCAGGGCGCCGACGCGATCGTCATGTCGTCGTCGATCCGCGACGACAACGTCGAGCTCGTGGCAGCGCGTGAGCGGGGGCTGCCCGTCCTGCACCGCGCGCAGGGGCTCGCCTCGTTGATGCACGGGCAGCGTCGGGTCGCCGTGGCCGGCGCCAACGGCAAGACGACGACGACCTCGCTGCTGACGGTCGCCCTCCAGGAGTGCGGCCTCGACCCGTCCTTCGCGGTCGGGGGCGAGCTGGCCAAGCACGGCACCAACGCCCACAGCGGTGCAGGGGACACGTTCGTCGTCGAGGCCGACGAGAGCGACGGGTCGTTCCTCGTCTACCGGCCCCACGTGGCGGTCGTCACCAACGTTCAGCCCGACCACCTCGACTTCTACGACACCTTCACGGTTGTCGAGGCGGCCTACCTCGAGTTCGCCCGCACCATCGAGCCCGGTGGGCTCCTCGTCACGTGCGCGGACGACGACGGGGCACGCCGGCTCGCCGAGGCCGCCCGGGCTGCTGGGACCCGCGTCGTCACCTATGGCTTCTCCGACGACGCCGACCTCCGGCTCGAGGACCATCGGGCGGAGGGCCTGCTCTCGAGCGTCCGGCTCAGCCGGGACGGTCGAGCACACTCCCTGCGGCTGGCCATCCCCGGGCGGCACAACGCCCTGAACGCCGCAGCCGCCTTCATCGCCGCCGTCGACGGGCTGGGCCAGGACGCCGACGCCGTGCTCGCCGGCCTCGCCTCCTTCACGGGCACACGTCGTCGGTTCGAGCCGAAGGGGAGCGCCGGGGGCGTCACGGTCATCGACGACTACGCCCACAACGCGGGGAAGGTCCGTGCCGTCGTGGAGACGGCCGTCGGGCTCGTGGGCGACACCGGGCGCGTCGTCGCGGTCTTCCAGCCGCACCTCTACAGCCGCACCCGAGACTTCGCGGACGCGCTCGGGGCGGGTCTCGCCCAGGCGCCCGTGGTGGTGGTCATGGACGTCTATGCCGCGCGCGAGGACCCCCTCCCGGGTGTGACGGGTGAGCTCGTCGCCGATGCCGCCAGGGCCGCGGGCGCGGAGGTGCACTACGTCCCATCGTGGTCGGCCGTTGCCGCGCGCGTCGCCGACCTGGTCCGCCCCGGAGACCTCGTGCTGACCATCGGGGCCGGGGACGTGACGATGATCGGCCCCGAGCTGCTCTGCCTGCTGGGGGAGGCACGCCGATGAGGTGGCGCGCCCGGCGCACGTCGATGGGGACCGGGGTGACGTCGGCCCGGCAGCGCTTCGAGGCCCGCGCTGCCCGCGCCCGACGCCGACCGCTGCTGCTCGCCGCCGCCCTGGTGGTCACCCTCACCGTGGCCGGGGGCCTGATCTGGCTGGGCTGGATGAGTCCGCTGCTGACGGCCACGACGGTCCGGGTGGAGGGCGTTCCCGCGGATGACGTCCGGGCCGTCCAGCAGGTGGCGAAGGTGCCGCTCGGCGGCCCGCTCATGCGGGTCGACACCGACGCCGTCGCGGCGCGCCTGGAGGGTGGTCGCGCCTGGACGGACATCCGCGTGAGCCGCAGCCTGCCGCACTCCGTCGTCATCGCCCTCACCCCCCGCAAGCCGGCACTCGCGCTGCGCAACCCTAAGGGTCAACTTGAACTTGTGGACCAGGGCGGCGTCCGGTTCCGCACCGTGGCGACCGCTCCGAAGGGAGTCCCGGTCGTGGCGGCCGGGTCGAGCGACGTCACCCCCGACGGTCTGCGGGCCGCCCTCGCCGCCCTGCACGCGCTGCCCGCCTCGCTGCGCTCCCACGTCGCGGACATGTCCGTGAACGCCGCCGACCAGGTCAGCTTCACCGTCACCGAGAAGGCCGGTCAGCGCACCATCGTCTGGGGTGCGGCCGGCCAGGAGGAGACGAAGGCGCGATTGGTGACGCTGCTGCTGAAGGAGCCCGGCACCCGGATCGACGTCAGCGTCCCGGAGGCCCCGGTCACCCGGTAAGGCGACTGCCGCCGACGCGGCGGGCGGCCGCGGCAGCCTCGGCGGGCGCCGGGCAGCCGCGTGTCCTCATGCCCGACTCCAGACCTGCCCTGCAGGTCTCCCGTCGGGGCTGGAGGGTGTGACCAGAGGGGCTGGTGGGACACTCGCACGGGTTGCCGGCGAACCGCCTCTGCGACACGCCGAAGGCGAGGTTGATCGGGCCCGCCGCACCGCATAGCGTCGGGGCGACACGGTGGTCCGTGACCAAACCGTAACCTTCCACGGAAGGTTTAGAGTACCCCTCGATCCTCGATCCGCACGATGCTTCACCATCAGGAAGGCCCACTCTCGTGGCAGCAGCACCGCAGAACTACTTGGCCGTGATCAAGGTCGTCGGCATCGGCGGGGGTGGCGTCAACGCCATCAACCGGATGATCGAGGTCGGTCTCAAGGGTGTCGAGTTCATCGCCATCAACACCGACGCGCAGGCACTGCTCATGAGTGACGCCGACGTCAAGCTCGACGTCGGCCGTGAGCTGACCCGTGGTCTCGGCGCCGGCGCCGACCCGGAGGTCGGCCGCAAGGCCGCCGAGGACCACACCGAGGAGATCGAGGAGGTCCTCAAGGGGGCCGACATGGTCTTCGTCACCGCGGGCGAGGGGGGCGGCACCGGCACGGGTGGCGCTCCTGTGGTCGCCCGCATCGCGAAGGGCCTCGGCGCCCTCACGATCGGTGTCGTGACCCGCCCGTTCACCTTCGAGGGTCGCCGGCGGGCCAACCAGGCGGAGTCCGGCATCGGCTCGCTGCGCGAAGAGGTCGACACCCTCATCGTCATCCCCAACGACCGACTGCTGTCCATCAGTGACCGCAACGTGTCGATGATGGACGCCTTCCGGTCGGCGGACCAGGTGCTGCTCTCCGGTGTCCAGGGCATCACCGACCTGATCACCACGCCCGGACTGATCAACCTCGACTTCGCCGACGTCAAGTCGGTCATGCAGGGCGCCGGCTCCGCGCTCATGGGCATCGGCTCGGCCCGTGGCGAGGACCGCGCGGTCCAGGCGGCCGAGCTCGCCATCAGCTCGCCGCTGCTCGAGGCCTCGATCGACGGCGCGCACGGCGTGCTCCTGTCGGTCCAGGGCGGCTCGGACCTCGGCCTGTTCGAGATCAACGAGGCCGCCCGCCTCGTCCAGGAGGCCGCCCACCCCGAGGCCAACATCATCTTCGGTGCGGTCATCGACGACGCCCTCGGCGACGAGGTGCGCGTCACGGTCATCGCGGCCGGCTTCGACTCCGGCGGTCCGACCCGGCGTGAGGACGACCGCGCCGCCACGCTGGGGCAGCGACCCGCCCCGGCGTCCGCGCAGGCCCAGCGACCGGCCGCGCCCCAGCATACGCAGCAGGCCCAGCAGCAGGCGCAGCAGCACGTTCAGCAGCAGGTGGCCGCCCAGCACCCCCAGGTGCCGCAGCCGGCCCAGCACCAGCAGGTGCACCAGCAGGCCGCGCGCCCGGCGCAGCAGCCGTACCCGCCGCAGCAGACCGAGCCTGCCCCCAACGGTGACTCCCACTACGGCCAGGCGCCCCAGCAGGCGCCCCGACCGGCCCAGCAGCCGCCGGCCCAGCGCCCGCCGCGCCAGGTCGCCTTCGAGGAGAATGACGACCTCGACGTCCCCGACTTCCTCAAGTAGGCCACGACGCGCGACGGGCCCTGCCTCCGGGCGGGGCCCGTCCGTCGTTCCCGCGACCCCTGCCCGGTAGGTTGGCCGGATGTTCCACTGGCGCCGGACCGTTCCTGCGACGAGGTCGGGGCCCTCGTCCGTCGAGGTCTGCTTCACAGACCGCAGCGCCGGGCTGGGCCGACCGCCGTGGGACGGGCTCAACCTCGGTGGCCACGTCGGCGACGACCCCGCCCGGGTGGAGGGCAACCGCACGCTGCTCGCGACGAGCCTGGGGGTGCCCCGCGACCGGCTCCTCTTCATGCAGCAGGTGCACGGCACCGACGTCGCCGAGGTCGACGGGCCCTGGTCCGGCTCCGTCCCGGAGGCGGACGCCGTCATCACGAGCGTGCCGGACCTGGCCCTCGCGGTCCTCGTCGCCGACTGCGTGCCGGTCCTGCTGCACGACCAGACGGCTGGGCTCGTCGCTGCCGTCCATGCCGGCCGGCCCGGGATGACCGCCGGGATCGTGCCGCTCGTCGTCGAGCGGATGCGGCACCTCGGCGCGGGGCGGCTCTCCGCCGTGGTCGGGCCGTCCGTGTGCGGCCGCTGCTACGAGGTGCCGGCCGCGATGGCGCAGGCGGCGGCGACCGTCGCACCGAGCGCGCTGGCCCGCTCGTGGACCGGGACACCGGCCATCGACGTGGCAACCGGGGTCGTCGAGCAGCTCGCCCGCGACGACGTCGAGGTCGAGTGGGTGGCCGGGTGCACGCGGGAGGACGACGACCTCTACTCCTACCGGCGCGACGGGCGGACCGGCCGGTTCGCGGGCGTGATCCTGCGCCGCGCTGGGACGTCGGGGGCGACGCGAGCCGGCTGAGCGGCATACGGCCTCGGGGGCTCCTGCGTGTCGCGGGGCGATATCCGCACCTCACAGGCGTCACTTCTGTACCGTCGGGCGGGAAGGCAACCCGCGATGTAGGAGCTGGCATGGCAGGCGCACTGCGCAAGACGATGGTCTACCTCGGACTCGCCGAGGAGGACGCCCGTCAGGACCGCTATGACGACTACGACGGGTACGACGAGCAGGACCGCTACGACGACGAGCCCGCCGAGGAGACCGGCCACACCGCGGCGGTGACGCCGCTGCCGACCAAGCGCGCCGTGGCCGCCGTCGTCCGCGAGGCCGAGGTGGGCCGGCTCAACCGGATCACGACGATCCACCCCCGCACCTACAACGAGGCCAAGAACATCGGTGAGTGGTTCCGCGACCAGGTCCCGGTCATCATGAACCTCTCGGAGATGGACGATGCAGACGCCAAGCGCCTCGTCGACTTCGCCGCCGGCCTCGTCTTCGGCCTGCACGGCTCCATCGAGCGCGTCACCTCCAAGGTGTTCCTTCTCTCACCGGCTCATGTCGAGGTGTCGGCCGACGAGCCCGAGGCGCCCGCCTCCTCGACCCGCGGATTCTTCAACCAGAGCTGACCCGATTGCGTCCAGACGGCCTGCATCCGTCAGACTTGCGGCATGGACGTGTTCTGGACGATCTACGGGGTGGTCGTCTTCACCTTCTTCATCGCCCTCATCGGGCGCTTCGTCATCGACTGGGTGCAGGTCCTGTCCCGCTCCTGGCAGCCCAAGGGCCCCCTCCTCGTCGTTGCCGAGGCGATCTACACGGTCACGGACCCGCCGCTGAAGGCGCTGCGCAAGATCATCCCGTCGCCGAACCTCGGCGGGATCAGACTGGACCTGTCCTTCCTCGTGCTCATGCTCCTCACCTCGGTCGCCCTCAACCTGCCGAGCTTCTTCTGATGCAGGTGGGACGAATGTGGCACTTGGGATATTTGCCCCTGCACCCTCGCGGGATGGCATCATGAGCGGGAATGCCTGGCTGCCCGAGCCAGTTCGTGAATCCACTACGTCTGCCAAGAGGTGAGAGATGGCGCTTACACCGGAGCAGGTGCTGAACAAGCACTTCCAGACCACGCAGTTCCGCCGGGGCTACGAGGAGCGCGACGTCGACGACTTCCTCGATGAGGTCGTTGCCGAGATGCGGTCGCTGATCGAGCAGCGCGACGACTACCTCAAGCAGCTCAACGACTGCCGGGCGAGCAAGAACCAGACCGCGGTCCGCCCCGAGGCCGCGCCCGTCGCGCGGGCCGGCGACGAGACCAAGCTGGGCGGGCTCCAGGCCAAGATCCAGGACGCCGAGCGTGCGTTCAAGGCCGCCTCCGAGCGGGCGGCCAAGGCGCGCAGCGACGCCGAGAGCGCCGAGCGCGCCGCCAAGGAGCGCATCGAGCGCGCGAGGGCCGAGGCCCAGCGGGCCGAGGAGGCCGCCAAGGCCGCCGTCGACAACACGGCGCTCAACGACGCCCAGGCCAAGCTCAACGGCCTCAACAACGAGGTCGCGCAGGCCCAGGCGCGGCTGACCAAGGCGCAGGAGCAGGCCCGCTCCGCCGAGGAGGCGGCCCGGGCTGCGGAGACCCGCGCCGAGCAGGCCCGCGCTGCGCAG
>NZ_AWQS01000085.1 GCF_000576575.1 Intrasporangium chromatireducens Q5-1
GAGTGAGCCCGAACTCCGGTTCCCGCCCGTCCAGTGAGCCCGAACTCCGCCGGGTCCGTCCTACCCACCGGCGAGCCGTAGAGTTTGCGTCGATGTCCACCGTCACCGTGCCCGCCGCCGCACCGACCCTCGTCGTGCGGACCGTCACGGTCGACACCGACGAGCCGTTGCTCCACCTGCTCCCCCCGGGGCCGGTCGAGCAGTGCGCGTCGTGGGTGCGCCAGGGCGAGGGGCTCGTCGGCTGGGGCTCTGCGGTGTCGTGCGAGACCCGCGGGCCTTCCCGGTTCGAGGACGCACGGGAGTGGTGGTCGGCGGTCACCGCCGGCGCCGTCGTCCGCGACGAGGTGGGCACGAGCGGCTCCGGCCTCATCTGCTTCGGGTCCTTCCCCTTCGCGGACGACTCCACCGAGCCGGCGCGGCTCGTCGTCCCGGAGGTCGTCGTGGGGCGTCGCGACGGCCGGACCTTCGTCACCACCATCACCACTCGGCCGGAGCTGACCCCGCTCGAGACGCCCGGCGCCGCCGTGCCGCCCGCCCCGCCCCTGGACGTCGCCTTCGCCGACGGCGCGCTGTCGCCCACCGCCTACGCGGGTGCGGTCGCCGCCGCCGTGGGGCGCATCACCGCGGGCGAGGTGGACAAGGTCGTCCTCGCACGCGACCTCGTCGTGACGTCGGCCGAGCCGATCGATCCCCGCTGGCTGCTGCGACGGCTCGCAGACGAGTACGACAACACGTGGGTCTTCGCAGTCGCGGGGCTCGTCGGTGCCACGCCCGAGCTGCTCGTGCGGCGCGACCAGGGGCTGGTGACCAGTCGTGTGCTGGCCGGCACGATCCGCCGCACCGGTGATGACGAGAAGGACCTGGCCCTCGCCGCGTCCCTGGCCCGGTCCTCCAAGGACCTCGAGGAGCACGAGTACGCCGTCCGATCGGTCGCCGAGGCGCTCGCCCCCCACTGCTCGTCGATCAACGTGCCCGAGTCACCCTTCGTGCTGCACCTGCCCAACGTCATGCACCTCGCGACCGACGTCGCGGCCGTCGCCGCCAACGGCGCCACCGCCCTCGCGCTCGCGGCGGCGCTGCACCCCTCCGCGGCGGTGGGTGGCACCCCGACCGCCGACGCGGTGCGCATCATCGGTGAGCTGGAGCGGATGGACCGCGGTCGCTACGCCGGCCCCGTCGGCTGGATGGACGCGGCCGGCGACGGCGCGTGGGGAATCGCCTTGCGCTGCGGTGCGATTGACCTGAACGACCCACGCCAGATCCGCATCTTCGCGGGCTGCGGGATCGTCGCCGGGTCCGACCCGGAGTCGGAGGTCGCCGAGTCCGTCGCGAAGCTCGTGCCGATGCGCGATGCCTTGATGGACGCCTGACGTGACCGCCCGCCCGACGGCGACCCGGCTCGCCCAAGCGGTGCTGGGCGGCCTGTGGCTCGCCGGCGTGCGCGAGGTCGTCCTGTCCCCCGGCTCCCGCTCCGCCCCCCTCGCCATGGCTTTGTATGCCGCTGAGCGGGCTGGGGACGTGCGGCTGCACGTCCGCGTCGACGAGCGGTCGGCCGGGTTCCTCGCGCTGGGGCTCTCCCTCGGCTCCGGTGACCCGGTGGCCGTCGTGACGACATCGGGCACGGCGGTCGGCAACCTGCTGCCTGCCGTGATGGAGGCACACCACTCGGGGCGTCGGGTCATCGTGCTCAGCGCGGACCGGCCCGAGCGGCTGCGAGACACCGGCGCGAACCAGACGACCCGGCAGGCCGGCATCTTCGGCGTGTTCGCCGCGTGCCACGACTTGCCGCCGGACGCCACCGAGGCGGACATCGCCACGGCCGTGGACGCAGCCGTAGCGGCAGGCGGCCCGACCCAGCTGAACCTCCAGTTCGACGGCGACCTGCTGCCCGCCAGCGACGAGGCGGACACCTGGTGGACCCGCCCTTCCCGGTCCTCCCGCACCTCTCCTCCGAACGCCACGTTCGAGGGTGAAGGTGGTGGCGCACCACGGGGTTCGGCCACCAACACTGCGCTGAGGGGCCGGGCTCGGGCTTACCCCATGCCGGGCGCCGAGGTCCTGGGCAACGGCCCTCGTACGGTCGTCGTTGCCGGCGACGATGCCGGGCCGTCCGCGCGGCTGCTCGCCGAGGCAGGTAACTGGCCGCTCCTCGCGGAGCCGACCTCCGGTGCGCGCACCGGGCGTCAGGCGCTGCGCACGTATCGGCTGCTCCTCGCCACGGCGCTGCGCGACGAGATCGAGCGGGTCGTCGTCGTCGGGCACCCCACCCTGTCCCGGCCCGTCACCGGCCTCATCAGCGACCCCGGGCTGGAGGTCGTCGCGGTGCGAGGCAGGTCCGGCGTCGCGACCGACCCGGGACGCGTGGCCCGGCACCTCGACACCGTCCCGACCGTGGCCGCCGCCGACCCGCCGGAGTGGTTCGACCGGTGGCAGCGGGCCGACCAACGACTCGCCGCGCGCATCGACGACGCCCAGGACTGGAGTCGTCCGACCGGCTTGACGACGGCACGGACCGTGGCCGGCGCCGTGGGCCCCGGCACGACCCTCGTCGTGGGCTCGTCCAGCCCGGTGCGGGACCTCGACGTCATGGCGGCTCCCTGGCGGCCGCAGGAGCACCGCTTCGTAGTCGGCAACCGGGGACTGGCCGGGATCGACGGCATGACCTCGACCGCGGTCGGGGTGGCCCTGGGCCGACCGCAGGCCATGCGGACCCTCGCCATCATGGGCGACCTCACCTTCATCCACGACTCGAACGGGCTGCTCATCCCCCGGGGCGACCGCCGTCCGGGGCTCACGATCGTCGTCGTCAGCGACGACGGGGGCTCGATCTTCGCGACCCTCGAGCAGGGCGACCGCCGCTACGCGGCCGCGTTCGAGCGGGTCTTCGCGACCCCGCACGGCACGGACGTCGAGGCCCTCTGCCGCGCCCGGCACACGGCCTACGAGCGCGTCACCGACCTCGACCGGCTCGCGGAGGCCCTCACCGAGCGGCAGAGCGGCATCCGGGTGCTCGAGGTGCCGGTTCCCCGCGAGGACCGTCGTGAGGAGGCGGCTCGCCTGCGCCGTCTCGCGACCTCGCTCCCCCTCTGACCGCGCTCCGCGTGGCGCGGTCAGGTCGGGGCGAGGCTCAGATGGGGCGCCGCAGCGGCCAGGTCGCCTCCCCGCCGGCTTCCCGGCGGGCCGCCTCGACTAGCTCGGCGTTGTCCCGCGCCTCGCGACCGTCGGGCAGGACCAGGGTGTCCTCCAGACCGATCCGGATGGCATAGCCGGCCGTCCGGGCCCAGCGCAGGACCGGCCAGGTCCACGCGTCCTCTCCATGGACCAGCACCTGGGCGGGCAGCATGCCGAGCGCCGCGAGGATCCGCTCGACCGCCCACGTCCCGTTCGACCCGCGGCTGATCCCGGGCAGCGCCTCGACGAGGATCCGCTCGACCTGCCACGGCCAGTGCGTCGCGACGAACCGGGTCGCCGCCATCGGCGTCCAGATGCCGGCCTCGACACCGATCCCCTTGGTGAGCAGGACCCTCGCCACCTCTGACGCGCCGTCCTCGTGCCAGTTGACGCTGGCGCAGTCCGGCCCACCCAGCTCCGGGCCCGGCCACGACTCGATGAGCGCCAGCTTCTCGCGGCTCGACGCGGCGATGCCGTCCCGGGTCGTCACCGAGACGCGCACCCCCGGCGCCTGCTCGCGGATCGCACCGACCGCGGCCGACACGCCGTGCCCGTCGAGCGTCTCGAGTCCGTGCTCGTCCCGGGGGTGCACGTGCACCATGGCCGCCCCGGCGGCAGCAGCTGCGAGCGCCGCCACTCCCAGGTCGTGCGCTGTGAGCGGCAGCCGGGGATGTGCCCCCGGCCGACGGCTCCCGTTGAGACAGGCTTGGATCACAGGCGCTCCCCCTCGAGCACCCGCAGGCAGCGCACCAGACGTTCGCGCCACCACGAGGTCCGGTCCGCGGGCGCGGCGAGTGCCTCGAGCCGCTCCGAACTCACCGACGGACGCCGCACCGGCAAGGCACCGTTCCGGGGCAGCAACGGCTCGTCGCTGACGTCGTCGGTGAAGAGCCCGACCGTGCCCAGCCCGCAAGCGAACTCGAGCGACGGCAGGGCCGCTGCGAGCGCGACGCCGGCCGCGATCCCGACACTCGTGTCGAGGGCCGACGACACAACTGCCGGCAGCCCGCACGCTTCGACCACCTCGAGGGCGGCCCGCACACCGCCGAGCGGTGCCACCTTGACGACGACGATGTCGGCGGCGCCGAGCCGCGCCACCCGCAGCGGGTCGGACGCCTTCCGGATCGACTCGTCCGCGGCGATCCGCACATCGATCCCGTTCCGTGCCAAGGTTTTTCGCAGCTCGACGAGGTCGTCCACGGTCGCGCACGGCTGCTCGGCATATTCCAATCCGTATGGCGCGAGCTTCCCGAGCGCGGTCGCGGCGGTCTCGACGTCCCAGTGCCCGTTGGCGTCGACCCGGATGCGTCCGTGCGCCCCCATCGCCTCCCGCACCGCCGCAACGCGCTCGACGTCGTCGGCCACGGACTGTCCCGCCTCCGCCACCTTGACCTTGGCCGTCGTGCAGCCGTCGAACCGTGCCAGCACCTCCGGCACACGCTCCGGGCCGATCGCGGGGACCGTGGCGTTGACCGGGACGCGCTCGCGAGCACGACCCGGGTCAGCCGCATACGCCCATTCGATGCCGGCGGCAAGCCAGCGGGCGGACTCGGCGTCGTCGTACTCGACGAACGGCGCGAACTCTCCCCAGCCGCGCGGGCCCTGGAAGAGCAGCGCCTCGCGCGTCTCGATGCCACGGAAGCGCACGCGCATCGGGATCGAGACGACGTGCGCGGTGGCGAGCAGCTCGTCGGCGCTGGGCAGGTCGGTCACGGAGCCATCATGACCGACCCGGCTGGCCTCGGGTCAGCGCGAGCCCGGGAACGCCTCGTGGCGGTCGTGGGTCGGGTCGGGCGCGGTCGCGTCGTCCTGGGGCCGGCTGCCCCGACGCTCCCACCGTCGGGCGCGGCCGCAGCCGCCGAACATCCAGAAGAGCGGGAAGACGAGCCAGAAGCCGTGCCCACCGGTGGCCAGGGCGGCCGCGAGTGCGATGAGCACGATGCCGGCGACGACGGCATGGCGTGGCGTGAGCATCGAAACCTCCGTGAACGGGTGACCTGTCTCCACAGTAGGTCCGCCGTGCCGCGCGCTCCACGCCCGGATGTCAGCACCTGAAGGTGACAGATGTCAGTATGCCGCTCACCTTGCCCTCGCCCGCCGGCGCGGACCCGCTGCGGCGCGACTATGTGCTGTGTCGCCGTGCCGGTCCTCATTCGTTGACGAGGACCGCCTTCGCCTCCTTCACCGTGATGGTCGTCGGCGGCCCGGAGACCGTGACGGTGTCCGGGATCTCGTCCCAGGTCGAGCCGTCGATCGAGAAGTCCGCACCCCAGGTGGTCTGAACCCTGACGGGGTACTCGCCGCGCTTCCGGTAGGTGTGCGTGACGTCGCCGTCCGGGTAGACGCCGCCCGTGGAGGTGGTGGGCCCGAACGTGTCCCCGTCGCCGAACACGTACCTGAAGCCGACGACCTTCGGACGGATCCGCACGGTGAAGCCGAGCAGGTTCGAGGCGTCGACCTCGCCCGGCCCGAAGCCTTGCGTCGACCAGTTCACCCGGTAGAACGTCTTCAGATTCACCAACGTCACGTTGCCGGCCGGCTGAGAGGCGATCTGCGGTTTCGCCCACGGTGTGCGCATGAACTGGGCACGGATGTCCGCCATCGAGATCGTGGGCCGCGCCCCGGGCGCCACATCCGTGTGGCAGGTCAACCCGACACTGGTCCATGGCTCGACGACCTCACCGTCGAGCATCGCCCGACGCCAGATCACGGACAGCGGGCCCTTCGTATCAGGTGGGCAGGCCTTGAGCGCCGCCATGCACGAGACGTTCTCGCCGATCTGGTCAGGCTTGGCCGCCGGACAGTTCGCCAAGGTCCGGTACTCGTACACCGGCCGCTTCTCATCAGAGACAAGGACCGCCCCGCCATCGTCACCCACGAACTTCGGCAACTTCTGTACCTGCTCGCGCGACAACCCAACTTCCGCGTGAGCTTCGTCAGTCGCGCAGGACTGGAAGATGTCATTGGGGCACGGCGACGACTCCGTCGCCGCACTGGGGCTCGCCCCGAGAACAATGACGACACTCAGAAGACCAATCGTCCACCGAATCACAGTTACTTCGCCACCTGGAGCCTCTGTATCTGCCATCGCTTGTCAAAGGTCAACGTCGCCAGGAAGATCCCCTTTCCTGACTTCGTTTGATCCACCTTTTGCCCCTTCTCGTCGACGACAGGAACAGAATGCTGGGTCGTCCAAACCAGCACGGTTCGAACTGCGTCGTCATACTGCTGGACTGACACGGAGGTCGGTTCGATGGACTGACCCTTGTGATGAATTCCCCTTTGCTCGAGATCTTTGGCACCTTCATGGAACGCCTTACACATCTTGCAGTCCGCCGATGCGAGCCCCTCAAGAACTGAGGGCTCGGCCTCAGTGAACGCTTGGTTCACCTGTTTCATGTAGAAGTTTGCGAAGGCTTTCGCGCCCTCGGGGGTCTCTGGCCGGGCTTCTTTGGGGATCTTGGCCAGGACGGGGTCCTCGTTCGTCGTCGGTGACGCCGTCGTGGGCGGCACGCTGCTCGTCGGGCTCGGCGCACGCGACGAGCTCGAGCTCACCGTCGACGCCGCTCCGGTCTCGGCCGGCGCCGGATCCGCCCCCGAGCAGGCGCCCAGTGTCAGAGCGGCAGCCAGCACAGCGGCATACGGAGACATTCTGCGAGTCGCAACCATCGGCTCCCCTGTCGTAACAGAACGCATCTGCACCAAACGCTCTCACGAGCATGGCAGAACCGCACCCCGAGCGGCGGCCGCAATCCACAGGCACACGACGGCCCGGCCACCGGGGCGGCGGCCGGGCCCAAGAGCGGGTGGCTCAGTGCTGGTAGGTGCCCACGACGATCGCGCGGCCCGCCGTCTTGAAGGCGAGGTTGAAGCTCATGACGGCGTTCGAGGCCTTCTCGTCGATGCCCAGCTTGTCCTCCGTGACGGCGTGGACGACGACGTAGTAGCGGTGCACCTGGTCGCCCTCCGGCGGGGCCGCGCCCATGAAGCCCACCGTGCCCCCATCGTTGCGGAGCATGAACGCGCCCTCGGGCAGGCTCCCGCCACCCTCGGCACCGGCGCCGGTCGGCAGGGACGTGACGTCGGCCGGGATGTCGACGACGGCCCAGTGCCAAAAGCCGGACGGCGTCGGCGCGTCCGGGTCGAACATCGTCACGACGTAGCTCTTCGTCCCCTCCGGGGCGCCGGACCAGGACAGCTGGGGGCTCGTGTTGCCCTTCGCCGCGACCTGGTCGTCCTTGAGTGGCTGGCCGTCGGTGATGTCGTCACTCGTGACGGTGAACGACGCGACCTTGGGGAGGAGCTCGTAGGGGTCTGGGTGCTGCGGGCGGTCAAGACTCATACCTGCACCGTAAGGGCCGCCCCGCGTCCCCGCATCCTCCCCGCCATCCTCTTCGCCATCCGTACGGTCCGCGCACCCCGGCCGAGTCAGTGCCCCAACCGCACCTCGACCGGCCCCTCCACCGCACACGAGATCCGGTCGCGGAAGCGCTGCTGCATGGGCGGCAGGGCCTCGACCCCGAACCAGGCCACCTCGCTCGCCTCGTCGTCCCCGGGCCGCGGTTCCCCCGACACCCAGCGGCACCGGAAGGTGTGGTCCAGGTACTGGGCGCGGTCGCCGTTGACGTGCCGCACCTCGGCGCCGGCACTGACCCACACGAGCCGCTCCACCTCCGCCACGACGCAGGTCTCCTCGAGCACCTCGCGGACGGCAGCGACGTGCGGCTCCTCCCCGGGGTCGATGATCCCCGTCACGGGGGTCCACTCGCCGTTGTCGGACCGTCTCAGCAGCAGCACCTCCGGGCCGCGCTCCCCCTCGCGGAGCACCACGGCCGTGCACCCGGGCAGCCACAACAGGTCCTGGCCGATCATCGTGCGAAGGTGAGCGACATACGGCGGGATCGGCATGGTGGCGACCCTAGCGGCGCTGTCCGGCTCGTCGACGTCCAGCGCTAGGGTCGCTGCGTGAGCAGCGAGCCCGCCCAGAGCACCGTGTCCGAGATCTTCGACCCGAGCGAGTGGGACGTCGTCCCCGGCTTCGACTTCACCGACATCACGTACCACCGGCGCCGGGCCCACGAGGGCCGCCCGCGGCCGGAGTCGGGGGTCGTGCGGGTCGCGTTCAACCGGCCGGAGGTGCTCAACGCCTTCCGGCCGCACACCGTCGACGAGCTCTATCGGGCTCTCGACCACGCCCGGATGACGCCCGACGTCGGCGTCGTGCTCATCACCGGCAACGGCCCCTCCCCCAAGGACGGCAAGTGGGCCTTCTGCTCGGGCGGCGACCAGCGGATCCGCGGCCGCTCCGGCTACCAGTACGCCACCGGGGACACGGCAGAGACCGTCGACGAGGCCCGCGTCAAGGCGCAGGGCGGTCGCCTGCACATCCTCGAGGTGCAGCGCCTCATCCGCACCATGCCCAAGGTCGTCATCGCCGTCGTCAACGGCTGGGCGGCCGGCGGCGGCCACTCGCTCCACGTCGTCTGCGACCTCACCATCGCCAGCCGCGAGCACGCGCGCTTCAAGCAGACCGACGCCGACGTGGGCTCGTTCGACGGCGGCTACGGCAGCGCCTACCTCGCCAGGTCCGTCGGCCAGAAGTTCGCCCGCGAGATCTTCCACCTCGGCCGCACCTACACCGCCGAAGACATGCACCGGATGGGGGCCGTCAACATCGTGGCCGACCACGCCGACCTCGAGAAGGAGGCGCTGCAGGCCGCATCCGAGATCATGGGCAAGTCCCCGCAGGCGCAGCGGATGCTCAAGTTCGCCTTCAACCTCACCGACGACGGCCTGATGGGCCAGCAGGTCTTCGCCGGTGAGGCGACGCGGCTCGCCTACATGACCGACGAGGCCGTCGAAGGCCGCGACCAGTTCCTCGAGAAGCGCGACCCCGACTGGACGCCGTTCCCCTGGTACTACTGATCCGACGCGTTTCCGCAGGTCAGAGGCCTATTGGATGCCCAGATGTGGCAGAGATGTGGCAAGAAGTCAGATCGAGCCGTCGCGTCGGTGCCGTCGGGTAACCTGATGGCGTGTCGGTGAGCGAGTCGGAGTTCTTCGCGACAGGGATGTCCCTGCCTCCCGACGTGCGAAAGCGTGCTGCGTTGCGGCTGCTCGAATCCGTCGATCCGGACGAGGCCTTCGCCGTCGCGGCCGAGGAGTGGCTGCGCACGGGGGCGGTTGCGGCGTACGACGCGTTGCAGGCCGAACCGTCGCGTGCGATCCCGGCCGACGAGGTGCGCGCGCGTTTCGAAGCCAAGTGGGCCGCCCGTCCATGACGGGGCGGGTGGTCTACACCCCAGAGGCCGAACAGCAACTCGATCACCTGGACGACTGGATCTCCGACAAGGCGTCACCGGAAACGGCACGCGAGTTTGTCCGTGCCGTGATGGACCACTGCGAGGGGATCCTGCTGTTCCCGCTTGCGGGACGGGATCGCAGTGACATTCGCCCCGGCATGCGAACCACGACCTTCAAGAAGCGGACGCTCATCGCGTACGCCGTCGACGAATCGGGGGACGAGGTCGTCGTGAGCGTCCTCGGTGTCTTCTCAGGTGGTCAGGACTGGGAGTCGACGCTTCGAGTCTGACTCGCCAGGACCGCAGCGGCCATGCCTGACGCGGCCGCGCGGGTCTTGTCCTCGACGGTCGGCCACAGGTGGGCGTAGGTGCTCAGCGTCGTGGTCGCGGCGGCGTGCCCCATCGCCCGCTGTACGGTCACGACGTCGCAGCCGGCAGCGATGAGTCCGCTGGCGAAGTAGTGGCGCAGCTCGTGGAGCTTGAAGGCGACTCCCGCATCGGTGCGGGTGGAGCGCCAGCGGTAGTCAACGAGGTTGTCATGCCACGGCCTGTCGGCCTCGGAGAACAGCCACCGAGTCGGCTCGCCCGTCGGGGTGTGCTGGCGGACGTGCTCGGAGAGAATCGTGACCAGCTCGTCCGGGAGGTAGATCGTCCGCTCCGACTCGTACTTCGGCGGTCGGACGATCACGGTGATCCCGGCGACGGCTTCCGCGAGGTCCTTGCCTGCCGCGATGTCCGCGCCCTTGGCGCGCTGGATCTGCCGCTTGACCCGCAGCGTCCGGGCGAGGAAGTCGATGTCGCCCACCTGGACGCCGAGCACCTCGCCACGTCGGAGCCCGGCGAAGGCGCATAGCGCGACGAAGGCGGTGAAGCCTGGCCGTGACTTCGGTCGGTTGGGAGGCTCGGCAGCGTTGAGCAGCTTGGCGACGTCGGCATTGGTCGGGATGCTCATGGCGGCCTCGGCCCTGCGTTTCCGGGGCAGCACGACGCCGATGGTCGGGTCGCTCGGGATGAGCCGATCGGCAACCGCCGCGCGGAACACTCCGCGGACGATGGTGAACCTCGTGTCGATCGTGGTGGGCGCGAGGCTCGCGCTCATCTGCTTCACCCATGACTCGACGTGGGAGCGGCGAATTGCCCGCAGCGGCATCTCGCCGAAGGTCACACCGGCGACGGCGAGGTCGGCGTTCTCGCGGGTTGAGGACAGCCACACCTGCCGTGGTGACCAGTCGGCGAAGAACGCAGCGAAGGTGGTCTTCCCGGCGGCGGGGTTGACCCAGTCGCCTCGGACGACTTTGGCCTCCTCGGTGGCGACCCACCGCTTGGCGTCGATCTGCCGTGTGAACGACTTGGTGTGCTGCTTGCCGGCCTCGTCACGGTAGGCGCCGCGCCAGGCCCGGTCTTGTCTCCAAACCCAGCCCATGGCTCACCTCCGGTTCCGCGGGTTCTGGTGCCGTTCTCATCTTGCATCCCGGCTCCGACGATCCACCTTCCTCGACCTGCCTACCTGTGGACGGGCGAGGGCGTGAGCGCCGTCTGAACGGCCCGCGGGCTGGGCGGCCTCCTCGGCCAGCCACAGGATCAGGTCCGTCTTCCAGTAAGCGACGTTGCGGCCATGCCGGAAGCTGCGCGGCCCGATGCCGAGGTGGCGGTAGTAGCGCAGCGTCCCGACGGACTTTCGGACGAATACGGCGGCCTCGGGCAGGTACAGGATCTCGTCGCCTGCCTGGAGTCGGCGGGCGTACTCCTTGGCGGCGGCGCCGTCCGTGTCGGGCTGGGTCGTCATCGCGGTTCTCCTTCTCGTGTTGTGTGCCTACTTCAAGCGCTTCGCTGGTGGCGAATGGACACCGTTGGCATCCACGGTCCTCACGGGGCGCACCAATTTCCGCCCGTCCTGAGAGCGCCCGTCCTGGGACGGGCGGGGGAGGGGCGACGGGACGGACGCACGCGTTTGCGCTGGTCAGCGCCCCTCTCGAGGGGCGCCCCTCCTAAAGTCGAGAACTTCCCGAATGGCGAGACGCATCGCGCTTGCACGTGCCCAGCATGGAGGGGAGGGCGCACCAATTTCCGCCCACGGGCGAGTTGCACAACGGGGACGTGCGGGCCACGGGCGAGTATGCCGACGCGGTGTTAGTGCAGGTCGACCCCGCCCGTGGGACTCGCCCGTGGAGGGCCAGAAAGATTCTTTGTGGCGGCTACTCGCCCGTGGTCAGAAACCGATGCCAGGGCCGGTCCGGTTGGGACCAGCGGGTTCGGCTGGCTCGGTGTGCCGCCGCTCGAACTCGCGCCGGTTCTGGGCGCGGCTTTGCTCTTGGGCACGCTGCCGGGCGACGGCTTGTGCGCGGAGCTTCGCGGAGCCGTCGGGGCCGTAGCGGTCGATGGTGTCGATGGCCTGGAGGCGGGCGTGGGCGACGCCGAGGTCGGCCCGGTCTCGCCCGAGGACCTGCTCCCAGATCGCCCGCGCCTGCTCGGGGCCGTCGGCGACGAGGTGTGCGACGTTGTCGTGGCGGCCACGGGTCATGCCGACGTACGCCGATGCCGCCGACGTGGTCTCGCCCATGACCAGATGCCCTTCGGCCTTCGTGTCGCCTTGGGCGCCGTAGACGGTGGTGGCATAGGCGAGCTCGACCGACCGGTGGGCGTACCAGACCGGGACTTCGCGGGTCCGGCCTCGGTCGTTGCGCAGCCTGACCGTGTCGTCGTCGATGTTCGTGATGGTCCACGTCTGTCGGTTCGCCACGCCGAGCTGCCAGTGGTTGCGGCGGGTGGCGACACGGTCGCCGACCCCGAGCCGCTGACCTGTCTCGTTCACCACCACACGGTCATCGCTTACGAGGCCTTCGGCGACGAGCCGGTCTCGGATCGCGCCGTTGAGCACGGTGACATGCTCACGACTGTCCGCCATCAGCGCACGGTTGGTGTGCCCGGCCAGGATCGCCTCGGCTGCTTCGTGTGCGAGCGCGTGGATGCGCTCCGGTTCGCTGGCGTGGAGACGGAACTGCTTCCGGCGCCACAGGGCCTCGAACACCGACTCGCCGTCTGCGAGGTCTTCGCCCCGTCGCATCGCCAGACTGATCGCGGCGTACTCCGGGTCGGTGAACCGGTGCACGACGTCGAGAGAGACCGAAGCGTCGGGTCCGGCGTGCTGGGCGGCGAGATCGAGGACGCCGCCGCGGCCGACCGCGGGGAGTTGGTGCCGGTCACCCATGAACGCCACCCGCGCGCCCGTCACGTGGATGATCTCCAGGAGTGCGCAGGCGGTGTCCTGGTCCAGCATCCCGGCCTCGTCGACCACGAGCAGGTCACCTCGACCGAGCATGGCGCGCGGATCGAGAGGCTCGGTGTGGGTGTGGGTCCAGTGGCCGTCGTCGTCCCATCTCCAGCCCCATTGGTGGATCAGCCATGCGGCTGAGAACGACGGAGCGTCGATCTCACCTGCGGCGACTTCGGCCGCCTTCAACGTCGGTGTCACCACCATCAACCGATGCTCTTGCCGAGCCAGCCTCTCCTTCGTCACGGTGAGAGTGGTCGTCTTCCCGGCGCCGGCGGCGCCCTCGATCACGAGGAGGTGCTTCGACCCAGCGAGCGCCGCAACCGCCGCCCGCTGCGCGGGGTCAAGGGTGATCGCGGTGCGGGCGTCGAACGTGGAGTCTTGCCCACCGGCGTAGGCGAAGAGTCCGAGCAGGCGTGTGATCCGGTCCTCGACGTCGATCACCCGCGGCGAGGTCAGTGCTCTGACGTGCTCGGGTACGTCGTCGCGGTCCAACAGGAGCGTGCAGGAGGCGACTGCACGCGCGGTCAGGTCCTCGGCCAGCTCGATCCTGCCCGCGGCGCCAGCGACGAGACCGCTCTGCGCGATCCACCACTCGACCTGTCCGCGGATGTCCCCGGCGTTCCACGCCGATCGCTTCGCCGCCAGCCGCGAGAGCACCAGATCGACAGCGGAGTCGCGATCGAGCTCGCCGACCCTCGGGGAGACCACCGCCGTCTGCCGGTGTGGGTCGCGGAACCCCAGCCGGCGCAGTTCGTGGTTCCACGCTGCCACCATCGCGGCGCCGTCCTTCGGTACCACCTTGTCCGGCCGCGCCTGCGCCCAGGCTCGCCGATCCCACGCCTGCCGCAGCCGCGGGCCCGGATCCTCGCCCGGGTGTTCTGACCTCCACTCGGCTTCGAGCTGCTCGATGTTGCGGCTGATCTGTGCCGCCCTCGCGCTGAATCGCGGGGCGTACGGAGCCAGCTCGACCAGTTCTGCCGTCGCCGGGTCGAGGGTGAGCCCGTGGTCGGCCAGCGCCGCCCGGAAGCCCGGGTCGGTCGCGACGGCAGCGTGACCGATGCCGTTGAGCGCCTCCAGTTCGTCACGTGCCCCCACCGAGTGCAGCCCCCGCCACCTGCGAGCCGCGAACACACGAGCGTTGATCTGCAGATGAAGGTGCCGATGAGGATCGCCCGCGCGCGACGTGTAGTGGCGGATTGTCGCCGCCTCGATCTGCTCTACGGGCACCTGCACCTGACGGCCGCGCGGTCCCACCCGGGTCGTCGCATGCGCCGCAACCCAAGTGATGATCTGCTCGGCCGCCCGGTCCTGGGCCGCATCCAGGGCCGCCGAGACCTCGGGGTAGAGCGCCGCTGCCAGCGACCACGTCTTCGGACCGTTCACGCTCACCTCGACGAACCGCAACGCGTTCGCGTCGTCCCGGAGCCGACCCTTCGCGGCGCCGGTCTCGACGTCGTACCCGGCCACCCAACGCTCGTAGGTCTGGCCGTCGAGCTCGCCCCCATGCTTCAGGCTCACCGACTCGCTCACAACGGCGACGTACCTGGTCGCGACCCCGGAACCTTCGGCGAGGTAGTAGTCGTCTGCACGGGAGTGGTCGGCCTCCACGTAGGCGCGTGCGGCCGTGGCTGAGCCGCGGTAGAACTTCATCCCGCCGTGCATGCCGACCACCTCGATCCGTTCCCGGACGAGGCGGTCAACGAGTGCCGACAACGTCCAACAACTGCCCTTGAAATGACTCGTGGGCCGCCCGTCCGCGGGCGACCCATCTGCAGCCTTCGTAGCATGCGTGCCGACGCCTTGGGGGCCTGTCAACGGCGTGTCTGGGAGGGCTCGCCACGAGAAGTTGAACGGCCAGTAAGGGTCAGCGGCTACCGACGATCCGAGGTTTGTCGAGTGTCCTTGAGGAGAGATCCCGGGGCACAGCGACGGTGTCCTCGCTCGATGTGATCGAGCCACTGGTCGAACGTGGCCAAATGACCATGGCTCTCGCCTACGCCATATCCGTCGTCGGCTCCCGCGGCTGCCTACACCGCTCGCGGACTCGGCCACCTCGTTCAGCGAGTCCAACCGCTACGAACGGCTCTTGCTCCAACTCGACGCCATGCACTACGACGAGAGCCCGGCCCTGATACCCCTGACTGGCACCGGCGAACTCCTACGCGACCCCGAAACCGCAGTTGAACGGGTCCATCGAGCTCGGCGTCAACGGCCTTACCCTCGAGCAGTGCGCTCTCGCATCGGGATCCAGTACGGGACTTCCGGAGATGGCCGAGGTGTTGCGTGATTCAAGGCCCGTTCGTGCCTACCCGTCAGTTTGCCGTCGAGGTGCGCCAACTGCCCAGCGCCCATCCGGCCTCGACGGTCCCGGCGACGGCGAGCCCGAAGACCAGGTGCGCAATGAATCCGCGCAGATGGGTGCTGAGCGGGTAGTCGAGGTTGGCTGCGGAGAATCCGAAGGCGGGCGTGATGAGTTCGTCGGCGACGATACTCATGGCGGCACCGGTTGCGAGCCCGGCGGTTGGTGCGGACCATCCGGTCGTACGCCGCAGGAGGGGATAGAGCGGCGCCCACTGGATGGCCAGGCCGTAGTGGAATGCCAGGCTCAAGCGATCCAGCTGCTCGTCGCTGAGATCCAAGCCGGCGCGGCGGCTGAGCTGTTCTGCTGCGATCCGGTACGGCGGTCCCGGCCGTACGGCGTCCTCGCGCTCTCGGTCGGCAGCGGACTCCATGTCGTACAACTTCATGCTGACTGGTTCCATGGCCTTGGTGCCGACGTATCCCGCGGCGGCGGCCAGGACCAGGTCGAGGGCGGCCTGTCGGATGTGCATTGTTCCTCCAAAGATCGCTTGCACGGTTGTGACGGCCGCTGAGCGTCCGCGCCGGGTCATATCCGTGGTGAGCCGTTCACCGGCCTCCCCGCTGCGTCGGGCTGGTCGCGGGCCTGCCGCCGACGACTTTGTGACCGTGACAGCTGGGTGCTTGGCGACCAGCGTCCGCGATGGCGAGACTCACACACTGGGGGCACGTGAGGTTAGAGCGCTGTCACAGCATCGAGCCCAGGTCGGACCCGACGGTGGGATAGGCGGCGGTCGCGGACTTGAGTTGACGTGTGGTGAGTCCGAGCTTGATGGCCAGGCCGAGGGTGTTGATCAGCTCGCCGTACTCGGGCCCGAGCAGGTGGGCGCCGACGACCTGGTCGTTTGACCGGTCGATGAGGATCTTCGCCGCGGCGGTGGTTTCCCCGATGCGGTAGTTGGAGTACCAGCCGCTGGTGTCGTTGTACCGGACGATGAGGTCGATGCCGGTGTCGCGGGCCTCGGCCTCGAGCATCCCGACGCGGGCGAGTTCGGGGATGGTGAAGACCGCGG
>NZ_AWQS01000086.1 GCF_000576575.1 Intrasporangium chromatireducens Q5-1
GCCACCCGCTCCCGGGTGGCGGCCCTGCGTGTGGTGCGGTCTCACTCCGCCGACGCGGACTCCGCCTTCTTGGCCGTCGACTTCTTGGCGGTCGACTTGGCCGTTGACTTCTTCGCCGCCGACTTCGTGGTCGTCGACTTGGTGGTCCGGCGCGTCGCCTTCTTTGCGGGCGTCTTCTTCGCGGTGGTGTCCCGGGCGCTCACCGTCTCCTCGGGGGCCACGGCCTCATCGAGGGCCTTGGCGGATCCCTCGAGCTGGTCCTTGATCTCCTCGGCGTCGTCCTGCACGGCCTCGGCGACGGTCTGCGTCAGGTCCTGGCCCTCCTCGACCACGGTCCCGGCAACCTTCTTGGCGCGCTTGGCAGCCGCCGTGGATCGCGCCGCTGCCTCGTCGGCCACCTGGTCGCCATGGGTGCGCAGCTCGGAGACGACGCGCTCACCACGGTCGGCCGCCGCGTCGTACTGGTCCTTGGCGTTGCTGGCCAGGACGAGCCCCTGGTTCATCACCTGGACCGGCAGGTCCTGGGCACGGGTGAGGATCTTCTCGGCCAGTTGCGCGGCGAGCTTCTGCATCTCCGTCGTGCGGGTCTGCAGGTCCGTGATCCGCTTCTGGAGCTCGGCCTGGAGTTCGACCGCCTCCTTGCGCGCCCCCTCGCGCAGGTCTGCGCTGTTGGTCTGCTTGCGCGCCGCCTCGAGCTGTTCACCGGCGTGCCGGATCGTGTCGACCGCCCGGTCGGCCGCACCGACGACGGCGTAGAACGGGGTGGGGTCGACGGTCACGTCCGACAGTCGCGCGTCGAGGGCCCCCCGCACCTCAGCGACCGTGGCCTCGGCCTGCTTCTGGGCCTGCTTGACCGCCTTGATGAGCTTCTTGCTGAGTGCCATCTCATTCCTCCTTGGGTGTCGCGTCGGACGCTCCCCCGCGCGACGTGCGCCGACCGTAGGTGGCGGCGCCACGTCCGGTCCGGCTGGTGGTCTCGGGCTCCTCGCCGGCGGACTCGCCGACGAAGGAGAGATAGATCTCGACGAGCACAGCCCGCTGCCGCTCCGTCAGGACCGGGTCAGCGGCTATGGCTGAGAGGACGTCCGCGGCTGCGTTCGGGTCGGTGACCCGCTCGTCGAGAATGCCGGCGCGGACGTAGAGCGACTCCGCTGACACCTGCAGTGCCCGCGCGATCTGCTGGAGGATCTCGGCACTGGGCTTCTTCAGCCCACGCTCGATCTGGGACAGGTAGGGGTTCGAGACGCCTGCCAGCTCCGCCAGCTGCCGTAGGGACAACTGGGCGTTCTCGCGCTGCTCGCGCAGGTACGCCCCGAGGTCGGGTAACGGAAGCTTGCTCACACCCCCATTGTGCTAACTCTGGCAAGCAGAATGCAAACTGTGGTTAGCGTGAGGTCCGACACAACCCCCTTGGGCCTGCCTCAGGACCTGCTGCGGTCCATGCAGCAGGGGGCCCGCTGCTGCGGCTCATGCAGCAGGGGGCCCGTTGCTGCGGCTCATGCAGCAGGGGGCCCGTTGCTGCGGCTCACGCAGCAGGTCCACAGTGTCCACGAGCTGGTATGCCGCTCAATCCCCGCCCCGTTCACGGGCAGTCCCACGTCCGGTGGAGTCAGCGGGTGCGGCGGTCCTTGATGCCGAGCATCGCTCGGGCCTCGGTCGTCGACATCGGCGGGCGCTGCATCAGGCTGGCGACCTCCGCGGCCCGGGCCACGAGCTCGCGGTTGTGGCTCACCGGCTGGCCCTTTGCGAACATGAGGTTGTCCTCCATGCCGACGCGCAGGTGCCCGCCGGCCGCCAGGGCGGCGGCGACGATGGACAGGTGCGACCGGCCGATGCCCGTGGCCGACCAGCTGGTCGTCTCGGGCGGCAGCAGCGCGAGCCCCGCCATGAGCACCTGGGGGGTGGCCGGCATGGCGCCGGGCACCCCCATGACGAAGTCGACGTGCACCTTGCCTCCATAGGGCAGCCCGCACTCGTCGATGAGCCGCCGGAGGGCGTGCACGTGGCCGAGCTCAAAGATCTCGAACTCGGGCACGACCTCGTGCTCCTGGGCCTGTCGATAGAGGTCGACCATGAAGCCCCACGGGTTGAGGAACACGCCCTCGCCGAAGTTCGTCGTGCCGCAGGTCAGCGAGCACGAGTCGGGGTCAGCCTCGAGGACCGTGAGCCGGTCCTCGAGCGGGTCGGTGACCGCTCCGCCCGTCGAGAGCTGGACGACGAGGTCCGTCGCCTCCCGCACCGCGACGACGGCCTCCCGCAGCAGGGACTTGTCCAGCGTCGGCCGGTGCTCCTTGTCCCGCACGTGGATATGGATGAGGCCGGCGCCCGCGGCCTCGCACGCCACCGCGGTCTCGACCAGCTCCTCGGGCGTCGTGGGGAGTGCCGGGAAGTCGGCCTTCGCGGTCTCGGCACCAGTCGGTGCGACAGTGATGAGGGTGGCAGCGCTGCTCATGGCGCCATCCTGCCAGTCACGTTCGGCGTCCGAACGCCCAGTTGTCGGGTGAGCGCGCGGGTGCGCCGGCGCGCTCGACCTCGAACACTCCGTTCGAGGGGAAAGGAGAGGTGGGGGCGAGGCTGGTCAGGCAGGGGCGGCGGTTCAGGGCGCGACGATGACCGTCTGGGCCGCACTGATGCCGTCGACGAGCAGGTCCAGGCTCGGGTCGGTGTTGCGCTTGACGATGGCGAGCGCGATGGGGCCGTCCACGTGGTGACGCGCCACGGAGGTGAGGTGACCGACGACCCGCCCAGCGGCATACACGTCGCTGCCAGCTGCCGGCAGCGTGTGGCCGGACCCGTCGAGGTGGAGGAAGACGAGCCGCCGCGGCGGGCGC
Organism: Intrasporangium chromatireducens Q5-1; assembly: GCF_000576575.1. Lineage (GTDB taxonomy): Bacteria > Actinomycetota > Actinomycetes > Actinomycetales > Dermatophilaceae > Intrasporangium_A > Intrasporangium_A chromatireducens. The sequence goes on from NZ_AWQS01000086.1 coordinate 2,832, forward strand.
CCGAGGTTGTGGACCCGCGCCACGGTCTCCTGGCCGCGATAGCACCCCTTGTGCAGGTGCACGGCGGTCCGCAGCCAGTCGACCTCGTGGACGATCGTGCGGTGGTCGGTCTCGTGGCCCAGCTGCGGTCGCCACGCCGCGATGCGCAGGGCATCGAGCGCCCAGAGGCCCGCAAGTGGCCGGTCCTCGACGGCCGCCAGGAGGTCGGAGCGTGGCACGAGCACCTCGCGCCAGTGCCAGTCGACCCCCGGGTGCCCTTCCTCCGGGCCGTAGGCGGCCGTGTCGCCGACCAGGCCGGGCCACGGGTCACGCCAGGCGAGCGGCTCCCCCGCGGCGGACTCGACGCCGTGTGGCTCACCGAGGACGGCCCATTGCGCGGTGACGTCGGTGACCACCACCCGGAGCATGAACCGCATCTTCTCGAGCCACTCGAACAGCGCCGGGCCGGCGCCCGGCTCCGTGGTGATCCACGTGGTCTCGCCGTCGTCCACCAGGTGGAGCGAGTGCTCGACCTTGCCCTTGGGCGTCAGGACCAGTGCCTCCCGCGAGTCTCGGGCGCCCATGCCGACCAGGTGCTGGGTCGTGAGTGAGTGCAGCCAGCTGAGTCGGTCGGGGCCGCTGACCGTGATCACATCCCGGTGCGAGAGGTCCACGACCGCGAGCCCCTCCTCGAGGAGCCGCTGCTCTCGCATGGGGTCGCCGTAGTGGACGGCAACGGATGCCGTGGGCCCCTCACCCGCGACAGCGCCCGGGTGCGCGAGCAGAGGACTCGTGGGCTTCGGCGGAGCGGCGAGCTCGGGCTCCGTTGGGTTGATGGCGGTCGTCTCGGTCACGGGTTCACTCACACTGCTGGAACGACGGGGCGCGGGGGTGTCATTCCACACGCTTGAGGGTGGCGGACACGTGGCTCTGGAGCTGCTGGCCCACCGCGGCCATGTCCATGACCCACATCAGCTGCGACTCGACGAGGCCGTACATCCGGGTGGCCGAGCTGTACTCCTTGGCCCGGGGTGACCGCAGGACACTGTCGGTGTGCAGGGTGATCCGCGCCGGCTCGACGTTGCCGTAGTACATCTCGAGGATGCCGGTGGGGTGCACGAGGAGCAGCTCGACCTCGCCGTTCTCCTGGGGTCGCCAGAAGCCGGACTCGACCGCGGCAGGGCGGACCTTCTGGCCGCTCTCGGGGTCGAGGATCCACGCGCGGCTCTCCCACTTGAGGAAGCCACGACCATCGTGGGTCACGTCGACTTCCTGGCCGAAGTTGGCCGACTCGATGGTCGGATAGCCCACCACGCCGGCGCCTTCCCAGTGTCCGAGGAGCCACGCCAGCGGGCGGATCGGCTCAGGGATATCGGCGTCGAGATGGAACATGGGCCGATCGTAGCCGCTCCTCCGGAAGGCCCCGGGGCCCCGTCGCTCGGGTCCTCACGCCATGGTTCAGTCGTTCTTTCTGTTCGACCGAACCGAACCGGCGCTCCGGGCCTCGCTCCTTCGTCGCTCGGGTCCTCACGCCGTGGTTCAGTCGAAGTAGACGTCGAGGCCGTGCAGCGGGAACACCGCCTGCCGGGTCGCCATGACGGCCCGGTCGACGGCGTCGTTGGGGTCGTAGCCCATATCCCACGACCGCCACCAGACCGGCCCGTCCTCCGTCGTCAGGTCGCCCATCCGCGCGGGCCCTGGGCGCCCGGACACCTGCTGCACGTGCTCGCGCCACTCCTCAGGCACGGGCGTGGACGCCTTGATCGGCGCGTGTGCGGCGATCGCGGTCAGGTGGGTCCAGGTCCGCGGCACCACGTCGACGACCTCGTACCCGCCGCCGCCCACGGCCACCCACTTGCCGCCGCAGACCTCGTGCGCGAGCCGGTGCAGGGCATCGGCGGCGGACCGCTGGGCGTCGACGCTGATCGCGAAGTGTGCCAGCGGGTCCTCGGCGTGTGTGTCGCAGCCGTGCTGGGTCACGAGGATGTCGGGCTTGAAGGCCCGGACGAGCGGCATGGCGGTCGCATGCAGTGCCCGGAGCCAGCCCGCGTCACCGAGCCCCGGAGGCAGCGACACGTTGACGGCGGTGCCGCTCGCGTCACCGCCTCCGATGTCAGATGGCCACCCCGTGCCCGGGAACAGCGCACGGCCGGTCTCGTGCAGGGAGACGGTCAGCACCCGCGGGTCGTCCCAGAAGATCCGCTCGACGCCGTCGCCGTGGTGGACGTCGACGTCGATGTAGGCCACCCGCTGCGCGCCGTGCTCGAGGAGCCAGTCGATGCCGAGCGCGATGTCGTTGTAGATGCAGAAGCCGGAGGCCCGGTCCGGCATGGCGTGGTGCATGCCGCCGCAGAAGTTGACGCCATGCTCGGCCTCGCCCTCCCATACCGCACGGCACACGTCGATCGTGCCTGCTGCGATCCGTGCGCTCGCCTCGTGCATCCCGCTGTAGGCGGGGTCGTCCTCGGTGCCGAGGCCGTATGACGGGTCCGCCGACTCCGGCTGCTCGGACGCCTGGCGCACCGCCGCGACGTAGCCGCGGTCATGCACCCGTGCCAGCACCTCGTCGGCGGCGGGCTCGGCGCCCACCACCTCGACGCCGGCGTTGTCGAAGACCCCGAGGGCCTCGCAGAGCCGCGCCGTCAGGTCCAGGCGGATCGGCGCCATCGGGTGCGTCGGACCGAAGTCGTACTTCGTGAAGGAGGGGTCCCAGATGACCCGTGCCTGCCTTGGCATGATGGAGACGCTACCCCGTCACTGACCGGCCCACGGAGGATCCCATGGCGCGCAACCGACTCTTCGACGATGACGTCATGGTCATCGGTCTCGGGCGCTTCGGCTCTGCCGTCGCCCTCGAGCTGACCCGGCTCGGCACGCGGGTCATCGCCGTCGAGCGGGACAACGCCCTCGCCGAGACCTACGTCAACAAGGTGGGCAAGGTCGTCCACGCGGACATGGCGCAGTCGAGCGCCATCGAGATGGTGACCAACGCCGGCATCAAGATCGCAATCGTGGGGATCGGCTCGTCCGTCGAGTCGTCGGTCCTCGCCGCTGCGAACCTCGTCGACGCGGGCGTCCCCTCGATCTGGGCCAAGGCGCTGTCCCCGGAGCACAAGCGCATCCTCGAACGCATCGGCGTGCACCACGTCATCTCACCCGAGGCCGACTCCGGCCGACGCGTCGCCCACCTCGTCAACGGCCGGCTGCTCGACTACATCCAGTTCGACGACGACTACGCCATCGTCAAGCTCAAGCCCCCGGCCGAGACGATCGGGTTCACCCTCGAGCAGGCCCAGATCCGCAAGAAGTACGGCGTGACCGTCGTCGGTGTGAAGGCACCGGGCGAGGACTTCACCCACGCCGTGCCGAGCACGAAGATCTCGGCTCACCACGTGCTCGTGGTGAGCGGCCCCATCGAGCTCATCGAGCGGTTCGCCGCGCGCCCACTCGGCTGAGCTCTCGACCCCAGCCAGCCCCGCGCCTGCCGCACTCGGGAGCGCAAGCCGGCTCAGCGGCATACGAAACGGGTCAGAGGCGCGGGTAGCTGCCCTTGTCCTCGCCGAGGGCGAGCACCATTGCCGCCTCCTCCTTGCCGTCCTCCTCACTCGCGACGCGCATGGGGCGGCGGAAGTCGGTGGGGCGGAAGCCGATGCCGCTCGCGAACGCCACGGCGCGGCCGTTCTCCGTGCCGACCCAGTAGACGACGTGGGTCTGCCCGGCGTCCTGGGCCTCAGCGGCGCCGCGGTGCACGAGCGCGGTCGCGACACCCGAGCCGCGGCGCTCCGGGTGGACCCACAGGCCGAAGATCTCACCGGCCTCACCCTCGTCGGTCGTCTTGGCGCGACCCACGCTGACGACCCCCACGGCCCGGCCGTCCTGCTCCGCGACGAGCCGCGTGGAGCGCTTCATCCGCTCACGCCAGACGCCCTCGTCGTAGGTCGACTCCTCCTCGAAGGTGCCGACGAACGCCTCCGGCGACTCCCGCAGGGCCTCCAGGCGAACGGCGCGGTAGGCCTCCCAGTCGTCTTCCGTCAAGGCACGCACGGTCAGTTCGCTCATGCAGACACCTTGGCATGAACCACCGACCACCGGCGACCGCGGGGTGGCGAACAGTGGATGACGACTACGTCAGAGCTTGTACCCAATCGTGCGCAACAGCTGCCTGCGGTCGGCGACGTCGGACTCGTCCTCGACGCCGAGCGGCGGCTCCCCGTCGATGACGCCGACGATGCCCCGACCCCGCTCGGTGACCGCGACGAGGACGTCGAGCGGGTTGGCGGTGGCGCAGAAGATCCGGCACACCTCGGGAACGTTCTTGACCTGGTTCAGCACGTTGACCGGGAAGCCCTCCCGCAGGAACACGATGAAGCTGTGGCCCGCCCCGATCGCGAGCGCGTTGCGGGTCGCGAGCTCCTCGAGCTCCGGGTCGTTGCCGGAGTGGCGCACCAGCCGCGGCCCGGACGCCTCGCAGAAGGCGAGCCCGAACCTCAGGTGCGGACTCGTGCCGACCAGTGCCTCGTGGAGGTCCTCGACGGTCTTGATGAAGTGGCTCTGGCCGAGGATGACGTTGAGGTCGGCCGGCTTGTCGACGGGCACGGTGAGCAGGTCCATGCGCCCACACTCCCCCAGCCTCCCAGCGTTGTCGACCGCCGCGAGGTCGTATGCCGCTGAGCCGGCTCCCGCTGTCCGGCTCAGCCCTGGCCGGAGGCCAGCTCTCGCGACCGGGCGGCGGCCGCCTCCATCGCCGTGATGAACGCGGCACGGACCTTGTGGTCGTCGAGCTGGCGCAGCGCCGCGACGGTCGTGCCACCGGGCGAGGAGACCTCCTCGCGCAGCACCGTCGGGTGGGTCGCGGTCTCGCGGAGCATGGTCGCGGCGCCGTACAGCGTCTGCACGACGAGCTCGGTCGAGGTTGCCCGGGGCAGCCCCAGGACGACGCCGGCCTCGATCATCGCCTCCACGACGTAGAAGATGTACGCCGGACCGCTTCCCGAGATCGCGGTGACGGCATCGAGGTGCTTCTCCTCGAGCCGGATGACCTTGCCGCACGAGGAGAGCATCTGCTCGGCCTCGTCGAGGTGCTCCTCGGTGCAGTGCCGGCCGGGCGCGATCGCGGACATGCCCTGGTCGACCCGCGCCGGCGTGTTGGGCATCACCCGGACGACCGACGACCCCTCGGGCAGCAACGACTCGAGGCGCTCGGTCGTGATGCCCGCGGCGAGCGAGACGACGGTGTTGCCCGGCACGATGTGGTCGCGGATCTCCTCGACCAGCCCCGCCATGTCCTGCGGCTTGACGACGAGGACGAGGGTGTCGGCGGCCTGGGCGGCCTCGACGTTGCCGAGGACGCGGACGCCATACCGCTCGGCGAGGGCCCCCGCCCGCTGCGGGTTGCGCTCGGTGATGACGATGTCGGCCGCGTCCCGACCGGCACGGAGCAGACCGGACAGGAGCGTCTCGCCCATGACGCCGGCGCCGAAGATCGCGGTCGTGGCCACGGGTTCAGCCCTTCGTCGCGAGGCCGCGGAGGAAGAACGCGACGTTGGCCGGCTTCTCGGCCATACGGCGCATGAGGTAGCCGTACCACTGCTCGCCGTACGGGACGTAGACGCGCATCGTGTCGCCACGGTCGGCGATCCGCTTCTGCTCCTCCGGGCGGATGCCGTAGAGCATCTGGTACTCGAACGAGCCCGGCGCCCGGCCTGACTGGGCGGCCAGCGCCCCGGCGATCTCGACGAGGCGCGGGTCGTGGCTGGCGATCATGGGGTAGCCCTCGCCCTGCATGAGGATCTTGAGGCAGCGGACGTAGGACTTGTCGACCTCGGCGCCGGACTGGAACGCGACCGACTCCGGCTCCTTGTAGGCGCCCTTGCACAGGCGGACGCGCGAGCCGGCGGTGGCGAGGTCACGGCAGTCGGCCTCGGTCCGGTGCAGGTAGGCCTGGAGCACCGCCCCGACGAACGGGAAGTCCTGCCGCAGCTCGCGGAGCGCCTCGAGGGTCCGGTCGGTCGTCGTGTGGTCCTCCATGTCGAGGGTGACCGTCGTGCCGGACTCCTGGGCCAGCGTGCAGATCTCGCGGGCGTACTCGAGGGCGATCTTGTCGCCGTCGCCGGGCAGCGCCTGCCCCAGGGCGCTCAGCTTGAGCGACACCTCGGCACGGCCACCCTCGGTGAGGCCGCGCTCGCGCAGGGCGCCCAGGATCGTGACGTACGCGTCCTTCGTGTGCTTGGCCTGCTCGGCGTCGAGGGTGTCCTCACCGAGGTAGTCGATCGTCGTGCACCGCCCGGTCGCGTCGAGCTCCGCAGCGGCGGCGACCCCCTCGTCGGTGGTCGCGCCGGCTACGAACCGGCGCACGACGGACCGGGACACCGGGGCCTTCTCGATGACGTCCCGCACCCGCTCGGACTTCGAGAGCTGCAGGAGCGAGTTGCGCAGCAGGTCGCTGGCGTCCACGGTGACCTCCGTCGATGAAACAGGTGAAGCGGCTCGGCTGCGGCCGCACCGGGCAAATCTACCGCCGTCCCTGCCGCCGTCCCTGCCGACGGCCCGCACCTGCGACGCGTGTGCCGCGGGCGCACCGCACATCGGTTCGCACATCGGTTTCGGTCGTGCGGCAGACTCTGCGTCATGGCCACGGAGCCCTTCCACCTGCTGACCTTCGACGACTACGGCGACGCCATCGGACAGGCGTCGACGGTCCTGCGCGCCAACGCCGCGGCCGCGCCCCTGGACGCGACTGTGCCGACCTGCCGCGAGTGGACGGTGCTCGACCTCGTCAGCCACACCGGCATGGTGCACCGCTGGGCTGCGGACCGGCTCCGCGGCGCGCGGGTGGACCCGGCGGAGCACGAGGCCGAGGGGCGCGCCGCCGGCGACCTGCTCGGCTGGTTCGACACCGGCGCCACCGCACTGCTGCAGGCGCTCGTCGATGCACCGGAGGACCTCGACGGTCGCGTCTTCCTCGAGAACGCCCCTCCCGCTCGTCTCTTCTGGGCCCGGCGCCAGGCGCACGAGACGACGATGCACGCGGTGGACGCGCTCGGGGCGCGCCTGGGCCGTCCTCCGGCTCAGGAGGAGACGTGGATCCGCAACCCGCTGGCACTCGACGGCATCGACGAGCTGCTGTCCGGGTTCGCCCCGCGGAGCGGTCGGCAGGCGGTGCACGCGCCCGAGCCGACGACCGTCCTGGTCCGGCCCGACGCCTCTTCAGTGGCCTGGCACGTCGCCTTCTCCCCCGACGACCCGGCGGTGACCCGCCGGATCGACCTGACGAGCGGCTCGCTCCCGGACGCCGACCGCGTCCTGACCGGGCGTCCCGTCGAGCTCTACCTCTCCCTGTGGAACCGCACCGACGGCACCGGAGAGCACGAGCCGTGGTGGCGCGAGGTCATGACGGTGACCTGGGCGTAGGGAAGGAGCAGGTATGCCGCTCAGCGGGCTCGGGCGGGCCGTGCAGTCCGCGATCTACCGGGCGGGTGCGCTGGGGCACCGGCCCCGCGTACCGACCGACGGTGCGCAGCTCGAGCACGCCGCAGCCCGGGTCATGTCCGCGCGGGCCTTCGCCTACGTCGCCGGGTCCGCGGGGTCGGAGACGGCCGCGCGGGCGAACCGGTCGGCGTTCGACCGGTGGCAGGTCCTCCCGCGGGTGCTCGTCGACGCGAGCGAGCGCGACGCCGGAGTGCAGCTCTTCGGCCGCCGCCACGCCAGTCCGTTCCTGGTGGCACCGATCGGCGCCCTGTCGGCGGTGCATCCCGACGCCGATCTCGCTGTGGCCCGTGGCGCCCGCGAGCAGGGCACGGCGATGGTGATCAGCAGCCAGGGCTCGGTGCCGATGGAGGAGGTCGCCCGCCAGCTGGCCGGGTCCGGGCACTGGTTCCAGCTCTACTGGAGCAGCAACGACGACCTCGTCGCGAGCCTCGTCGCGAGGGCGGAGGCCTGCGGCAGCGAGGCGATCGTCGTCACCCTCGACACGGTGCACCTCGGCTGGCGGCCCCGCGACCTCGACCTCGGCCACCTGCCGTTCGCCCGCGGTGAGGGCATCGCCCAGTACACCTCCGACCCCGTCTTCCAACGACTCGTCGCCGACCGGGTCCGGGCGGGCGCTGGCCCCGCCTCCTCAGCCGGCTCCGGCCTCCTCCCGTCGACCGGTCACAAAATCGCGGTCGAGCGGTCACAAAGTCCGGGTCGAGAGGTCACATCCTCCCTCTCGACCTCCCTCTCGACAGAGGCTGAGGCGGAGCCCCGGCCGACGCCGCGGGCGCTCGGAACGCTCCTGTCGATCAGTCGGCACTACCCCGGCTCCACTCGGGAGAACCTGCGATCCCCTGAGCCCCGGGCCGCGGTCGAGACCTTCCTCGACGTGTTCTCGCGGCCCAACCTCTCCTGGGCCGACCTTCCGAGGCTGCGCGAGCTGACCAAGCTGCCGATCGTGCTCAAGGGAATCCTGCGCGCGGACGACGCCCGTCGCGCGCTCGACGAGGGCGTCGACGGCATCTGGGTCTCCAATCACGGGGGCCGGCAGCTCGACCGGTCGATCGCGGCGCTCGACGCCCTCGTCGACGTGGCGCCCGCCGCGCGGGACCGTGCGCCCGAGGTTCCGGTCATCTTCGACAGTGGGGTGCGGACCGGTGCCGACGCCTTCGTGGCTCTCGCTCTCGGAGCGACCGCGGTGGGCGTCGGGCGGCCACACGTCTACGGCCTCGCCCTCGCCGGCGACGAGGGAGTGTCGGAGGTGCTGCGCAACCTTCGTGCCGAGCTGGACCTGACGATGGCCCTCACCGGCTGCCGGAGCCTCTCCGACATCAGCACCGACCTGGTGCGTGCCCGCCCCTGATAGGCCGCAGCAATCCGACCATGGTCCGATCCACGCGGGCGCCCACGCCCGCGCACCCCTCCAGAACCGGACCACGGTCCGATCCACGCGGTCTCCCGGCTTGGCGGATCGTCGGGACTGTGCTCTCGATCGTCGGGATGGTGCTTTCGATTGGAGGAGGCTCGGGCGGTTACGGCTACGCATGCGATCGGCCCGGCTCGGCCGGACCGTTGCGCTCGGGTCAGCGGGGCGCGAGGGCGAAGGCCTCGTGCAGGCCCTTCACCTCGGCCTCGAGCTCCGGCACCGGTCCCTCGACGACGGCATCGGGCACCAGCTGCCGGATCGGCAGGGCGGCCACCGGCCCGGGAGGGCAACCCCACGCGGTCCGCCACGTGACCAGCTGGGCCGAGCTCACGGCATACACGATCCGGCCGAGCCCGACCCAGCCGTGGGCCGCGGCGCACATCGGGCAGTGCTCCCCCGACGTGTAGACCGTCGCGGCCGCCCGCTCCTCGGGCCGCAGGTGCCAGCCGGCCCACCGCGCGATCGCGAGTTCCGGGTGCTGGGTCTCGTCGCGCTCGACGACGTGGTTGTGGTCCTCGAACAGCTCGCGTCCCGCGCCCGAGACGAGGACCGACCCGAACGGCTCGTCGCCGCGCTCGAGCGCCAGCCGGGCCAGCTCGACCGCCCGACGCAGGTGCCGCAGGTCAGTCGCCGTGACCGTCATGCCACCCTCCCCGTCACGAGCGCGAACGTGATGAACGCGCCCCCGTCCACCTCGAGCATCTGCTGCGTCGGCGAGGTCATCCGGCCCTTGAGCTCCATCACGGCCCGCTCCCACAGCAGCCAGTTGGCGCACCCCTCGGCCTGACCCCGAGCCGTCACCTCGCGGAACGACCGGCTGAACTCCCACTGGCTGCGCAACCAGTCGACGGTGTGCCAGCCGGCCGTCTCGGCACCGACCACCTTGTCGATGTGCTCCGGGATCTCGCCGAGCTCGCGCACCTCGCTCGTGAGGGCGGGCGTCGCGACCCCGAGCTGACCCCCTGGCCGCAGGAACCCGGCGATGTACGGCGGGTAGTGGTCGCCCGTGCCGAAGTACTCCCACGCATCGATGCTGACGATCGCGTCGAAGGTCTGCCGCCCGAAGGGCAACCGGTGCGCGTCGACCCGCATCGGCAGCACCCGGTCGTCGACGCCCGCCTCCCGGAACACCTCGCCGGCCTCGGTCGGGTCGACCCACAGGTCGGCCGCGACGACGCGCACCCCGAACTCCCTGGCGAGGAACACGGACGTCGCGCCCAGCCCCGAGCCGAGGTCGAGGACGCGCATCTCGGGGCGCAGGTCGAGGTCCTGGGCCAGGTCCTCGAGGAGCCAGAGCGGGTGCGGCCCCATGTCGAGGTCGACGAGCCACTTGGCGTCGTAGCCCGCGGACCGCGGGAACTGCGCCTTGCTGAGGTGGTCGAGGGCCGGCATGCCCCCGATCCTCGCGGACTTCCGCTCGTCGGTCGAGTGGGTGGGTGGCCCTTCCCACCCAGCCGGTATGCCGCTCAGCGGGCGCGCGCTGGCCCGCTCAGCGGCATACGGGGCGGGGCGTGGAAGCGGCCGGGAACCGGGCGTTCTGCTCTGGGCGTAACGGAGAACCCGCAGGCGTGTCCCCGGCGTTGCATGGGAACAGGATGCACAGAGGTCGCGTTTGGTGGAGTGAGCCGCACAGGTGGCGGCACAGATAGCATCGAGATTGTCTCGATCAGTCAGGAGCAAAGCATGTTTGAACGGTTCACCGACCGGGCCCGGAGGGTGGTCGTGCTGGCGCAGGAAGAGGCGCGCCTGCTCAACCACAACTACATCGGGACCGAGCACATCCTCCTGGGTCTGATCCACGAAGGCGAAGGCGTCGCCGCGAAGGCACTCGAGTCCCTCGACATCAGCCTCGAGGCGGTTCGGGCACAGGTCCAGGAGATCATCGGCCAGGGGCAGCAGGCCCCGACCGGACACATCCCCTTCACACCGCGGGCCAAGAAGGTCCTCGAGTACTCCCTGCGTGAGGCACTGCAGCTGGGGCACAGCTACATCGGCACCGAGCACATCCTGCTCGGCCTGATCCGCGAGGGCGAGGGCGTCGCCGCCCAGGTCCTCGTCAAGCTGGGCGCAGAGCTGAACAAGGTGCGCCAGCAGGTCATCCAGCTCCTCTCCGGCTACCAAGGCACCGGGCAGGGCGAGAAGGCCGGGGCCGGTGTCGGCCAGGCGACGGGGGAGGGCACCCCGGCGGGGTCGCTCGTGCTCGACCAGTTCGGCCGCAACCTGACGCAGGCCGCGCGCGAGGGCAAGCTCGACCCGGTCATCGGGCGCGAGAAGGAGATCGAGCGGGTCATGCAGGTGCTGTCCCGCCGGACCAAGAACAACCCGGTCCTCATCGGCGAGCCCGGCGTCGGCAAGACCGCCGTCGTCGAGGGACTGGCCCAGGACATCGTCAAGGGCGAGGTGCCCGAGACGCTCAAGGACAAGCAGCTCTACACCCTCGACCTCGGCTCGCTCGTGGCCGGCAGCCGCTACCGCGGTGACTTCGAGGAGCGGCTGAAGAAGGTCCTCAAGGAGATCCGCACTCGCGGCGACATCATCATCTTCATCGACGAGATCCACACGCTCGTCGGTGCCGGTGCCGCCGAGGGCGCCATCGACGCCGCGTCGATCCTCAAGCCGATGCTCGCCCGTGGCGAGCTGCAGACGATCGGTGCGACGACGCTCGACGAGTACCGCAAGCACATAGAGAAGGACTCCGCGCTCGAGCGCCGGTTCCAGCCGATCCAGGTGCAGGAGCCGACGCTGCCGCACGCGATCGAGATCCTCAAGGGCCTGCGTGACCGCTACGAGGCGCACCACCGCGTGACGATCACCGACGGCGCGCTCGTCGCGGCGGCCAACATGGCCGACCGCTACGTCAACGACCGCTACCTGCCGGACAAGGCGATCGACCTCATCGACGAGGCGGGCGCGCGGCTGCGCATCCGCCGGATGACCGCACCGCCGGACCTGCGCGAGTTCGACGAGAAGATCGCCAAGCTCGTGCGCGAGAAGGAGTCGGCGATCGACGGCCAGGACTTCGAGCGTGCCGCCCGGGTCCGCGACGAGGAGAAGAAGCTCCGCGCCGAGAAGGCCGCCCGGGAGGCGCAGTGGAAGACCGGCGACATGGACGTCGTCGCCGAGGTCGACGAGGAGCTCATCGCGGAGGTTCTCGCCGCGAGCACCGGCATCCCGGTCTTCAAGCTGACCGAGGAGGAGTCGAGCCGGCTGCTCCACATGGAGGACGAGCTGCACAAGCGGATCGTCGGCATGAACGAGGCCGTCGGCGCGCTGTCGCAGGCGATCCGTCGCACCCGTGCCGGCCTGAAGGACCCGCACCGTCCCGGTGGGTCGTTCATCTTCGCCGGACCGACCGGTGTCGGCAAGACCGAGCTCGCCAAGACGCTCGCCGAGTTCCTCTTCGGCAGCGAGGACGCGCTCATCCAGCTCGACATGTCCGAGTACTCCGAGAAGCACACCGTCTCGCGGCTGTTCGGTAGCCCCCCCGGCTACGTCGGCTACGAGGAGGGTGGCCAGCTGACGGAGAAGGTCCGCCGCAAGCCGTTCTCGGTCGTCCTGTTCGACGAGGTCGAGAAGGCCCACCCGGAGATCTTCAACTCGCTGTTGCAGGTGCTCGAGGACGGCCGGCTGACCGACTCGCAGGGTCGGATGGTCGACTTCAAGAACACGGTCATCATCATGACGACCAACCTCGGCACCCGCGACGCCTCCAAGGCGTCGATGGGCTTCTCGGCCGGGCCGGACACGATGTCCGACTACGAGCGGATGAAGGCCAAGGTCACCGACGAGCTCAAGCAGCACTTCCGGCCCGAGTTCCTCAACCGCGTCGACGACATCATCGTGTTCCCGCACCTGACCAAGGACGAGATCACCCAGATCGTCGACCTCGAGATCGCCAAGCTCGACAAGCGGCTCAAGGACAAGGACATGGGCATCGAGCTCACGCCCGCGGCCAAGGACCTGCTCGCCAAGAAGGGCTACGACCCGGTGCTCGGCGCCCGACCACTGCGCCGGACGATCCAGCGCGAGATCGAGGACGCCCTGTCCGAGAAGATCCTCTACGCGGAGTTCACGTCCGGCCAGCACGTGCTCGTCGGCACCGAGGGCGAGGGCAAGGAGGAGAAGTTCACCTTCTCGCCCGAGGCGAAGCCGGCGCACCGGCCGGCCGACGACCTGGCCGAGCTCGGGGACGCGGCGCTCGACGAGGCCCTGGCCGGGCTCGCGGACTCCACGCCCGACCCGACCCGGGACACCACTGGCGAGGCCGGCACGGAGCGGGTGCCACGGACGGGCCGCGACTCGGCCTGAGCCATCCCGCCCGGGCGACCCGCCCGGGCGGCCTGCCCGGGCA
>NZ_AWQS01000087.1 GCF_000576575.1 Intrasporangium chromatireducens Q5-1
CGCAAACTCCGGAGTTTGCGCTCACTCGACGAGGGGGATCGTCCTAGGCTCGGCAGCATGACCATCGGCGGGCGCGTGGGGCGCCAGCTGCTCTCCATCGGAGCACTGGCCGCCGCGGTCGCCGTGGCGATGGTCCTGCTCAGCCCGTCCCGCCCGCAGCCGGTCGGCACGCCGGAGCCGACCCGGACGGCCCTCTCGCCCGCGGAGGAGTATGCGCGGACCGCCCTGCAGATCATGGGTGACCGTTCGTTCTTCGTCGACGAGGTCACCTGGTGGCCGGGCGTGGTCCGCGACGCGATGGCGCAGGTGCGTCCCGCCAGGAGCGCCGCCGACACCTACCCAGCGCTGACCACGGCGCTCGCTGCAGCCGCCGGACCGCAGGGCCTCCTCGTCGCTCCCAAGGACGTGCCCACTCCGGAGATCGCCGCGCCTCCGGCGGTGTCGGCCTCCGGTGGGATCGGCCACATCACCGTGCCCACCATCGGCCCCCTCATCAGCGACAGCGAGTCGGCACGCGCCACCGCGATCGCCGACACCATCCGCACCAGCCAACCGGCAGTGTCGTGCGGGTGGGTCATCGACCTGCGCGACACCCGATCGCAGGACGACTGGGGGCTGCTCGCCGGTCTGCACCAGTTCCTCCCAGAGGGAGAGATCTTCCAGCTGCGGGACCGCAACGGCAAGGCGTTCCACGTGTCCATCGCCATGGGATCCGTGTTCCTCAGCGGCCGCCCGATGGCGTCTGCGAGCGGCTCGGGCACCCGGAACACCCGGCCCGTCGCCGTCCTGCAGTCCGGCCAGACCACTGGTGTCGGAGAGGCGCTGACCCTCGCCCTGCAACAGAGCGACCGGACGCGCACCTTCGGCACCGACACGCGCGGCCTGCCGCTCACCGAGCGCTTCGCCCTCCCGGATGGCGCCGAGCTGGTCCTGCCGACCACCCGCCTGACGGACCTGGCCGGCCACGACTTCACGCACGGCATCCCACCGCAGGCCCGCACCGACGACCCGGACCGCGCCGCGGTGGACTGGCTCCGCTCCCAGTGCCGGCGCCGGTGACGCCTCAGCGGGTGTCGGCGTCGACCCAGTCGAGGGTCCTCGTGACCGCCTTGCACCACTGCCGATAGAGGCGGTCGCGCTCGGTCGCGTCCATCCGCGGCGACCAGCGCCGGTCCTCGCCCCAGTTCGCGGTCACCTGGCTGGGACTGGACCAGTACCCGACAGCCAGCCCAGCGGCATACGCGGCCCCGAGCGCGGTCGTCTCGGCGACCTTCGGGCGCACGACGTCGACACCGAGCAGGTCGGCCTGGAACTGCATGAGCGTGTCGTTGACGACCATCCCGCCGTCCACCTTGAGCTCGGTCAAGAAGGGCTCGGCGCCGGCGCCCGACACGTCACGGCTCATCGCGTCGAGCACCTCACGCGTCTGGAAAGCGGTTGCCTCGAGGGCCGCTCGCGCGATGTGCCCCTTGTGGACGTAGCGGGTCAGGCCGACGAGCGCACCACGCGCGTCCGGGCGCCAGTGCGGGGCGAAGAGTCCCGAGAAGGCCGGCACGAAGTAGGCGCCGCCGTTGTCCTCGACGGTGCCGGCCAGCGTCTCGACCTCGGCCGCGTCACGGATGATGCCGAGGTTGTCGCGCAACCACTGCACGAGCGAGCCCGTGACGGCGATGGAGCCCTCGAGGGCGTAGACGGGCTTCGCCTCACCGAGCCGGTAGCACACCGTGGTCAACAGCCCGTGCCGGCTGGTGACGATCTCCTCGCCGGTGTTGAGCAGCATGAAGTTGCCCGTGCCATAGGTGTTCTTCGCCATTCCCGGCTGGAGGCACGCCTGACCGAACGTCGCCGCCTGCTGGTCACCGAGGATCCCCGCGACGGGCACGCCGGCGAGCGTCCCCGGCGTGATCGTGCCGTAGACCTCCGAGGACGACCGGATCTCGGGGAGCATCCGCAGCGGGACGCCGACCTCCGCCGCGATCGCCGCGTCCCAGGTGAGGGTGCGCAGGTCCATCAGCAGGGTGCGCGAGGCGTTCGTGACGTCCGTGACGTGGATGCCGCCGTCCTCCGCGCCGCCGGTGAGGTTCCACAGCAGCCACGTGTCCACCGTGCCGGCCAGCAGCTGCCCCGCCTCGGCGCGGTCGCGGGCGCCGTCGACGTGGTCAAGGATCCACCGGATCTTCGGGCCCGCGAAGTAGGTCGCGAGCGGCAGCCCGGTCGTCGCCGCGAACCGCTGCGGCCCCTCCTCCCCCGCCAGCTCGTTGCAGATGGCCTGGGTCCGGGTGTCCTGCCAGACGATCGCGTTGTGGATCGGCTGACCGGTGCTGCGGTCCCACACGACGGTCGTCTCGCGCTGGTTCGTGATGCCGACGGCAGCGACGTGTCCGGCGTTGAGGTTCGCCTTGCCGAGCGCGCCGCCGAGGACCGCCCGGGTGTTGCGCCAGATCTCGAGCGGGTCGTGCTCGACCCAGCCCGCGCGCGGGAAGATCTGGCGGTGCTCGCGCTGGTCCGCCGCGACGACCTCGCCACGCCGGTCGAACACCATGGCCCGGGTGCTCGTCGTGCCCTGGTCGATCGCGACGACATGGGTGGCATCAGGCATGGCCCGACGCTACTGCTAGTCGGACGTGCGGCGGTTGAAGGCGCGGATCGACAGGGGTGCGAGGACCAGGGTGAGCGCGACGGACCAGATGATCGTCGACTCCACGGGGTGGTGCAGTGGCAGGGCCGAGTCGGGCGCGAGGGGGGCGGCGTTGCCCCACAGCTCCCGGATCGCCCGAACCAGCGAGCTGATGGGGTTCCACTCGGCAACGGTGCGCAGCCAGGCCGGGCTCATGTTCGCCGCCGGGGCGAAGGTGTCGGCGAGGAACGTCAGCGGGAAGACGGCCGTGAACATCACGCCCTGAACGGCCTCGACCGTCTTGAGGGCGGACCCGGCGAGGATGCCGAACCAGATCATCGCGAAGCCGAACAGCAGCAGGAGCGCGAACCCCAGGACCGCCCGGGTGAACCCCTCGTGGATCCGCCAGCCGATGACCAGGCCCGTGCCGGCCATCACGACGATGCCGATGCTCGAGTGGATCAGGCTGGAGATGCTGCGCCCCATGAGCACCGAGGCGCGGGAGATCGGCAGGGACCGGAAGCGGTCGATGACGCCCTTGTTGAGATCGTTCGTGAGGCCGACCGCGACGACGAAGCACGAGAAGGTCATCGTCTGGGCCATGATCCCGGGCAGCAGCCACTCGCGGTAGTTGACGCCCGCGTTGATCGACCCGCCGAAGACGTAGGCGAACAGGACGACGAACATGACGGGCTGGAACGTGACGTCGGCGAGCATCTCCGGCATCCGTCGGATGTGCTTGACGTTGCGCCAGACGTGCGTGCGCACCTGGCTGGCGAGCCCGGGCGGCGTGACGATGGGCCGGGCGGCCGGCGCCGGGGCCGTCGTGCCGATGGTCGACGTCATCGGACCTCCTCCATGACGGCTGCCGGCTCGGCAGCCTGGTCGTCGGCGGACTCCTCGGACTCGGCCCTGCGACCGGTCAGGTGCAGGAAGACGTCGTCGAGGCTGGGGCGCTTGAGGCCGAGGTCGTCGAGGACGATCTCGGACTGCTCGAAGACCCGGGCCACGCGCATCACGTCAGCGAGTCCCTCGACGGGGGCGGTCAGCTGCCGCGCACCGGGGTCGACATGGACCTCGCGGACATGGGAGGCGAGCAGGGCCTGGGCCGCGACGAGCTCGTGCGCGTGGGACACGGTGATGACCAGTGCCGCCGCGCCGGACCGATCCTTCAGCTCGAGTGGCGTGCCCTCGGCGATGATGCGGCCGTGGTCCACGACGATGATGCGATCGGCGAGCTGGTCCGCCTCCTCGAGGTACTGCGTCGTCAGGAGCAGGGTGGTGCCATCGGCGACGAGCTCGCGCAGCGTCGACCAGAGCTCCACGCGGCTGCGGGGGTCGAGCCCGGTCGTCGGCTCGTCGAGGAAGAGGACCCGAGGGGCTGCGATGAGGGACACGGCGAGGTCGAGGCGGCGGCGCATGCCGCCGGAGTAGTCCTTGACGACCTTGTCCCCCGCGTCGGCGATCGAGAAGCGCTCGAGGAGCTCGTCGGAGATCCGAGTCATCTCGCGCCGGGAGAGGCCGTAGAGCGACCCCATGAGCCGCAGGTTCTCCCGACCGGTGAGGAACTCGTCGACCGTTGCCGCCTGACCGGTGAGGCCCATGCTGCGCCGGACCGCATCGGGGTCGGAGATGACGTCGTGGCCGGCCACTCGGGCGGTGCCGCTCGTGGGACGGCTGAGGGTCGTCATCATCCGCACGGTGGTCGTCTTGCCGGCACCGTTGGGCCCGAGCAGCCCGAGGACGGAGCCCTGGGGCACCGCGAAGCTGACGTCGTCGACAGCCGTCATCTCCCCGAACCGCTTGACGAGGTGCTCCGCCTCGATCGCGGGCCCACGGTATGGAGCAGGTGTGGCGTGGAGGGTCATGTCCATCTCCCGACTCAGGTGGTCCGGTCCACGATAGGTGGCACCGCCGACATCGTCCCCGCAGAGTGTGGACGCCGTCAACATCTTTGCGCGAGGACGTCCCCCCTATCGGCAGCGCAGCGGCACTGCGCGCTGCCGCGGTGCCGGCTCAGCGGCATACCGGCTCTGCATAGGCTGGCACCATGACGCGTCCCGTCGCCCTCGGTCCCGACCAGCGCGCCGGCGCCTGGCGGCGGCTGGCGTCGCATCGGTTCGACGTGCTCGTCATCGGCGGTGGCGTGACGGGCGCCGGAACGGCGCTCGACGCCGCCACGCGCGGGCTGTCGGTGGCCCTCGTCGAGCAGCGGGACTACGCGTCGGGCACGTCCTCTCGCTCGTCCAAGCTGTTTCACGGAGGGCTGCGCTACCTCGAGCAGATGAACTTCGACCTGGTCCGCGAGGCGCTGCGGGAGCGCGAGCTCATGCTGACCCGGATCGCCCCACACCTCGTGCGGCCGGTGCCGTTCCTCTACCCACTGACCGGCCGCGGCTGGGAACGCCCTTATGTGACAGCGGGACTCACGCTCTACGACACGATCGGGGGCGCGCGCTCGACACCCCGGCACCGGCAGCTCACGCGCACCGGCGCCCTGCGGCTCGCGCCCGCCCTGCGCAAGGACGCGCTCACCGGCGGCCTGCTCTACTACGACGCGCAGGCCGACGACGCACGGCACACCCTGACGACGGTGCGGACAGCGGCGGCCTACCGCGCCACCGTCCTCAACTCCGCCCGGGTCGTGGGGCTGCGCCACGCGGGTGAGCGGGTGATCGGCGGCGTCGTCGAGGACGTCGAGTCGGGCGCCCGGGTCGACGTGGCCGCCACCGTGGTCATCAACTGCACCGGCGTGTGGAACGACGACATCCAGGCGATGGCCGGCAGCCGGGGCCGGTTCAGCGTCCGGGCAAGCAAGGGCATCCACATCGTCGTGCCCCGGGACCGGATCGACTCGGAGACCGGCCTGATCCTGCGCACGGAGCGGTCGGTCCTGTTCGTCATCCCGTGGACGACGCACTGGATCATCGGCACGACCGACACCGAGTGGCACCTCGACCGGGCGCACCCGGCGGCGACGCGGGCGGACATCGACTACCTGCTCGAGCGCCTCGGCGCGGTGTTGCGGACGCCGATCACCCACGCGGACATCGAGGGCGTCTATGCCGGGCTGCGGCCGCTGCTCGCGGGCGAGGACGAGGACACGGCGGAGCTCTCCCGGGAGCACGCGGTCGCGCGCACGCAGCCGGGGCTCGTCTCGGTCGCCGGCGGCAAGTACACGACCTACCGGGTCATGGCCGCCGACGCCGTCGACGCCGCCCGTGAGGACCTGCCGGGCGACGTGCCGGACAGCGTGACCGACGAGATCCCGCTGCTCGGCGCGGAGGGCTACCCGGCGCTGCTGAACCGCCTCGAGCGGATCGCCGAGCGACAACAGCTGCCCGTATGGCGCGTCACCCACCTCGCCGAGCGCTACGGCACGCTGCTCGACGAGGTGCTGGCGCTCGCCGACAGCGACCCGGGTCTGCTGCGTCCGCTGCCCGGCGCCGAGGAGTACCTCCGCGTCGAGATCGCCTATGCCGCGACCCACGAGGCCGCGCTGCACCTCGATGACCTGCTGACCCGACGCACCCGGATCTCCATCGAGTCACCGAGCCGTGGCACCGACTCGGCGCGGGCGGCCGCCGAGATCGTGGCTCCCATCCTCGGCTGGGACCTGGACCGGGTCGAGAGCGAGGTCGCGGCCTACGCCGCCCGCGTCGCCGCCGAGGTCGAGTCGCAGGAGGAGCTCGAGGACTCGCAGGCGAACGCCGAGCGGCAGGCCGCTCCGGACATCAGGCAGATCCCACCGAGCATCGCGACCGACTGACGGCAGGCCGAGAACTCGGGGGCGGCGAGTCGCAGCGGCTGGGTAGCGTTGCCCGGGTGACGACGCGCAACGAGGACCGGCCGACGGCCCGCCAGCACCGCGCGCCCGGCCCGCTGTCCGCGGAGCATCGCCTCGTCACCATTGCCGTCATCGCGCTCATCACGATCATCGCCTTCGAGGCGATGGCCGTCTCGACCGCGATGCCTGTCGTCGCGGCGGAGCTGAACGCCGTCAAGTCGTACGGCCTCGCGTTCTCGATCATGCTCACGGCCGAGCTGCTCGGGACCGTCCTGTCCGGCGTGTGGTCGGACCGGCGGGGCCCCTTCCAGGTGCTCGTCGTCGGGCAGATCCTGTTTGCCCTCGGCTGTGTCGTCGCCGGGCTCGCCGGGTCGTTCGGGGTGCTGCTGGTCGGCCGCGCCGTCGCCGGTCTCGGCGGTGGCCTCAACGTCGTCGCGCTCTACGTCGTCGCCGGTCGGGTCTATCCCGAGTCGGTGCGGCCACGCGTCTTCAGCTGGACGTCGGCCGCGTGGGTGCTGCCGTCACTCATCGGACCGCCGATCGCCGGCTGGCTCACGACGACCTTCTCGTGGCGCTGGGTCTTCCTCGTCGTCCTCGCGCCGATCGCGGCCACGTTCGTCATCGTGCTGCAGCAGCGGGAGTCCATCGACGGCGGCCTCCGCGGCGAACGCGCAGCCGCCGCTGGACAGGCCGAGCGGCGGCTCGTCTGGCTCGGCCTGACCATCGCCGTCGCGGCCGGCCTGCTGCAGGTGGGTGCCGAGCGGCTCGTGCCGTTCAGCCCGGCGATGCTCGGAGCCGCGACCCTGGGCCTCGCCGGGGTCCTGCTCGTCTATCCCCGCCTCGTCCCGGCCGGGACGCTCCGGATCCGGCGCGGACTGCCCGCGACGATGGTGAGTCGGCTGCTGCTCAGCGCCACCTTCAACGGGTCGGTGACCTTCGTGCCCCTCATGCTCGTCGCCGAACGCCACCTGTCGCCCACGCTCGCCGGTGCGGTCCTCACGGTCGGGGCACTGGGCTGGTCGTTCGGCTCCTGGATGCAGGGCAACCCCACCTTCGCGGACCGCAAGCCGCAGCTCGTCTCGGTCGGCGGCGTCTTCCTGACCGCAGGGATCGGGCTGCTGGCGATCGTGGCCGCGGTCGGGATGCACTGGCTCGTCCTCGCCGTCGGGTCCGTCCTGACCGGGCTCGCGATGGGGCTCGCGACGTCCTCGACGTCGGTGCTGACCCTCGCGCTGAGCCCGGCCGAGGAGCACGGCCGGGCGAGCTCGTCGCTCAACCTGTCCGACGTGCTCGGCGCGGTGCTCGGCATCTCCCTGTCCGGCGCCGTCTTCGCGGCCCTGCACGACCCGAATGGCTCGGACACCTGGGTGTTCGTGCTGATGTGGTCCGTGCTCGCCGGGATCGCGAGCATCGTCATCGCGTCCGGCCGCCGAACCCGCGCCTGAGCCGTGGCGCGCCGCTGGGCAGCCCAGGTGTGCCGCTGGCCACCGCGGTGCGCCGCTGGGCCACCGCGGTGCGCCGCAGGCGCCGGCGCCGGCGCCGAGGTCAGCCTGGCTGGCCGCCAGCGATGTTGACCATCCAGGTGATGCCGAAGCGGTCCTGCACGGAGCCGAACTCGTCTCCCCACATCTGCTTCTGCAGGGGGACGGCGACCGTGCCACCGTCGGAGAGCTTCTCCCAGTAGCCGCGCAGCTGGTCGGCGTCGTCACCGCTCAGGCTGATCGAGATGTTGTCGCCGGCGGTGTGCGACATGCCGGGCGGGGTGTCGGAGGCCATCAGGGTGAAGCCGCTCGGGGTCTCGAGCTGGGCGTGCATGACGTCGTCCGCGCCCGGCGCGTCCTGGTCGCCGTACTCGCCGAAGGTCGAGATCACGAGGTCGCCGCCGAAGACGTCCTTGTAGAACTCCATCGCCTCGCGGGCGTTGTGCTCGAAGCTGATGTAGGGGTTGAGCCGCGATGCCATGCTCCTGCTCCTTCGTCGTGGTCGGGTTACGACCTCTCCGACACTAGACAGGCGCACCGACACCGGCCACTGGACGAAGCGGGCAGTGCAGGGTCACGGGGCGTCGCGAGAGCCGAGCGGGCGCTGGGCGCGGCCGTTGTCGGTCGGTGCGAGGCCGCCCTGGCACGACGGGCAGTAGAAGACGACCCTGTCGTGCAGACCCGTGCCGAGCGACGCGACCCGGACCAGGGCGCCGCACCGCCGACAGGGCCGGGCGTTGCGGCCGTAGACATGGAACGACTCCCCCCGCCGACGCGAGCCGGTCGACGACGGCATGGCGTGCCGACGGGACTGGTCGAGCAGCTGGTGGGCCCGCGTGACGATGCCGGCGAGGCGCTCCTCGCCCAGCTCGGATGCCACTGACCATGGCGGCACCCGCTCGGCGAAGAGCGTCTCGGCCATCCAGATCGTGCCGAGCCCCGCGAGGTTGCGCTGGTCGAGCAGCGCCTGGGCGACCGGCACCGCCGCGACGCGGAGGTTCGCGACGGACCGGGCGGCACTCGCCTCGTCCCAGTCCGGCGCGAGCAGGTCCGGCCCGAGGTGCCCGACGAGGTCGGACTCGCGCACCGTCGGGACGAGGTCGAGCTCGCCGAGGCGCACGCCGAGCGCGGTCCAGTCCGACGTCGCGACGAGGGCCCGCAGGTCCGGCAGGCGCCGCCAGCCCGGCTTGAGGGTGGCGGTCGCCTCGACCCGCCACCGGCCGTCCATCCGCAGGTGGGAGTGGAGCGTCAGGCCACCGTCGATCCGGTGCAGCAGGTGCTTGCCCCGACTGACGACCTCGAGGGTGTCCCGGCCGCGCAGGTCGGCCGTCGACAGGTCCGGCCAGCGCAGGTCGGCGGCGACGATCTGCCGCCCGGCCAAGGCGGCGTGCAGCCGCCGGGCCGTCCGCCACACGGCGTCACCCTCGGGCACGACTCCTCCTTCCCCGCACGTCGCGACACTGGCGTCCCATGCCACAGATGTGCCCAGTCTGCAATGGGCCAGACGCCCACCACGCGCCCGGGGTGCTGGTCCGGGGGACTGTGCTCAGCGGCATACGACTGCTGCAATCGTGACAAAACGGACGTCACCGGCGACGTCCGGACGGAGGCGATGATGACTGACCGACCACGACCCCACACGCTCCGACTGGCCTGGCCCATCCGTGCTCTCGGCGGGCTGCTGGCGCTCGCGACCGCGCTCGCGCTGGGCGCGCTCGTCGTGACGGCCCCGGCCGCCCGCGCCGCCGCGCTCGAGCAGGTGCCCAGCTTCGGGGCCAACCCCGGCGCGCTGACGATGTACGCCTACCGGCCCGACGGGCTGCCCTCCGGCGCGCCGCTCGTCGTCGAGCTGCACGGCTGCACCCAGGACGCGCCCACGTACTTCGCGAACTCCGGCTGGCGCACCCTCGCCGACCGGGACGGCTTCGCGCTCGTCCTCGCCGAGCAGAGCCAGTCCAACAACTCCAACACGTGCTTCAACTGGTTCCAGACCGGCGACATCAGCCGGGGCCAGGGCGAGGCGGCGAGCATCGCGGCGATGGTCGACCACGCCGTCACGAGCTACGGCTCGGACCCCGAGCGCGTCTACGTCACTGGGCTGTCCGCGGGCGCTGCGATGACGGCGGTCATGCTCGCCGCCTACCCGGACAAGTTCGCCGGCGGCTCGATCAACGCCGGCCTGCCGTACAAGTGCGCCACCTCCATGGTCCATGCGTTCTCGTGCATGAACCCGGGCGTCGACAAGACGCCGAAGCAGTGGGGCGACCTGGTGCGCGGCGCCTTCCCGTCCTACGCCGGGCCGCGCCCGCGGGTCTCGATCTGGCAGGGCCAGTCGGACACGACGGTCGCGCCCCGCAACGGCGAGGAGCTGCGTGACCAGTTCACCGACGTCCTCGGCGTCTCGCAGACGCCCACCTCGACCGGCTCGACCGGAGATGTGGTGACGTGGGAGGACTACGGCGGCCAGGTCCGGCTGCACCGGGTCGCGGGGATGGGGCATGGCACGCCGGTCGACCCCGGCACCGCCCCCGAGCAGTGCGGCGCCACCGGCGCCTACTTCATCGACACCGTCTGCGGGGCGTACTACGACGCAGTGTTCTTCGGGCTGGACCGCTCCGGGCCGACGCCGACCCCCACTCCGACCGGCACGACGTCGACCACGACCGCAGAGCCGACCCCCACTCCCACGACGACCACGCCGACGAGCACGACGACGAGCGCGCCGGCACCGACGTGCGTCACGGCGAGCAACTACGCGCACGTCCAGGCGGGGCGGGCGTACCAGTCCGGCGGCTACGCGTGGGCGGTCGGGTCGAACCAGCAGCTAGGCCTCTACAACACCTTCTACACGTCCACCCTCAAGGAGTCCTCGCCCGGTTACTGGGAGAAGTGCTGAGGACGCCGCACCCCCGGGCCACGGCTCAGCGGCGCAGCCGTAGCCCCCGGGGCGTCATGTGGAAGCCGGCCTGCGACAGTGCCTGCACGAGCGGGTGGCCCGAGCCGAGGACGGAGGCCCCGTCGGCCTTCTCGACGGTCAGCCGGCCGAGCGCCCCCTCGCGCACCGACAGGGCCAGCGCGTCGGCGGCCGCCTGCAGCTCCGCCGGGTCGTCGGACCAGCAGAGCATGGTGCGGCCGCCGCGCTCCACATAGAGCACGAGCGTGCCGTCGACGAGCACGACGAGGGCGCCGGCCTTGCGCGCGGGCTGGTGCCCCTTGCGCCGGCTCCCCTCGCCGTCGTCGGTCGGGTCGGTGACCCGCCGCTCCGGCCACGGCAGCGCCGCCCCGTAGGGGTTCGCGGGGTCGTGCGCGGCGAGCACGAGCGCCGGCCCGACAGGCTTTCGTATGCCGCTCAGCTCGGTCCCCGGGGCCGGCAGCGTCCACGGGTCGGCCGGCTCGGGCGAACGGCCCGAGCCCGGTCCGGCGGAGTCGTCGGGCAGCCGGGCGAGCGACCGGAGCCGGTCGACCGCCCCGGGGGCCGCGAACTGGGACGCGCCGAGCGACTCGACGAAGTAGCCCCGGCGCACCTTGCCGGCCTCCTCGGCGGCGGCGAGCACCCGGTAGACGGCGGCGAACCCGCCCGGCACCTCCTCGGCGACGACGGCGCCGCGGGTCAGGACGCCGTAGCGGTCGAGCAGCAGCTCTGCACTCGTCACGGCCCGCACCGTGGGGTCGGCCTCGGCGGGTGGCAGTGCGGTCCAGCGCCCTACGCCGGTCGACGGGACCGATCCGGCCGCGGCGCGCCCGGCCCGCAGGCTGGCCGCCCGGGCCGTCTCCTCGGCAGCCACGACCTTGGCCTGGTCGAGGCCGGCACCAGCACCGGGACCGGCAGCGGCACCGCCCAACCCCGCCCGGAGCGAGCCGAACCGGCCGAGCGAACGGCGCTGAGCGGCATACCGCGTCGTGCGGGGACCGGAGCTGGCGCGCTTGTGGGCGGTGCGGCCGCCGGCGAGGAGGGCGCGGAGCGGCGCGAGCGTGTCACCGGTGACGTGACCGGACCACACGAGGGACCACAGCGCGTCGAGCAGCTCGCTGTCGTCGAGGTCGAGGCGGCTGGCCAGGGCCCGGAAGAACCAGGCGCCCCCTCCGGCGAGCTCGGCGAGCACTGCTCGCTCGGTGCCGGTCAGCTCGCGGTCCTCGGGGGGCGCCAGGGTCAGGTGCGCGGTCTCGGTGAGGTGCAGGCTGACCCAGCCGTCGTCGCCGGGCAGGGAACCATGGCCGCGCCACGTCACCTCACCGGTGCTCATCACCTCGTCGAGCAGGCCGGGGCGGTAGCCCGCGACCCGCGCCGGCAGGACGAGGGTCTCGAGGGCGCTGGCGGGGAGCACCGCTCCGGTCAGCTGTTCGACGGCGCGGAGCAGGCCCTCGCGGCCACGGAGGCCACCACCGACGCCCTGCCACTGCGGGAGGAAGCGCGCGAGGTCGCGCTGGGTGACGGGCTCGACCTCGTGCCGGAGGGCGGCGAGGGAACGGCGACGCAGCAGCCGCAGCACCTCGGCGTCGCAGAACTCCGGGCCGCGGCCGCCGCCGTTCTCGACGGGGAGCAGCTCGCCCTCGACGACCCGACCGGCGGAGACGAGTCGGCGCAGGGCGTCGTGGACGACGGCGGGTCCGACGCCCCACCAGCGGGCGGCCGTGCCGGGGGTGAACGGGCCGTGGGTGCGGGCGAAGCGGGCGACGAGGTCACCGAGCGGGTCGGGCACCGGCTCCAGGAACGCCTGCGGGATGCCGACGGGCAGAGCGGTGCCGAGCGCGTCGCGGAGCCGCGCGGCGTCCTCGATGGCGGCCCAGCGGTCGTCGCCGGCGACCCGGACGGCGATGACCCGGCGGGCGTCCTCGAGGTGGCGCAGCGCGGCCTCGACGGCGGCCGGGGAGAACCCTTCGGCCGCCCGGGCGAGGATGTCGGTCATCGACAGCGGTCCGAGCACCCGGAGCAGGTCGGCGAGGTCCTCGTCGTCGCGGGCCGCCCGCTCGGGGGTGAGCCGCTGCAGCTCGGCCTCGGTGCGCGCGACGGCCTGCGGATCGAGCAGGTCGCGCAGCGCGAGGGCCTCCCCCTGGCCGAGCAACTCGGACAGGAGCGACGGGTCGAGCGCGAGGGCGGCGGCCCGGCGCTCGGCCAGCGGGGAGTCACCCTCGTAGAGGTACTGCGCGACGTAGCCGAAGACGAGCGACTTGGCGAAGGGGCTCGGCTGGGCCGACTCGACGTCGACGACGGTGACGGCGCGGGAGCGGATGTCGCCCATCAGGGCCACCAGGCTCGGCACGTCGAAGACGTCCTGGAGGCACTCGCGAACGGTCTCGAGGACGATCGGGAAGGACGGGTACTGGCTGGCCACCTGCAACAGCTGCGCCGCCCGCTGCCGCTGCTGCCAGAGCGGCTGGCGCCGGTCGGGACGGCGACGCGGCAGGAGCAGTGCCCGCGCGGCGCACTCGCGGAACCGCGCTGCGAACAGGGCCGATCCGCCGATCTCCGCGGTGACGAGCTCGCGGACCTCCTCAGGGTCGAGGGTGACCAGCTCGACGAGCTGCTGGCCGATGGCGGTACCGGACCGCCGCCGCACCGCAGCCCCGGCCGCGTCGCCCTCGGCACCACCCACCTCCGAGAAGCCGTCCTCGTCGAACTCCAGGTCGGGCAGCCGGAAGACGATGCCGTCGTCACCGTGCATCGCCTGCACGTCCACCCCGAACCGCTCGCGCATCCGCGCCGCCACGCAGAGCGCCCACGGGGCGTGCACCTGGCTGCCGAACGGCGAGAGGACCGCGACCCGCCAGTCGCCGATCTCATCCCGGAACCGTTCGACGACGATGGTGCGGTCGTCGGGGACGTGCCGCGTCGCCTCGCGCTGCTCGGAGACGTAGGCGAGCAGGTTGTCGGAGGCCCACTCATCGAGGCCGGCCTGCTCGATCCGGTCGCGGGCGGCCTCGGGCTTCAGCCCGACGATGCCGCGGACGAACTCGCCGACCGCCCGCCCGAGCTCGGCCGGCCGGCCGGCGGCGTCGCCCTTCCAGAAGGGCAGCCGGCCGGGCTGGCCCGGCGCCGGCGTGACGAGGACCCGGTCGTGCGTGATGTCCTCGATCCGCCAGCTCGACGTGCCGAGCGTGAAGACGTCGCCGACCCGCGACTCATAGACCATCTCCTCGTCGAGCTCGCCGACGCGACGACCGGGGCCCTCCCCGGACGCGAGGAAGACCGCGTAGAGCCCCCGGTCGGGGATGGTGCCACCACTCGTCACCGCGAGCCGTTGCGCTCCGCGGCGCCCCGTGACGGTGTTCGTGACGCGGTCCCAGACGATCCGCGGCCGCAGCTCGGCGAACTCGTCGCTCGGGTATTTCCCGGCGAGCATGTCGAGCGTCGCCTCGAGGACCGAGCGGGCCAGCCCGGCGAAGCTCGCCGACCGCCGGACGAGCGCCTCGATCTCGTCGACGGTCCACTCGTCGAGGGCGCACATCGCCACGATCTGCTGGGCGAGCACGTCGATCGGGTTGGCCGGGACGTGCAACGCCTCGATGCCGCCGGACCGCATCCGCTCGACGACGACGGCGGTCTGGACGAGGTCGCCGCGAAACTTCGGGAAGAGGACGCCGCGGCTCACCGCGCCCACCTGGTGCCCCGCCCGCCCGACCCGCTGCAGCCCGCTCGCGACACTGGGCGGCGACTCGACCTGGATGACGAGGTCGACGGCGCCCATGTCGATGCCGAGCTCGAGGCTGCTCGTCGCGACGACGGCGGGCAGTCGACCCGCCTTGAGGTCCTCCTCGATCGCCGCCCGCTGCTCCTTGCTGACCGAGCCGTGGTGGGCGCGCGCCAGCACGCCCGGTGCGCCCTGGCTGGCTCCGGACTGCGCCATCACCTGGGCCGGCGGCTTCGCCGGCTCCCGGGTATGCCGCTCAGCCCGCACCGCTGGGAGGCCACCGTCCGCGCCCGCTGGCTCAGCGGCATACCGGAATGGGGTGTCCGACCGCTCGCCGGCACGCTCATCGGGCAGCCCGCCACCCTCCTGCTGGCGTTCCTCCCAGATCTCGTTGAGCCGGGCGGTCAACCGTTCGGCGAGGCGACGGGAGTTGGCGAACACGAGCGTGGAGCGATGCTCGGCGATGAGGTCGACGATGCGCTCCTCGACGTGCGGCCAGATGCTCGCCCGGGGAGGGGTACCCGTCGCGGAGCCGGAGAAGTCGGGCAGTCCCGGCTCGAGCTCGGCCACGGACGACCCGAGCTCGGCCATGTCCGGGACCGGGACGACGACGCGCAGGTCCCACTCCTTCGTCGACTCGGGCTGGACGATCTCGGTGGGGCGTCCCCCGGCGAGGAAGCGGGCGACGTCCTCGACCGGGCGCACCGTCGCCGACAGGCCGACGCGCTGGGCCGGCTGGGGCAGGAGCGCGTCAAGCCGCTCGAGGGAGAGCGCTAGGTGCGCGCCGCGCTTGGTGCCGGCGACCGCGTGGACCTCGTCGATGATGACGGTCTGCACGCCGCGGAGCGCCTCGCGCACGGACGAGGTCAGCATCAGGAAGAGCGACTCGGGCGTCGTGATGAGGATGTCGCTCGGGGTGCGGGCGAACGCCCGGCGCTCGGTCGCAGGCGTGTCGCCGGAGCGGACGGAGACGGCGATGTCGGGGACCGGCAGGCCGAGGCGGGTGGCGGCATGACCGATACCGACGAGCGGGGCCCGCAGGTTGCGCTCGACGTCGACGGCGAGGGCCTTCATCGGGGAGATGTAGAGGACCCGGCAGCGCGCCAGGCGGTCCTCCGGGAGCGGCTCGCGGGCCATCCGGTCGATCGCCCACAGGAAGGCGGACAGGGTCTTGCCGGAGCCGGTCGGCGCGACGACGAGGCAGTGGTGGCCCGAGGAGATCGCGTCCCACGCCCCGGCCTGCGCCTCGGTGGGCGCGTGAAAACTGCTCCGGAACCACGCTTGCGTGGCCTCGGAGAACCGGTCGAGGACGTCACCCATCGCGCCCAGCCTGCCACCTCGGGGCGACAGTGGCCGCTGCACCGTGGGGCCGCGCGGCGCTGGGGTGGGTCCGGGCCGGAGTTCGCGCTCACTCGACGGTTCGGGGT
>NZ_AWQS01000088.1 GCF_000576575.1 Intrasporangium chromatireducens Q5-1
CGAGTTCACCCCGCAGACCCGCATCGAGGGCGAGATCCAGCACCAGGCGGCCGACTTCCCCGTCACCGAGCTCTGGGAGGTCGTCGCCGGGCGGCGGCCCGGCCGCTCCTCGGCCGAGCAGATCACCCTGTTCGACTCCGTCGGTTTCGCCATCGAGGACTTCTCCGCGCTGCGCTACCTCCGGGACACGGTCGACGGGAGCGACTTCTTCGACACCATCGACCTCGTCGCCGCCCCCGAGGACCCCAAGGACCTCTTCGGCCTCGTCATGTCCCCGCTCCCGGTCGGCTGACCATGTCGCCCCAGGCACCGGGGGCGGTACTGCTCATCCGCCCCCGGCACTTCACCCCCAACCCGCAGACCGCCGACGACAACGTCTTTCAGGTGGCCGGCCACCCGGCCGCCGCGGGGACAGCGGCACTCAGCTCAGCGGCATACGAGGAAGTCACGCGCGTCGCGGCGGCACTCGAGGCGGAGGGCATCCGCGTCCACCTATTCGACGACGACGACCCGACGCGACCGGACAGCGTGTTCCCGAACAACTGGCTCTCGACGCACGCCGGCGGGCGGATCGCGATCCACCCGATGTACGCCGAGAACCGGCGCGCCGAACGGCGCTGGGACGTCATCGAGTCGCTGAAGCGCAGCTATCGCGTCCAGGACGTCATCGACTCTTCGGGCCTCGAACCGGACGGCGTCTTCCTGGAGGGCACCGGGGCGATGGTCCTCGACCACGCCTCGCGCATCGCCTACGTCGCCCGGTCCCGCCGGGCGGATCCCATTGCGCTCGAACGGTTCTGCACGGCCTTCGGCTATGAGCCGATGGTCTTCGACGCGGTGGACCCGACCGGGGTGCCGATCTACCACACGAACGTCATGATGTGCGTGGCGACGGAGTTCGCCCTCATCGGCCTCGACCTTATAGCGTCCCCGCAGCGCCGGGTCGAGGTCGCGGAGCGGCTCGGACAGTACGGCCGTGCGGTCATCGACCTGACCTACGAGCAGGTGTGCGCCTTCGCCGGGAACGCCATCGAGCTGCGCTCCCCGACCGGACGGGTGCTGGCGATCTCGAGCCGGGGTCTGGCCAGCCTGCGGCCGGAGCAGCGCGAGGCGATCGAGGCGAGCTGCCGGATCCTGCCGCTCGACGTGCCGACCATCGAGCTCGCCGGCGGGTCGGTGCGGTGCATGATCGTCGGCGTCCACCTCGACGCTCGCCCGTCGACGCTCGACCTGCCCCCCGCGGCTGTCGGCGTCGCCGAGGTCAGGCCTCAGGCCTTCTCGGTCACGACGTCGCGCAGCACCGCGAGGTAGTCCTCGACGCTGCCGAGGTCGGTGAACGTCGCCGTGCGGTTGGCGAGCAGGAACGGGATTCGCGTCGCACCGAAGCGGCGCCCGGCCTCCTCGTCGGCTCGGACGTTGGCGGCGTACTCCTCGCTCGCGAGCACGGCGGCGACCCGCCGCTCGTCGAGACCCGCCTCCGCGGAGATCCGCTGGAGCACGTCGTGGTCATCGAGGGCCAGGCCCTCGGTGAAGTGCGCGGCGAAGCACCGCTCGACCATGGCGGACTGCAGCGCCGGTCCCCCGAGCTCGAGGGCCAGGGCGCACAGCCGGTGGGCGTCGAAGGTGTTGGCGCGGACCGCGTGGCTCCACTCGAAGCGGATCTCGTGGTCGACCGCCGCCTCCTCGACCCGCACGCGCTGCTCGCCGGGGGCGACCGACTCTCCCGGCACGCGGGCGTCGTGGTCGACCGGTCCGCCCACTCCCCGTGCGAGGTCGGGGTGCAGCTCCCAGGACCGCATCACCAGGCTCACGTCGTGGGGTCGCTCGAAGAGCCCGATCGCGGCCTGGACCCGACGTTTGGCGATGTAGCACCAGGGGCAGACGACGTCGAGCCAGAGGTCCAGCGTGATCGTCGTCGTGGATTCGGCGGCAGGCTGGTCAGTCACCATGTCAGTCAACCACGACGGGCAGCCCCCGGCGGGGGCCTAGCGAGCGGAAGCCGCCCGCGGCACCGCCCGCGAAGACCCGGACATGCCGGTGGCCCCCACCGGCCGAGCGGTGGGGGCCACACGAAGAGGCGTCGCGGCACCTGGCTCTCCTCGCGGCCAGCGCGGGAGGTCAGGCGGGGTCAGCGGCCCATGCGGCCGTAACCGGACGGGGTGGTCCAGATCGAGTGGTTGCCGACAGTCGTGCCGGGACGCTGCGCGTCGATCATCCGGCCCGGGCTGACGTAGATGCCCACGTGGTAGGCCGGGTAGCCGAAGAAGACGAGGTCGCCGGGCTGCGGCGAGGAGACGCGGGTGGCCGCCGACTGTTGCGCCGAGGCGGTGCGCGGGATCGAGATCCCGGCTTGCCGGTAGACCCACGAGGTGAAGCCGGAGCAGTCGAAGCCGCTCGGGCTCGTGCCACCGTAGGCGTAGGGGACGCCGAACATCGACTGGGCGATCCCGACGATGCCCGAGGCGGCCGGAGCCGGGTTGCTCGCCGGCTTGGACGTCGGGGCGCTCGCGGCCGTGAGGGCGGTGCGGTCGCTGGACCGCGACGCCGCCTGCTGGGTGCGAGCGGCCGCAGCGCGCTCGGCAGCCTGCTGACGGGCCTCCTCGGCCTTGGCTGCGGCCTCGGCCCGCTCCTGCTTGACGACCAGGTCCTCGATGACGAGGGGCTTGGCCTTGGGGGCGGCGGCCGGCTTGAAGCCGATGGTCATGAGGGCGTTGCTGGCCTCGGTCACCGCGGCGTCCGGCCCGACGGCGGCGGGGGCGCCCGCGACAGCGGCGTTCACGACCGCGTCGGCGGCCACGGCCGGAGGCTTGGCGTCGCTGGCGCTGGCCGGATTGGCCACCGTTGCGATGAGGCCGCCGGAGGCCGCGACGATGGCGGCACCCTTGACGGCCGGCTGCGCCGACTCCTTGGCAATGACCTTGAGCTCTGCGAGGGGGTTGTATCGACCTGGGGCGCGGTGACGTCCGGTTGCGTTCTGAGCCACGAGTACCTCTCCATACGCCTGCGGAGTGAGCTGTCGGGTTCGGGCTGGGAGGTACTTGCCCGGCCCCCGTTCGCGGCCGTGGTCGCGCTCGAGGACTTCACCCCTAGGGCGTCTCACGACGCCCGGGAAACGTGGTTCCCCCGCTCCTGCCATGCACAGTCTTCGAGCCTCGGGCCGGCGGCAGGATTGGGCGAGCCGACCAGGGGCGCTCCCCCGACACCCGAGCGAGCCCGCTCAAGGTATCGGAACACCGGAGCAAATGTCACGTCGAGGTCACGGCGAGTTGTGGACGGTCTCACGCAATGGTCAAGGAACCGTCAAGATCCCGCGGGCTCGCTGAAGACGTGGGCGGCGATCTCATCCGGCAGGGAGACCCCGCCGGCGGGGTCCGCGCCCGTCGGGACGACGGCGATGCGGCCCTCCTCGCGGCGCAGCTCCACGCGGGCGCCGGGGACGACACCGGCGCTCGTCAGCAGGCCGAGGGCCTCGGGGTCGACCTGGACCGGCTCGCCGATCCGCCGGATCGTCACGACGGCGGGCGTCTGCTGCGGCGCGCCGGACAGTGCCTCCGGCAGCGTCACGAGGCCCTGCCGGAAGTCCCCGCCACCCTCGACGCCGAGCTCCTCGAGCCCCGGGATGGGGTTGCCGTAGGGCGACTCGAGCCCTCCCCCGATGAGGCCGAGGATCTTGCGCTCGACCTGCTCGGACATGACGTGCTCCCACCGGCACGCCTCATCGTGGGCGTACTCCCACTCCAGGCCGATGACGTCGACGAGGAGCCGCTCGGCGAGCCGGTGCTTGCGCATGACGCGGACGGCACGCAGCCGACCCTCGGCCGACAGCTCGAGGTGGCGGTCACCGGTCACCCGGACGAGACCGTCGCGCTCCATCCGGGCGACGGTCTGGGACACCGTCGGGCCGGAGTGACCGAGCCGCTCCGCGATGCGCGCACGCAGGGGGACGATGCCCTCCTCCTCGAGCTCGTAGATCGTGCGGAGGTACATCTCGGTGGTGTCGATCAGGTCGGTCACGCTCCTACCCTCTCAGAGTTCGAGGGGCGCTCCGGCTGGCGGGCGTTTGACCCGCCGCGCCCGGGTCGGATCGTGGCGCGGCACCCAGATGCGCAGCCAGACGGCCCCCGCCAGCGCGCCGACCCCGAGCACGACGGCCGACGCCCCGAGGGTCACCGCTGCGGTCAGACCCGACAGGGCGAGGGGGCCGGCGGCCCGGCCCACGTCGGCGCAGAGGCGCCACCCCCCGAGGAACTGCGCGCGACCCTCGCGGGGGGAGGCGTCGGCACCCAGCGTCATGATCAGCCCCGACCCGATGCCGTTGCCGATCCCGAGCACCGTCGCGACGAGCGTGACGGCGAGGAGCGAGGTCGACAGGGGCAGCGCCGCCATGCCGAGCCCGAGGATGACCATGCTCGGCACGGCCACCGCGACCCGGCCGAAGCGGTCCATGACCCATCCGGACGGATAGAAGAGCAGCATGTCGGCGGCCCCTGCGATGCCGAAGACAAGGCTCGTCTGCGACGGGGACAGGCCCACCGACTCGGCCCACAGCGGCACGAGTGCCTCGCGCACCGCTCGGGCGCCCGCCACGCACAGGACCCCCGTGCCGAGGGTCAGCAGGACGAACCGGTGCTCGAGCAGGACCGACAGCACCGTGCGGTGCGCGCTGACGGCGGCGCGGTCCGTCGGCCGGGTGATGTCCTTCGCGACGAGCACGAGGACGAACGCCGCGACGGACGCGCCGACGCCCACGCCGTAGGCCGCGTTCGTGCCCCAGTGCGCGACGACGACCGAGCCGAGGAACGGCCCGATGAAGTAGCCGATGCGGTGCACACCGCCCAGCGTCGAAAGGGCACGGGCACGCATCCGGATCGGCACCGCGTCGGTCAGGTACGCCTGCCGCGCCAGCCCGTACAGTGCGCCGGCGAGCCCGATGACGAGGATGCCGGCGAAGAGCAGGACCAAGCCTCGGGAGAGCAGGCAGAGCAGCATCCCGACGCCCTCGACCACGGCGGCGACGAGCAGCGCCCTCCGCTCCCCGATCCGGGCGGCGAGCGCCCCCGAGGGCAGGTCGCCGAGCAGCTGCCCGACACCCATCGTCGCGACGAGCAGCGCCGCGACCCCGAGCGAGGCGCCGTGCTCACGTGCGGACAGCGCGATGATCGGGGCCACGGCGCCGGCTCCCGTCGAGCCGAGCAGGGTCGGACCGTATGCCGCCACCGCGATCGTGCGCAGCAACTTCCCATCCGTTGGGGCGGGCTCGGTCACCCCGCGAGCGTAGGCCAGCGGGGTGGGCCCGCGGCGCGGGTGTCCGCGATCGCCGCCGAGGACTCCGGACAAATTGCTTGCCCTCGCTCCCCCGCCGACGTAGCGTCGAGACCAAGAGCAAAGAAGGGAGGTGATCCGAGAAGTGATTTCTTCCGGAACGTGTGAGGTGGCTGCCCGATAGTCGGGTCCCCACCGACACCAAGGACAGAGGGAGCGGGACGACCGGCGGTCGTCCCGCTTCTCCTTTTCCCGCCGGCCCGGGGCACCGGGCTCAGGGCTGGCGCCGGCTCACCTGCCACGCGTCGGGGTCCGCCAGGGACCCCTCGCCGACGCGGGTGAAGACGATGCGGTCGTGCAGGCGGTTGGCCCGGCCGGCCCAGAACTCGACCTCGTCGCAGCGGACCCGCCACCCGCC
Organism: Intrasporangium chromatireducens Q5-1; assembly: GCF_000576575.1. GTDB lineage: Bacteria > Actinomycetota > Actinomycetes > Actinomycetales > Dermatophilaceae > Intrasporangium_A > Intrasporangium_A chromatireducens. The sequence continues at coordinate 5,681 of NZ_AWQS01000088.1, forward strand.
CCAGAAGTCGGGCACCGGCACGTCCTCCGGGTCGCCGGTGTCGGGGAACCGGTCCTGCGCCTCGGCCCAGCGCCGCTCCAGCTCGGCCCGGCCCGACGCCGGCCGCGACTGCTGCGAAGCCCACGCGGAGAGGCGAGCGCCATACGGTCGGTGGTCGAAGTAGGCGTGCACCTCCTCGCGGTCGAGCGGCTCGGCGCGACCCCGGAAGCGGATCGCGCGGTAGAGCCAGGGCCAGGTCAGGGCCGCCGCGACCCGCGGGTTCACGCGGATTTCCTCGCTCTTGGCCGACTCGAGGTTGGTCACGAAGCCCGGGCCCCGCTCGTCGAAGAACCGCATCAGGACGGTCCGGACGTTCGGCTGGCCGGACGCGTCGACGGTCGCGACGCTGATGGCGGTCGGTTCGGCGAGCACGTTGCTGCTCTTCGCCCGCTCGATCGCCTCGTCGATCCAGGCCCGCGCCTGGAGGTAGGGCGACGGGGCGAGCTCCGACTCGTCGAGACCGTGGCCGATGTAGTCCACCCGGGGCACGGCTTGCACATCACCTTCCGTCATGGGCACAGACTAGGGTGACGAGCGACGGGCAGAGCCAGGAGGAGACGGATGGCAGGCAGGCGCAGGCTGGTCAAGGGCGCGGTCGTCCTCGGCGCGAAGTACGGCCCGCAGCTCTGGGTCGCGGGCAAGGCGCTGCGCGAGCCCGCGAAGGAGGCGGCGCAGAAGGTCATCGCGAGCGAGCAGGCCCGGCGAGCCGCCCACGCCCACGCCCGCACGGTGTCCGACGGCAGCATCCTCAAGGTCTATCGCGGGGACCGTGCCTACTGGGTCGTCTTCACCGGTGACACGGCCGTCACCGTCCACCCGATGACCGACGTGCCGCTGCCCGACCTCATCCGCGGCGCCGACCTCACCAAGCGGGTCCGCACCGACGAGCGGCTCTCGCCGAAGGACCGGCTCAAGGACCACGCCGCGACCGCGCTGCGCCGCGCCCGCTGAGCCTGCCGGGCCGAGCGGCGCCCGGGTGGCCCTCGGTGGCCGCGCCTCAGTCGGCGACGTCGATGCCGGCTTCGGCGGCGAGCACTGGCCCCAGATCGAGCAGCTGGAGCCGACTGACCCGAGCGCCGCGCAGCCCTGCCACGCCCCGCGGGGACACCAGCTCCGCACCGCTGAGGTCGAGGCCCTTGTAGCGCCCCCGGCCGAACTGCGGCTCGACCAGGCGGCACCCGGCGAAGCGGACCGTCTCGACGGTCGCCTCCTGCAGGTCGAGCTCGATGACGGTGCAGTCCTCGAACGTGACGTTCTTCAGCGTCGCTCCTCGCAGGTTGAGGAAGTCGATCTTGCCGCCCTTGACGGTGACGCCCCGCCAGTGCGACCCCCACGCGGACACGGCGCCGAGCCGGCTCTGCTCGATGCGGACGTCCTGCAGGGTCGCCTCCGCGAGGGAGACCCCGGCCCCGACGACCCGCTCCCACACGCACTCCGACCAGCGCGAGCTGTGCAGCACCGACTCGGTCAGGTCGCAGCCGACGAGAGTGCACTCGAGGAACGTGCGCCCCTCGGCGTGGGCGCCGGTGAAGTCCGTCGCCTCGAAGCGGTAGCCGTCGAGGTCGAGGTCCTGCCCGTCGAAGACAGCGTCGGGGAAGGGCCGCTGGTCGGGGATCTGCACCATGCCCCAGAGTCTGTCAGGGCGGGGTGACGGTATGCCGCTGAGCCAGCTGAGCGGCATACCGACGCCGTCTCGACGGCTCAGCGCGCGTTGTGGGCCTTCACGACGAGCTGCTGGGCGGGGTAGTTGACCAGGGCCTGCGGCGCGGAGGACTGCGTCCCCCACGAGTAGGCGTAGTCGAGCGGCGGGGACGGGACGTTGGCGCGCCACGTGGCGAGCATGGTCTTCAGCTCGGCCGCGGTCGGCATCCGGTAGTAGCCGCCGGCCTGCCCGAAGGTCTGGTAGACGGGGGCGATCTTGTTCCGCGGGATCCCGGCCCGCACGGCCGTGTTGACCCGCTCGGTGATCTTCCCGAACTTGCACCCGGCCCGGGTGCTGCACGGGTAGGAGTCGACCCCCACGATGTCGACGTGCGTCTTCGCCGGGGCCAGCGCCGCGTACTCGCAGCCGAGGCGCTTGCCGCAGTAGTTCGACCCGTCGAGCACGACGATGAACGACTTCTGCGCCGGCGCGACCGCACGGATGTAGTCGGCCCGGGCCCGGATCTCGGCCACGACCGAGGGATACCGGGTCGGGTGCGGCTCGTCCGCGATGAAGTAGCCGTAGACGCGTGGGTCGCGCGCGAGGGCATTGACCTGGGCCTTGAACTGCGCGCGAGTGAAGCCCTGCTTGCCGGCGGCCTTGCCCAGGTTGCCCACCCACACCATGGCCTTGCTGCCCTTCGGGAGCGCGTTGAGCTTGGACCGCACCCCGGCCGGGTTCGACGTCGAGCCGGCAACGTCGAAGACGTTGAAGCCGGCGGCCTTCGCGGCGGCGTAGGACCCGCGCAGGTTGACGGTGAAGTGAGCGGTCTTGGGGGTGGTGGCGCTCGCCGCCGTGGCGGCGACCACCGTGGGCGCGGTGGCGACGGCCGTCGGCACGAGCAGGGCCGCGACGGCCAGTCCGACTGCGGTCAGGAGGGCTTTCGAGCGCATAACGGACCTCTCACACGAAAACGGGGCCAATCGGGTGAGCGAAACCTATCGGCTGTCGACCCGCCGCGCAGTCGGTTGGGGCAGGAGTGTCGCGTGCCACTCCTGGTGCGCGTCCGGCGCGATTCGTGGGTGCGGGCGACCACGGCACCGGCACCGGCACCGGCACCGGCGGGACTGTGAGCGTCCACACGATGATCGAGGGGTTTCGCCAGCGGGGATCTGCGCTTCAATGGGGAGCACTGACAACGGCGTCGCTCCCCGCATCCCCTGCAGCGAAGGCAACAACGTGACCGATGCACCTGCCGTGACCATCCCCCAGGACCTCCTGCCGAGCGACGGCCGTTTCGGGTCGGGACCGAGCAAGGTCCGCCCCGAGCAGGTCGAGTACCTCTCCTCCATCGCCCGCACGGTGCTCGGCACCTCGCACCGCCAGGCCCCGGTGAAGAACCTCGTCGGCGCCGTCCGCGAGGGACTGGCGTCCCTGTTCAACCTGCCCGACGGCTACGAGGTCATCCTCGGCAACGGCGGGTCGACCGCGTTCTGGGACATCGCCGCCTTCGGCCTCGTCCGTGACCGCGCCCAGCACCTGTCGTTCGGCGAGTTCTCGAGCAAGTTCGGCAAGGTGACGAGCAAGGCGCCGTTCCTCGGCGAGTCCACCATCATCGAGGCCGCACCGGGCACCCTCGCGGAGCCGAAGGCCGAGGCGGGCGTCGACGCCTACGCGTGGCCGCACAACGAGACCTCGACCGGTGTCATGGCCCCGGTCAAGCGGGTCGAGGGCGCCGACGACGGCGCGCTCGTGCTCATCGACGCCACCTCCGGCGCCGGCGGCCTGCCCGTCGACGTCCGCGAGACCGACGTCTACTACTTCGCGCCGCAGAAGTCCTTCGCCTCCGACGGCGGCCTCTGGCTCGCGCTCTTCTCCCCCGCGGCGCTCGCCCGGGTCGACGAGATCGCCGCGACCGACCGCTGGGTGCCGGACTTCTTCGACCTGCCGACCGCGATCGACAACAGCCGCAAGAACCAGACCTACAACACCCCGGCTGTCGCAACCCTCGCCATGCTGGCCAACCAGCTCGAGTGGCTGAACGGCAACGGCCGTCTCGACTGGGCGACCTCGCGCACGAAGGACTCGTCCAGCCGCCTCTACGCGTGGGCCGAGAAGACGTCCTTCACGACGCCGTATGTCGCTGACCCTGCGGCCCGCTCGCAGGTGGTCGGCACGATCGACTTCGACGACACGGTCGACGCCGCCGCCGTCGCCACGGTGCTGCGCGCCAACGGGGTTGTCGACGTCGAGCCCTACCGCAAGCTCGGCCGCAACCAGCTGCGCGTCGCGATGTTCCCGGCCGTCGAGCCCGAGGACGTCACGAAGCTGACGCAGTGCATCGAGCACGTGGTGTCGCAACTCTCCTGACGCCTCGTTCGTTCACACTTCGGCCACGACGTCGGCCCTATCCCTCCCGGGGCCCGGCGTCGTGGCCGACTGCTGTCGGCCGCCGCGCATGCCGCGGGCACCCGAGTCGCAGCGGGCGAGCCCGTCGCCGACGGTTCGCTACCGGGGTGACGACCGCTCGCGCTGCACCGTGCGGACGAACTCCTCGGGGTCCGTCGGCAGCACCGATGCCGCCAGGGAGTACTCGAGCTCGTCCTCACTCCGCGAGGGCTCTGCTCGTCGCGCGCGCAGCTCCTCGAGTATGACCTCGATCCGGTGGACCAGCTCGCGCGCCTCGTCGCGGCTCAGGCGGGCGCGGGTGAAGGCAAAACCGAGCGTCCCCTCGTCGGCCTCCTCGACCTCGCCCTCCTCGTCGGCCCGGAGCAGCCGCTCCATCCGCTCCAGCTGGCGGTCGACCTGGCGCCGCACGAGAACCATGACGGCGGCCTGACCGGACCGGTCGCCAGCGGCGGGGCTGAGGTTGAGCCCTCCCGGCCGCAGCCGCCACGGACGCTCGCGGGCATCCTCCGAGGCCTCGACCCGCTCGACAATGCCGTACTTCTCGAGGAGCCGCAGATGGTGGCTCACCGCCGATGGGGACATCCCGACCCGCTCACTCGCGGCGGTGGCGGTCACCACCGTGTTGTCGTCGAGCAGGGCGATGAGGTCCTGGCGCACGGGATGCGCCAGCGCCTTGAGAGCGGCCGGTTCACGAAGGGTCAGGGGCTGCGGTCGAGCCATGTGAGCAGCATACGGCGGGCGATGCTGACCTGAAGCATTGCCTTCAGGTATGCCTGAAGCATATGCTTCACAGTCATGAAGCGATCCCTTCACGATTCCGAGCCGATCCGTTGGCGTGACGTCTGGTCCCTGCGGGACATGCGCATCGCGCTGCCCGCGCGCGCCCTCTCCCTGCTCGGCGACACCGTCGCGGTCTCGGTCCTCATGCTCGACGCGGCCGAGTCCCGCTCGGCGTCGCACGTGACCGGCATCCTCGCCGCCTTCGCCGCACCACTGCTCCTCCTCGCGGCGCCCGCCGGGCGGCTCGTCGACAGCCGCGACTCCCGGACCCTCCTCGTCTCGGGCGGACTGCTGCAGGTCCTCGCATCCGCCGGATTGGTCTGGAGCCCGTCGTATGCCGCTCAGCTCGGGTTCGTCGTCCTGCTCCAGTGCGGCCAGGTCGTCACCGGACCGACCTGGCTGGCACTCATCCCCCGGATCGTCGGCGAGTCCCGCGTCGCGACCGCCATCGCAATGAGCCAGACGCTGGGAGCGGTGGCCGGCCTCGTCGGCTTTGCCGTGGGCGGCACGCTCTATGACCGGATCGGGCCGCACTGGACGATGAGCATCGACACGGCATCCTTCGCCCTGCTCGTCGTGGCGGCACTGCTCGTCAGCACGCGACGGGCCGTCGCGCAGGAGCGGGGGCCGGCCGGTGCCACGGGGCCGTGCGGCGGCACACGGGCCGTGCTCGCCGACCGGGTGATCGCGCTCTTCCTGCTGTCACTGCTCCTCTTCGTCACGACCGCCGAGGCGAGCAACGTGGCCGAGCCGATCCTCATCGTGCAGGACCTCGGCGCCGACGGGACGGCCTACGGTCTCGTCGGGTCGTACTTCGCCGCCGGCTCGATCCTCGGGCCCACCCTGGCCGGCCGGATCCGCACCCAGGCCGGTCGCCTGAGCGGTGCCGTCGTGACGATGCTCGCCGTCGGCGCCGTGCTCGCGTATGTCGGGACCGTCAGGTCCGTCGCGGCGCTCGTGCCCGCCTACTTCGCCTTCGGGATCGCCGTCGGGGTGCTCAACGTGCTCATCTCGACCGTCCTGATGCTGCGAGCGCCGGAAGCCATCCGGGGCCGGGTCATGTCGCTCGTCAGCGGCGCGGCCCGGGGCGCTTCGATGCTGGGGCTGCTGCTCGGCGGCGCTCTTGTGGCCGGGCTCGGGGGCCGTCAGGCGTACGTCGTGCTGGGGATCGCCTCGGCAGCTGTGGCGCCGCTCGCCCTGCTCGCCCGGCGACAGCTGCGCGGGGAGCCCACAGCTCGGCCCGCGCACGCCTCGCCCGTGCCGGCCGACCCGGCCGCAGAGGTTGCTGCGTCCTAGCGCCCCGTCGGGAAGTGGCCTCTCGACGGGGGCGGGCTCGGTCGACCGGTCAGTGCCGGTTGACCAGGGCCGCGATGAAGGCGATCGCGATGAAGAGGATCAGCGCGGCGACCGTGATCCGGTGCCGGAACTTGAAGTTCACTTGACCGCCTCGGGCTCGGTCGGGATCCCGGACGGCGGTCGGTTCACGGCGATCCGGAGGCGGGGACGGCCCTGGGTCTGGAAGCTCACGGCCACATTCTGCGTCCGAGCGGTCCAGATCGCGACGACGACCAGGGACAGGCCGACCATGATCGTGCCGATCGCGATCGTCCAGCGCGCCCCGAAGGCGTCACCGATCCAGCCGATGAGCGGCGACCCGAGCGGCGTGCCGCCCATGAAGATCGCCATGTAGAGCGCCATGACGCGCCCGCGCATCGCCGGGTCGACGGCGAGCTGCACCGTGGCGTTCGCGGTCGTGAGAGCGGTCAGCGACGCGAGCCCGGTCGGCACGAGGAACACCGCGAAGAGCCAGTAGCTGGGCGCCAGCGACAGCAGCAGCGTCGACGCCGTGAAGCCGACGAGCGCGAGCAGCAGGATCCGCAGCCGGGGGTGGTTGCGCCGGGCCGCGATGAGGGCACCGGACAGCGAGCCGATCGCCATGATCGACCCGAGCAGGCCGTACTCCCCCGGCCCCTTGTGGAACACCTGCGTCGCCATCAGCGCCATCGTCACCTGGAAGTTCATCCCGAAGGTGCCGAGGATGAAGACGAGGAACATGACGAGCTGGATGTCGGGCCGGCCCCGGACGTAGCGCAGGCCCTCGCGGATCTGCCCCTTGCCGCGCGACTTCGGCGCCGGGGTCAGCTCGGCGACGTTCATCCGGGCCAGGGCGGCGAGGACGAACAGGAAGCTCGCGGCGTTGACGAACATCGCCGGGGCGATGCCGACGACGGCGATCACGATGCCTGCGACGCCAGGCCCGACGAGGCGGCCGATGTTGAAGGAAGCGCTGTTGAGGGCGACGGCGTTGGCCAGGTGGTCGCGGTCGACCATCTCCGAGACGAAGGTCTGCCTCGCCGGGTTGTCGAAGGCGGTCGCCACACCCTGGATGAGCGCGATGGCGTAGACGTGCCAGAGCTGGACGACACCGAGGGCCGTGATGACGGCGAGCAACAGCGCGGTGACGAGCAGCGCCGACTGCGTCATGAAGAGCAGGCGACGGTTCGGGACGCGGTCGGCGACCATGCCGGCCCACGGCACGAGGAGCAGGAACGGCAGGAACTGCAGCCCCGTCACGATGCCGAGCGCCGACGCCGAGCCGGAGGTGAGCACCGTCAGGACGAGCCAGTCCTGGGCGACCCGGCCCATCCACGTGCCGATGTTCGACACGATGCCGCCCATGGCGTAGATCCGGTAGTTGCGGATCCCGAGGGAGTGGAAGGTCGGACTCACTCGCTCGCCACCTTGAGCAGGACGTCACGCACGGACGCGAGGAGCGCATGCTCCTCCTCGGTGAGCCCCTCGAACCGCTGCAGCATCCACTCGTCGCGGTGGCGGCGGATCCGCTTGAGGGTCTTGAGCCCCTCGGGCGTCAGCGACAGGATGACCTGCCGGCCGTCCTCCGGGTCGTCGGCGCGGGCGACGTAGCCGGCCTCGACAAGGACGTTCGTCGTGCGCTTCATGCTCGGCGCAGTGACCCGCTCGATCTCGGCGAGCTCGCTGTTGGTCTTCGGCGCCGACTCGAGCCGGGACAGGACCGAGAACTGGTGCGGCGGCAGGAGCAGGTCCGACTCGTACCGCACTCGCCGCGAGATCCGCATGCAGGCCAGCCGTAGGTCGTTCGCGAGCCGGGCGAGCTCCGTGCGGGTCAGCGCCTTGGGGCCGCTCACTGTCTCAACCGTCTGCTTGCTCATCACCGCTCCACCTCGTACCCGGACAACTCGTTAGCATAACTCATTAGTCTTGCTAACTATTCCGGGCCTCCGGCCCCACGCGACGGTATGCCGCTGAGCCGGCTCAGCGGAGCGGCATACCTCCGCGGTGGTGGCGGAAACAGCGGAAGGCCACGTCCGCGTGGGACGTGGCCTTCCGGGAGTGTGCGCTCAGCGCAGCAGGAGCGACTCGATCGGCGCCTTGGCGAAGAAGATGACGAAGGCGGCGGCGATGACCCACAGCAGCGGGTGGATCGCGCGGGCGTGGCCCTTGGCGACCTTGATGACGACCCACGCGACGAAGCCGGCGCCCATGCCGACGGTGATGTTGTAGGTGAACGGCATCAGCATGATCGTGAGGAACGCCGGGATGGCGATCTCCATGTCACGCCAGTCGATTCCGGTCACCTGCTGCATCATCAGGAAGCCGACGATGACGAGCGCCGGCGCGGCCGCCTCGGAGGGCACGATGGCGAAGACCGGCGCGAGGAACGTCGCGAGCAGGAAGAGCACGCCCGTGACGATCGAGGCGAGGCCGGTGCGAGCACCCTCACCGACACCGGACGCCGACTCGACGTACGACGTGTTGCTGCTGACGCCGGCCGCGCCACCGGCCGCCGCGGCGATCGAGTCGACGACGAGGATCTGCTGGGTCTTCGGCGGGTTGCCCTCCTCGTCGAGGAGACCGGCCTCGGCCCCGATCGCGACGATGGTGCCCATCGTGTCGAAGAAGTCGGCGAGCAGCAGGGTGAAGACGAACATGCCGGCCGTGACGATGCCGAGCTTCTCGAAGGACCCGAGCAGACTGAACTGGCCGAGGATCCCGAAGTCGGGGGTGTTCGTCGGGCTGGACGGCCAGTGCGGGACGCTGAGCGCCCAGGCCTCCGGGTTGGTCAGCTTGCCGTCCTGGTAGACCCGGGGGCCGATCTTGAAGATCGCCTCGAGGAGCATCGCCAGCACCGTGCCGGCGACGATGCCGATGAGGATGCCGCCCCGGACCTTGCGGATGACGAGGACGGCCATGAGCAGCAGGCCGACGACGAAGACGACCGTCGGCCACCCGTCGAGGCTGCCGCCGATGCCGAGCTCGCTCGGGACCGAGCCGTTCATGGCCGGCCGGGCGAACCCGGCGTCGATGATGCCGATGTAGGCGATGAACAGGCCGATGCCGACCGAGATCGAGACCTTGAGCGGCTTCGGGATGGCGCGGAACACCGCGGTGCGGAAGCCGGTCAGGACGAGGACCAGGATGATGAGGCCCTCGATGAGGACCAGGCCCATGAGGTCGGCAAAGGTGATCTTCTCGTTGGCCGCGTGCGCCACGACCATGCTCGCGATGAGGCCGTTGATGCCGAGACCCGCAGCGAGCGCGATGGGGAAGTTCGCGACCAGCCCCATCAGGATCGACATGATGCCCGCGACGAGAGCGGTGCCGACCGCGACGAGCAGCTTGCTCTCGTTCAGGTCGCTCGTGCCACCGATGAAGTTGCCGGAGCCGTCCTGGATGCCCGACAGGATGATCGGGTTCAGCACGACGATGTAGACCATCGTGAAGAAGGTGACGAATCCGCCCCGGACCTCTCGGGCCACGGTCGAGCCGCGCTCGCTGATCTTGAAGAAGGAGTCCAGTCCCGAACGCTCCGGGCGGGTGGCCGTTTCAGTCGACATGGCGGACACCCTAGTGGTGTGGTACTGAGCCGATGACGCGACACTCTAGGGTTGGACACGTGACGACCGACGAGCCCGCGACGAGCGGCGCGACCTCCCACGCCGTGGACCTGACACCCGTCCACGTGCCGATGGTCCGCATCGTCCAGGTGGGCATGCTGGGCTGGCTCGTCGCCCTCGTCGTCGTGCTGCTCGTGCCGGCGCTGCACAGCGGGGACAGGTCGTGGTGGCCGTGGTGCTGCGTCGCCGGTTTCGGCCTCGGTGGGATCGGTCTGGCCTACCTCAGGCGCGGCCGCGGCAACGCCGCCGACGCCTGACGGCCCGTCCGCGCCTACTCCGTCGCGGGTCCACCATCCGTCGAGAGGCCACTACCCGTCGAGAGGCC
>NZ_AWQS01000089.1 GCF_000576575.1 Intrasporangium chromatireducens Q5-1
CGGCCGGCATCGCGGCCGCGCTCGCCGTTGCCGTGCCGGTCGCCATCTCCGCGGGCCGGGGCGACGCACCCGTGCGACCGGCCCCCGCGTCGGCGACGACGTCAGACGCAAGCAACCCGACGGCAACCTCTGGACCCGTGCAGACATCGGGTCCGGTGCAGACGTCCGGGCCGGCGCCCACCACCACCGCCCCCGCCCTGGCCGCGCCGTCGAGCGTGTATGCCCTCGACGACACCATCCGGGTGGGGGACACGGTCTTCCGCCTCGAGAAGAACACCCGGGTCGAGAACCTCTCGGTCCTGTCGAACGGCGGCTTCGTCCTGCAGTCACATCTGACCGTCGGGGCGAGCGAGAGCACGCTGGAGCTGCTCTCTCCCCAAGGCCGTCTCGTCAAGAGCCTGGGCGTGAGCGGGTTCTATGCCGTCTCCGCCGACGGCACCCGGGTGGCGGCGCAGGACGGGGCCAGCATGAAGGTCACCGTCCGCACCCCCGACGGCACTGTGCTCGCCAGCCGGGTCAGCGACCGCTACCCGGCCGCCGTCGTCGGGGACTACGTCTACCTGCGCGGCGACGGCGCGACCAAGTCGGTGGAGTGGAACTACGTGACCGGGGCGACGCGGGAGCTGCCGGGTGGCGTCGCGGCCGTCACCGCTGACCGGACCCGGGCGGCACTCCAGTGGGTGGCACCCTCGAGTGACCCGATGGGCGACTTCTGCTGGGCGGTCGTCGACCTCACGGCTCCCGACCTGCGCACCCTGATCGAACGCTGCGGCGCCAAGGCCAACCCCGAGCTGTTCCAGCCGACGGCGTTCTCGAGCGACGGTGCCCACCTCATCGGGACGAACTACCTCGACGGCGGGGACTGGTACAGCGCTGCGGTCGTCCGGGTCAGCGACGGAGCCATGGTGCTCGGTGGCTCCGGAGACCGTCTCGTGGCCGGCTGGACCTGGCGGCTCGACGGCGACGCTCTGGTCGTCTCGCGGAACACGTCGGCTCCCAAGGCCGAGGAGAACACCCTCCAACGGTGCACCTTCGACCTGACGTGCGCGCAGCTGGCACCGCCGCTGTCGGTCCAGGGCCAGCCCGTCGGCTCCGCTCGCTACGCCGTCCCCCGCAGCATCCCGCGCTAGTGCACCCCCGGGTCGATGTATGGGCGCGGCCTCTGGGCCTCGCCCATACATCGACCCGCGATGCACGCAAGGGAGTCAGATGCTGGCCGCGGTCGCCGTCTTGGCCCGGACCTGGCGCTTGATCCGCGCCAGCATGGCGACCATGCCCCGGATCCGCAGCGGCGAGACCGCCTCGGCGAGCCCGAAGCGCATCGGGGCGTCGTCGGGCACGTCGAGGATCTGGGCCGCGGAGAGCCCGTCGAGGCCCTCGTGCAGGATGCCGGCGAAGCCCCGCGTCGTCGGTGCCTCCGGCGGAGCGTCGAAGAACAGGTGGACCGGGCGGTCCTCGAGGCGCTCGCCGTCGTCGACCTCGACGGTGAGGAAGAGCGGGGACTGGCACTCGTCGACCCGCTCGAGCTTGTCGAGCTGCCCGACGTAGCGATCGGGCAGGGCCGGCAGCTCCTCGCTGAACTCGAGGAGCAGGTCGAGCTTCATCGGGTTGCTCGCCGAGGAGAAGTCCTCGGCGATCTCGGCGAGAGCGGCCGGCAGGGGAGCGTCGGACACGTCGGTCACCTCTCGATCGGGACGCGGACCGCGTTGCCCCACTCGGTCCACGAGCCGTCGTAGTTGCGGACCTTGTCGAAGCCGAGCAGCTGGGTCAGCACGAACCAAGTGTGCGACGAGCGCTCGCCGATGCGGCAGTACGCGACCACGTCGTCGGTCGGGGAGAGGCCCTGCTCGGTGAGGTAGATGTCCTCGAGCTCCGCACGGGACTTGAACGTGCCGTCCTCGTTCGCGGCGCGCGCCCAGGGCACCGACTTCGCGCCGGGGATGTGGCCGCCGCGCATCGCCCCCTCCTGGGGGTAGTCCGGCATGTGGAGCAGCTCACCGGAGAACTCGCCAGGGGAGCGGACGTCGACGAGCGGCCTGCCGAGGTGCTCGAGGACGTCCTCCTTGAAGGCGCGGATCGGGGCGTCCTGGCGCTCGACGACGGGGTAGTCGGCCGGCGTCGGCGTCGGCACCTCCCTGGTCAGCTCGCGGCCCTCCTCGATCCACTTGGCCCGGCCGCCGTCGAGGAGCCGGACGTCCTCGTGCCCGAAGAGGGTGAACACCCACAGCGCGTAGGCGGCCCACCAGTTGCTCTTGTCGCCGTAGACGACGATCGTCGTGTCGCGGCCGATGCCGCGCGAGCCCATCACCTCGGCGAACCGCTGCCCGTCGACGTAGTCGCGGGTGACCGGGTCGTTGAGGTCGACGTGCCAGTCGATCTTCTGGGCGCCGGGGATGTGGCCGGTCGCGTAGAGCAGGACGTCCTCGTCGGACTCCAGCAGGACGATGCCTCCCGGGGCGCCGACCGCGCCGGCCGCGATCTGCTCCGCGAGCCAGTCGGTCGTCACGAGCCGCTCAGGGTGGGCGTAGCCGGCGATCTTGGAGTTGTCCGTGGACATTGGCACCTCTTGCTGGTCGGGACGTGCGGTCAGGCGTGGAGCGTTACTCATCGTCGCACGCGAGCCAGCTCAGCGGCATACCGGCCCATAAGGGGAGGTTGGCCTCACCCCAACTTCTCGAGGTCGTCCCGGCAGCGGCGCTCGAACTGGTCGAGCTCGCGCAGGGCGTCCTGGGCGTCGCGCAGCCGCTGCTCGAGGTCGGCGCGGCGCTCGTCGATCTGGCCGAGGACGTACTCGAGCTGGGCACGGCGCCCGCGGGGGGCGTCGAAGAGGTCGACGATGGTGCGGATCTCCTCGAGTGGGAAGCCGAGCCGCTTGCCGCGCAGGATGAGGCCCAGCCGCGTGCGGTCGCGGCGGTGGTAGATCCGCCGGGTGCCCTGGCGCTCGGGGGAGATCAGCCCGAGGTCCTCGTAGTGGCGCACAGTGCGGTGGGTGACGCCGAACTCCTCGGCGATCTGCGCGATCGTCCACGTGGGGCCACTTGTCATGTGACCGATCGTGCTTTACGTTGACGTAAAGGTCAACTACCGGCGGGCATCGCCCCCGGCTGTCCCGCGGGCCCACGAGGCCGAGCGGGTCGTCCAAGGAGGGACATGTTCGAGCTGAGCCAGGAGCACGAGGACTTCCGCAAGGTCGTGCGCGACTTCGCCGAGAAGGAGGTCGCGCCTCATATCGCGCAGTGGGACCGGGACGAGCACTTCCCGACCGACCTCGTGCCGAAGATGGGCGAGCTGGGCTTGTTCGGGCTCGTCGTGCCGGAGGAGTACGGCGGCAGCGCCGGCGAGGGCCAGGGCGACTTCACCAGCCTCTGCGTCGCGATCGAGGAGCTGGGCCGCGTCGACCAGTCGATCGGCATCACGCTCTCGGCGGGCGTCGGCCTCGGGATCAACCCGATTCTCACCTACGGCAGCGACGAGCAGAAGGCGCGCTACCTGCCGGACCTTGTCGCCGGGCGGGCCCTGGCCGGCTTCGGCCTCACCGAGCCGGAGGCGGGTTCGGACGCCGGCGCGACGCGGACCCGCGCGACCCGCGAGGGTGACGACTGGGTCATCAACGGCGCCAAGGCCTTCATCACCAACTCGGGCACCGACATCACCTCGGTCGTCACGGTGACGGCCCGCACCGGCACCAACGACGACGGGTCGGCGCGGATCTCGGCCGTCATGGTGCCCAGCGGGACACCTGGCTTCACCGTCGAGCCCGCCTACCACAAGCTCGGCTGGCACGTGTCGGACACCCACGGGCTGACCTTCGAGGACTGCCGCGTCCCGGCGTCCAACCTGCTCGGCACCGAGGGCGACGGCTTCAAGCAGTTCCTCAAGACGCTCGACGACGGCCGGATCGCGATCTCGGCCCTCGCCGTCGGCTGCGCGCAGGCCTGCCTGGAGCTCGCGACGGGGTACGCCTCGACCCGGGTCGCCTTCGGCCGCCCCATCGGGGTCAACCAGGGCATCTCCTTCCAGGTCGCCGACCTCGCCGTCATGGTCGAGGCGGCCCGCCTGCTCACCTACAAGGCCGCCTGGCTCAAGGACGAGCTGCACGAGGGCCGCCGCACGGTGCGCGAGGTCAAGCACGCGGCCGCGATCGCGAAGCTGCACTCGACCGAGGCCGCGGTCACGGCCACCCGCATCGCGACCCAGGTGTTCGGCGGCAACGGCTTCATGGAGGAGTACCCGGTCGCCCGCTTCTACCGGGACGCCAAGATCCTCGAGATCGGCGAGGGCACGTCCGAGGTCCAGCGGATGCTCATCGCCCGTGGGCTCGGCCTCCCGCAAGCGTGAGAGAGAGGATCAGGTATGCCGCCCACTGACGTCCCGACCCAGGCTCCCTCCCAGCTCGGCCCCTTCGCCAGCGACTCCGGCGGTGACGACCCCCGGATCGCCGACGTCCGCTCGCGCCTCAACGACGCCTGGGCCGCCTCCGAGCGGCCGCCCGAGAAGGCCAGCGCGAAGCTCGACGCCCAGGGCAAGATCTACGTCCGCGACCGGATCGCGCTGCTCTTCGACGAGGGGTCGTTCGTCGAGGACGGCCGCTACGCCAACTCGCTCGCCACCGGGCTGCCCGCCGACGGCGTCGTGACCGGCCGCGGGACGGTCGACGGCCGCCCCGCGATCGTCATCGCGAACGACCCGACGGTCAAGGCCGGGTCCTGGGGGTCACGGACCGTCGAGAAGATCGTCCGGGCCACGGAGATGGCGCTGCGCGAGGAGCTGCCCGTCTTCTGGTTCGTCGACTCGGCCGGGGCCCGGATCACCGACCAGGTCGAGATGTTCCCCGGCCGACGTGGTGCGGGCCGGATCTTCCACAACCAGGTCGCGTTGTCCGGCAAGGTGCCCCAGATCTGCTGCCTCTTCGGCCCGTCCGCCGCCGGCGGTGCCTACATCCCGAGCTTCTGCGACGTCATCATCATGGTCGACGGCAACGCCTCGATGTACCTCGGCAGTCCCCGGATGGCCGAGATGGTCGTCGGCGAGAAGGTCAGCCTCGAGGAGATGGGCGGTGCGCGGATGCACTGCTCGGTCTCGGGCGTCGGCGACCTGCTGGCAGTGGACGACACCGAGGCGATCGAGCTGGCGAAGCTGTACTTCTCCTACGTGCCGGGCAACTGGCGCGACCGGCCGCCGGCCTACGACGTCGAGGAGCCGCTCGCGCCGCTGACGAAGCACACCGTGCCGGAGCGGGAGTCGGTGCCGTTCGACGTCCACGCCGTCATCGACGGCCTCGTCGACGAGGACTCGTTCTTCGAGCTCAAGCCGCTCTGGGCGGCCGAGCTCGTGATCGGCTTCGGCCGTCTCGGCGGGGAGAGCGTGGGCATCGTCGCGAACAACTCGATGGTCAAGGGCGGGGTGCTCTTCACCGACAGCGCCGACAAGGCGGCCCGGTTCATCTGGCTCTGCGATGCCTTCAACATCCCGCTCGTCTACCTCGCCGACGTGCCGGGCTTCATGATCGGCTCCGAGGTCGAGCGCGGCGGGATCATCCGGCACGGCGCCAAGATGGTCTCGGCCGTCGCGTCGGCCACCGTGCCGCAGTTCTGCGTCGTCGTCCGCAAGGCCTACGGGGCCGGGCTGTACGCCATGGGCGGCCCCGGCTTCGGACCCGATGCGACGATCGCACTGCCGACCGCGCGGATCGCGGTGATGGGGCCCGAGGCCGCCGTCAACGCGGTCTACGCGAACAAGATCGCCGAGGTCGAGGCGTCTCAGGGAGCCGACGCCCGCGACGCCTACGTGTCGGAGCGGCGCGCCGAGTACGAGCAGGACGTCGACCTCGAGCGACTCGCGGCCGACCTCGTCCTCGACTCCGTGATCGAGGCCGACGAGCTGCGAGCCGACCTGCTGCGGCGTCTCGCCTACGCCGCGCACCGCGACCGGCACTTCAGCCTGAAGCGCCGGTCCGTCCCGCCGGTCTGAAACGACCGGGGCTGGGAGGTTGTAGCGAGCGGGTGCCGGCTGAGCGGCATACGGTATGGCGCTCAGCGGGCCACCGTGTGCACTGCCGCGTGGTCGCGTGGCTGGGTACTCGTAGGCTTGGGGCGCCACCGCGCCACGGGCGGGTCTCGGTGGCTCCTGTCATGCCGTAGCCAAGGGGTCAGCCATTCTCGCCACGATCGAGTCCACGGAACGGGCCAGCCGGGTCCGTCTGCCGTTCTACCGGCGCTTCGAGGTCTGGTTCCCCTTCACGGTCTACCTCGTCTCGCGGCTGTTCGTGCTCGTCGCCGGCATCGTGCTGTCGCGCTACCAGATGCCCCTGCCGATCGGGCTCGAGCGGATCCGGATCACCTACCCGGTGCCGGCCGACCCCGGCTATCTCGGCGTCATGACGGGCTGGGACGGGCAGTGGTACCGGATCATCGCCGAGCATGGCTACCCCCTCGTCCTGCCGCGCACGGGGACCGGTGCCGTGGACATGAACCCGTGGGCCTTCTTCCCGGTCTTCCCGATGCTGGTCGGGGCGATCATGTGGCTCACCGGGCTGCCCTTCGCCGTCGTCGGACCGGTCCTGTCGACCCTCATCGGGTTCGCCGCGATCCACCTGCTGTTCCGCTTCATCGACCGCGCAGTCGGCCGGTGGGAGGCGGTCGTCGCGGTCGTCGCGGTCTGCTTCTATGTCGCCTCGCCGATCTTCTCGGCCTCCTACACCGAGTCGACCGCGCTGCTCGCGGTCGTGGGCTGCCTCATGCTGCTCCGTGCGCGGCGGTACGGCTGGCTCGTGCTGGGCCTGCTCGTGCTGGCGCTCTCGCGCAACGTCGTCATCGCGATGGCACCGGTCATCGTCGCGCACGCGGTCGTGCGGTGGCGCAAGGGTGACGAGGGGCCCAACCCGGTGCGGTTCCGGCTCGGCATGGGGGTGCTCGCCGCCTATGCCGGCATGCTGACGTGGCTGTGGCCCTCGATCGCCTCGATCGTGACGCAGACGCCGAACGCCTACACCCAGACGATGCTCGCCTGGAAGATCAAGACGAGCCTCAAGCTCTACCAGTGGTGGGACCTGCTCTACGGCTACGCGGGCGTCCTCGGGCAGGTCGGTGGGATCGTCATCGTCGCGCTCTATGCGTGGTGGATGCTCTCGCAGCACTCCTGGCGCTGGGGGCCGGAGCTGTGGGGCTGGGCCGGGGCCTACCCCGCCTACCTGCTGCTCGTCACGAACACGACGCCGAGCCGGGTCCGCTACGCGATGCTGGCCTTCACCATGGCGCTCCTCCTCGCGTCGTTCCTGGGCCTGCGGCCGTGGCGCCGCTACCGCTACTGGCTGCTCGGCGCGGTCGCTGTCGCCGGCGCGGTCCAGATGTGGTGGTACACCGCCAACTACATCGTCGTCGACAGCCTGACGCAGATCCCGATGCTCTACCCCTGAGGGCCCGCCGGCAGCTCGACGGTCACTCGTCCCGTGGTGCGGCGACCTGGAACCAGCCGATGCCGGCGTCGCCCAGCAGGTCGCGCAGAAGCGGCAGGGAGAGGCCGACGACGTTGTGGTGGTCGCCCTCGATCCGGGTGACGAAGGCGCCGCCCAGACCGTCGACGGTGAAGGCGCCGGCCACCTGGAGCGGCTCGCCCGTCGCGACGTAGTCCTCGATCTCCTCGTCCGTCAGGGAGGCGAAGTGCACCGCGGTCGAGGCCGTCGCCCCGATCGTCGCTCCCTCGCCGTCGTCACGGTCGTCGATGAGCCAGTGGCCGGTGTGCAGCACACCGGTGCGGCCGCGCATCCGGCGCCAGCGGGCGACGGCCTCTGCCGCGTCGGCCGGCTTGCCGTGCACCTCGCCGTCCAGCTCGAGGACCGAGTCGCAGCCGAGCACGACCCCCGCCAGGTCGTTGGCCTGCGCCACCGCCTCGCACTTCGCCCGGGCGAGGAGCAGGGCGATGTCCTCCGGTGCCAGCGTGCCGTAGCGGTCAGCCGCCTCGGCGACGACCGCGTCCTCGTCGACGTTGCTGACGACGACGACCGGCTCGATCCCCGCCGCACGCAGCGTCGCCAGCCGGGCCGGGGAGGCCGAGGCCAGCACGAGCGGGACGGCAGTGGCAAGCGGTCGCGGGGTGAGCGGCATACCGAGGACTGTATAGCCGCCCACCTCGCGACCGAGGATCACAGCGTGCCGAGCACCGCCGCGCGCAGCGTGTCGAGTCCGACACCGCCGATGTCGAGGGCGCGGCGGTGGAACGTCTTGAGGTCGAAGGCGTCACCCTCACGCTGCTTCACCTCGTCACGCAGCTGGAGCCAGAGCCGCTCACCGATCTTGTAGGCCGGCGCCTGCCCGGGCCAGCCGAGGTAGCGGTTCAGCTCGAAGCGCAGCACCTTCTCGTCCATGAAGCCGTAACGGGTCAGGTAGGTCCACGCCTTGTCGTAGGTCCACTCGCCGCCGCCCACCTCCTCTGGGGCCTCGAACCCGCAGTGGACGCCGATGTCGATGACGACGCGGGCGGCGCGCAGGGACTGGCCGGCGAGCCAGCCCATCCGGTTGCCCGGGTCGTCCATGTAGCCGAGCTCGGCCATGAGCCGCTCGGCGTAGAGTGCCCACCCCTCGCCGTGGCCCGAGGTCCACGACTCCAGGCGGCGCCACTTGTTGAGCAGCTCGGAGCGGTAGACCGTCTGGGCGACCTGGAGGTGGTGGCCAGGCACGCCCTCGTGGTAGACCGTCGTCAGCTCGTTCCAGGTGCGGAACTCGGTGTTGCCCTTCGGGACGCTCCACCACATCCGACCCGGGCGGCTGAAGTCGTCCGAGGGCCCGGTGTAGTAGATGCCGCCGGTCTGGGTCGGGGCGATCATGCACTCGATCCGCTGGACCGGCCCCGGGATGTCGAAGTGGACGTCCTTGAGGTTCGTGATGACCTCGTCGGCGCGCTCCTGCATCCACGCCTTGAGCGCGTCCGTGCCGCGTAGGTGGTAGCGCTCGTCCGCGTCGAGGATCTCGACGCCCCGCTCGACGCTGGCGCCGGGCTCGAGGCCCTCGGCGATGGCCTGCATCTGCGCATGCAGGTCGGCCACCTGCTCCTGACCCCAGCGGTAGGTCTCCTCGAGGTCGACGCTCGCGCCGAGGAAGTAGCGCGACTCGAGTGCGTAGCGCTCGCGGCCACAGGCGTCCGCCTCCGGGGCGTGGGGCAGCAGCTCCCGCTCGAGCCAGTCGGCAATGGCGCCGTATGCCGCTGACGCCGCCTGTGCCGCCTCCGCGAGCTGGGTCTTGACGTCCCCGTCGAGGGGGGCCTCCTCCGTGCGGGCGTCGGCGACGAGCTTGGCGAAGTAGCCGTCCTCGGCGGTGAGGTCACGGGACTGCTTGGCCGACTCGACGACCTGGCGCTGCGGCGCGACGAGCCCGCGGTCCCGGGCGGCGAGGAGGGACTCCTTGTAGCCCTCGAGGGCCTGCGGGATCTTGGCCATCCGGGTCGCGAAGACCCGCCAGTCCTCGACGCTGTCCTGGCGCATCAGGTCGAAGACGTCCCGCACGCCCTGGAGCGGCGACGCGATGACGTTGAGCGACATCTCGTCGAGGCCCGCGGCGTAGCGCTCCTCGGCGAGTCCCAGCCGCTCGGTCATCGCCGCGACCGTGACCTTGTCGACGTCGTCAGTAGGTGTGGCGCCGCGCAGCTCCTCGAGCGTGCGCTGGCGCAGCTGGCTCTGGGCCGCGTTCCCGGCCGGCGAGAGGTCGTCGAGGTCCTCGTCGTGGCCCGGGACGCCGAGGTAGGTGGCGTTGATGGGGGAGAGCTCGACCATGGCGTCGAAGTAGCGCTCCGCGATCCGGTCGACCTCGGTCTGGGGGCGTCCGGCCTGCGTGGAAGTGGTGGTGTCAGTCACGTCGCCGAACCTACACGGCGCGTCGCCGCCGGCGGCGTGCGACCAGTCGCTCGCACCGCTCGCCTCCGCACGCCTTCAGGGACCGCGCTGCTAGTGCCCTTTGCCCTTGTCGCGTCCCTTGGCCTTTCCGCTCGAGTTGCCGTTGCCGTTGTTGTTGCCGGCGGTGTCGCTGTTCTGGCTGGTGTTGGAGGCGTTGGCGGGACCGCGGCTGATGGTCAGCATGACGGGCTGGTCGGGGGGCATGGCTGTGCCGGCCGCCGGCGTCGCCTCGATGACCTGGTTGCGGGGAGCGTCCGAGGCGACCATCCGCCACCGGTAGCTCAGCCCCGCCTTCTTGAGGGCTGCCTCGGCGGTCGCGAGGTCCGAGCCGACGAGGCCGGCTGGCACCACACCGGCCGGCGCGGCCGTCGTGGACGGCTGCGACGACGTCGGGGACGCGGTGGAGGAGGGGACCTGGGACGGTGGCGTCGTCGCCGTCGGGCCCTGGTCTCCGCCGGAGAGGAGCGAGGTGCCGAGGGCTCCGAGCCCGATCAGGAGGGCGGCGGCGAGGGCGACGAGCGCCCCGCGGCGCCGCCGGCGGCCAGTGCGCTCTCGATCGTGACGAGTGTGCTCTCGATCGGGGGTGAGGATGGGAAGGGCCCGCGTCGTGGAGTGTGGCGCGCCCTCGGGAGGTGGCGCCGGGGAGGACATCGCCTCGGTGGCCCGCGCCGGGGCGGCCATCGCCCGCGTCATCGGCTGGGTCGGCTCCGGTGCCGCCGACTCGGGGATGGGCTGCGTGTCGCGGCCCTGCAGCGCCTCGCCCATCGCCTCGGCGTTCGCGAAGCGTTCGTCCGGGTCGCGCCGGGTCGCCCGGGCCACCACGTCGTCGAGGAACGCCGGCAGTCCCGGCACGACGCCGCTCGGCAACGGGACGTCCTCGGACACATGGCGCATCGCGACGGCGACCGGGGACTCCGCGGCGAACGGGACCTGACCGGTCAGCATCTGGTAGAGCACGATGCCGAGGGAGTAGAGGTCCGACTTCGGACCGGCGGAGGCGCCCCGGCCCACCTCCGGCGGCAGGTAGGCCGCCGTGCCGAGGATGGTCCCCGTGTCGGTCAGGGGGGAGGCACCGAGCGCCTTGGAGATGCCGAAGTCGGTCACCTTCACCGTGCCGTCCGGAGCGACCATGACGTTGCCGGGCTTGACGTCGCGGTGCACGATGCCCGCCCGGTGGGCGGCGCCGAGCGCGGCGCAGACCTGCGAGGCGATCGCCACCGCCTCGTCCGGTGCGAGGCTGCCGCGGTCCCGGAGCAGCCGGTCGAGGCTGCGCCCCTCGAGGTGCTCCATGACGATGAAGTGGCGCTCGCCCTCGACGCCGTAGTCGTAGACGCGGGCGACGTTGGGGTGGCTCAGGCCCGCCGCGGCCAGGGCCTCCCGTCGGAACCGCTCGACCGACTCCGGCGAGTCGGTCAGTGCCCGCGAGAGAACCTTGACGGCGACCTGCCGGCCGAGCCGCTCGTCGGTGGCCAGGTGCACCTCGCCCATGCCACCCGACGCGATGAGCTCACGCAGGACGTAGCGCCCGGCGAGGCGGGTGGGGGCCATTCGATCGACAGACACGGGCCAACACCATAGGCGACGAACCCGTGAAAGGCCCGCCGAGCGGCATACCGTGGACGCTCCCGGGCCGCCCCGAGCGGCCCTCAGCGGGGCAGGCTGCTCGCTCGCCAGCCACCCGTCGCGGCGCCGGGCCCGGCGAGGTGCCAGGCGGGATCGGCCCACGCGGAACGGCGGGGGGGGCGCTCCTGCTCGGGCTCACCGACGGCCGACAGCACGACGACGAGCGCCGCGAGCTCCTCGGGGCTCGGGTTGCCAGACTCCACCCGGATGGTGGGGGACGGTGTGGCGTCACTCATAGCGGGATGTTCCCATGCTTCTTCGGCGGCAGGCTCTCGCGCTTGTTCTTGAGGGCGCGCAGGGCCCGGGTGACGTTCATCCGTGTGTTCGACGGGGAGATGACCGTGTCGATGTAGCCGCGCTCGGCTGCGACGTACGGGTTGGCGAGGGTCTCCTCGTAGTGGGTGATCAGCTCCTGGCGGCGTGCGTCGACGTCACCGCCCTGCTCCGCGACCGTGGCGAGCTCCTTGCGGAAGAGGATGTTGACCGCGCCCTGGGCTCCCATGACGGCGATCTGCCCGGTCGGCCACGACAGGTTGATGTCGGCGCCGAGGTGCTTGCTGCCCATGACGTCGTAGGCGCCGCCGTAGGCCTTGCGGGTGATGACGGTGATCTTCGGGACCGTCGCCTCGGCGTAGGCGTAGATCAGCTTCGCGCCCCGGCGGATGATGCCGTCCCACTCCTGGGTGGTGCCGGGCAGGAATCCGGGCACGTCGACGAACGTGAGGACCGGCACGTTGAAGCAGTCACAGGTCCGCACGAACCGGGCCGCCTTCTCGGACGCGTCGATGTCGAGCGTGCCGGCGAGCTGCATCGGCTGGTTCGCGACGATCCCGACCGACATCCCGTCGATGCGGGCGAAGCCGGTGATGATGTTCGGGGCGAACAGCGGCTGCACCTCGAGGAACTCACCATCGTCGACGATGTGCCTGACGATCTCGTGCATGTCGTAGGGCACGTTCGGCGAGTCGGGGATGCACGTGTCGAGCCAGCGGTCCTCGTCGGTGACGGTCAGGTCCGCCTCACCCTCGCCCCACGCGGGCGGCGTCTCCATGTTGTTGCTCGGCAGGTAGGACAGCAGCGCCTTGACGTACTCGATCGCGTCCTCCTCGTCGGTCCCCATGTAGTGGGCGACACCCGACTTGGTGTTGTGCGTCTTCGCGCCGCCGAGTTCCTCGAAGCCGACGTCCTCACCGGTGACGGTCTTGATGACATCGGGGCCGGTGATGAACATGTGCGAGGTCTGGTCGACCATGACGGTGAAGTCCGTGATCGCGGGGGAGTAGACCGCGCCGCCCGCACACGGGCCCATGATGAGGCTGATCTGCGGGATGACGCCCGAGGCCCGGACGTTGCGGAAGAAGATCTCGCCGTAGAGGCCGAGCGAGACGACGCCCTCCTGGATCCGCGCACCACCGGAGTCGTTGAGCCCGATGACCGGGCAGCCGACCTTCATCGCGAAGTCCATGACCTTGACGATCTTCTCGCCGAAGACCTCACCGAGGGACCCGCCGAAGACGGTGAAGTCCTGCGCGAAGACGGCCACCTGGCGACCGTCGACCGTGCCGTAGCCGGTCACGACGCCGTCGCCGTAGGGTCGGTTCTTCTCCTGCCCGAACTGGTTGCTCCGGTGCCGGGCGTACTTGTCCATCTCGATGAAGGTGCCCTCGTCGAGCAGCATCTCGATCCGCTCCCGCGCGGTCTTCTTGCCGCGGGCGTGCTGCTTCTCGATGGCTCGCTCCGAGCCGGCGCTCGCGACCTCGGCGACGCGACGTTTGAGGTCGGCCAGCTTGCCGGCCGTCGTGCTGAGGTCGATGGTCTGCGCGGGGGCGTGCTCCGTGGACATGGCGGCAGCCTAGCCTTGTCCGCGTGCGCAACTCGTTTGACTCGGGCCTCGTGAATGCGGCCTTGATCACGTTGCCGGGAAGGTGGCGCGGGGTCGAGTTCCATGCGGCGCTGCCCTCGACCAACGAGACGATCCGCACCCGGCCCAGCCCGTCGACGAGCCGACCGGCCCCGTATGGCGCGTCGGGCCCTCCCCACGACCCTGACCTCTGGCGCGTGGTGCTGACCGACCACCAGACCGGTGGGCGCGGCCGCCTCGGCCGCGGCTGGCAGGTGCCGGACCGGGCGGCGATCGCGATGTCGGTCACCGTGCCCGTCGCCGGGCCGGACGAGCTGCCGTGGGTGCCGCTGCTTGCCGGTCTGGCTCTGAGCCGCGCCATCAACGCGACGACCGCGACGGTCGGCGCCCCGCTGACGCCGCGGCTCAAGTGGCCCAACGACGTGCTCCTCGCCGAGGACGAGGACCGCAAGGTCAGCGGCATCCTCTGCGAGTACGTCGCCGGCGACGGGAGACCCCACGTCGTGATCGGCACGGGCATCAACATCGACCAGACCAGGGGCGAGCTGCCCGTGCCGACCGCCACCTCGCTGCGGCTCGCCGGGGCCCAGGTGCCGCGGGAGGAGCTCGTCATCGCCTACCTCGCCGAGCTGGGGAGGCTCTTCGCGCCCGAGGCGACGGACGAGCGGGAGGCGGGGACAGCGGCATACCGGAGGCTCTGCTCCACGCTGGGACTGCGCGTGCGCGTCCACCTCCCGGGCGGCGCGACCGTCGACGGCGACGCCGTCGGCATCGGGCCGGGCGCGGAGCTGCTCGTGCGCACCGAGGAGGGCGAGCGGGCCTTCGCCGCCGGCGACGTCGTGCACGTCCGGCGGCCCACGGGCGGGCTGGCATGATCGAGCCATGACCGAGCGGGACCGGGCGGAGCCGGACTACACCGAGCTCCTGCTCGGTCGCCCGCGGATCCTGTGCCGGCGCGACGTCAGCCGTGGGGCCGACGTCTCGCTCCTGTCGGCCCGCAAGTTCTGGCACGCCCTCGGCTTCCCGATCATCAACACCGACGACGAGATGTTCACCGAGGCGGACCGGGAGGCGCTCGCCTCGCTCGCCGGGCTGGTCCGTGACGGCGCCCTCGACGAACCGACCGCACTGTCCCTGGCGCGGGCCTTCGCCCGGTCCGCCGACCGGCTGGCCGGCTGGCAGTCCCAGCTGATCGCCGAAGCCGTCGAGGAGGAGCTCGCGTCCCGGGAGGAGCTCGACGAGGTCGACCAGTCCCGCCCGGTGCCGACCCTCGAGACCGCGACGGAGACCGCCCGGCGCATCGCCGAGCTGACCGACCGGCTCGAGCCACTCCTCATCTATGCGTGGCGGCGCCACCTCAGCGCGACGGTGTCCCGGATGATCGCCGACGCCGACCCCGAGAAGTACGGGATGACGAAGGTGCGGTCCGTGGGCTTCGCCGACCTCGTCAGCTTCACCGCGCTCGTCCGCAAGATGTCCGAGCGTGACCTCGCCCGGCTGGTGCAGCGCTTCGAGGCCCTGTCGGCCGACGTCATCACGGCGCACGGGGGCCGCCTCATCAAGACGGTCGGCGACGAGGTCCTCTTCACGACCGTGTCGGCGGCGCCGGCGGCCGCGATCTCGCTCGACCTCGTCGACGCGATGGCCGAGGACGAGCTGCTCCCGGACGTGCGGGTCGGTGTGGCGCGCGGCCCGATCATCTCGCGGCTCGGCGACGTCTTCGGCACAACGGTCAACCGGGCCTCCCGGCTGACGGCCGCGGCCCAGGCCGCCACCGTCCTCGTCGACGGCCCCACCGCCCGCGAGCTCGCCGAGCTGTCCGGGTTCGAGCTGCACGGCCAGCGGCGGCGGGTGCTGCGCGGCGTCGGTGCGGTGACCCCGTCGGTGCTGCGACGGGCC
>NZ_AWQS01000090.1 GCF_000576575.1 Intrasporangium chromatireducens Q5-1
GCGATTTAGGGAGACCGCGGGACCCGAGAGGCCCCCAGACCACCACTCGCAACCGGGTCAGTGCCAAGGAAACGACGAGGACCGACAAGGTTGGGGCGTTCTGCATACACGGACGGCCTGCCTGAGGAAGGTTCGCTCCGAGCAGCGCGGGTGAAGGTGAGCCGTCGGGGCGGGTCAAGCTGCGATCCGTGGGCCTCTCGAGACTGTGGACGGCGAGGACCGCCGGCCCCAGATCGGGGATCGACGGCCCTCGCCCTTCGGCATTGGTGACTCCCGGTCAGTGGGGCCCTTGAGCGGGACCGCGGTGGACGACCCGACCGGCCTGCACCACGACGCGCTCCGCCTCGACCGACCAGAGGCACTCGCCGTCCTCGAACGGGTTGCCCTGCACGACAAGCAGATCGGCGATGCCGCCCACCTCGACCCGGCCGAGGTCCGGCCGGCCGATGAGGCGGGCGTTGCGAGAGGTGGCCGAGCGCAGCAGCTCAAGCATCCCGGTGACCTCTGCCTGCAGCCGAAGCCCGTTGAGCTGCTCTGCCTCAAGCACGCCCATCAGGTCGGTGCCGAAGCCGATCGCCACCCCCGCCGCCACCGCGATCTCGATCGCCTCACGTCCGGCCTCGAGGACCTCCCGGTTCTTCTCCCGCGAGACGCGCGCCATCCCAAGGTCCTCGCCACGGCGCTCCATCGCGTCGTAGCAGGCCAGGGTCGGCACCAGGAACGCGTCATGCTCGGCCATGGCAGCCGCAGCCGCCGCGTCGAGCAGGTTGCCGTGCTCGATCGAGCGCACCCCGTTGAGCACGGAATGCACCACGGCCTCCGGCGAGTACGCGTGAGCGGCCACATAGCTCCCGCGCCGGCTCGCCTCCTCGGTGACCGCCCGGATCTCCTCGGCGGAGTACTGCGGCACCCGGATCGGGTCCGTCAGCGAGACGACCCCCCCGGAGGTCATGATCTTGATGGCGTGCGCACCCTGCCGGAACCGCTCGCGCACGGCGACGCGCAACGGGTCCACCCCGTCCACGACCTCGACACCGTGCCCGTCACACGGGCAGACGTCCCAGTGCTGTGGGCGCCCGTCACCGTGCCCACCGGTCTGGCTCAGTGCCGCACCGGTGAACAGGTATCGCGGTGAGGCGATCCACCCCTCGCCGATCGCGCGCGCAATGCCAGCATCGCCGCCCGCCACGTCCCGGATCGTGGTGAAGCCGCGCTGCAAGGCGCTGCGCAGTCGGGTGCTCGCCACGAGCGCGACATAGCTGAGCCGGTTCGCCTCGAGGCCCATCATGTCCAGGCTGATGCCGTAGGCGTGGCAGTGCGCGTCGATCAGGCCCGGCAGCACCGTCCCGCCCCGGGCGTCGATGACCTCGGCCCCGGCCGGGGCGGGCGCACCGATGCTCTCGACACGCCCGTCCCGGACCACCACGGGGCCCTCGGTCAGCTGCGCCGACTCGCCATCGAAGACGGCGGCGTTGACGATCGCCAGAGCGGAGGTGGTCACGCGCGGACCGCCCGCAGCTGGGCAGTCCGCTCCTCGTCGACCGTGAAGGTCGCCGGGTCGACGGACACTCCGTATGCCGCTGCCGCCGCCTCGACGCTGACGAAGCCGTTGCGCACGTCGTGGGCGACGCGCTCGGGCTCCCGGTCGAAGGGGTGACCGTAGCCGCCGCCGCCCCCGGTGTTGTTGACGAGGACGTCGCCCTCCTCGAGGTGGTTGTAGCTGCCGCCCTGGACGACCTCTCGCTCGGTGCCCGGGTTGAGGATGATGTGGTTGTTGTCGCCCTCCAGTCCCTCGCCGATCGGCCACGGCTTCGTCTTCGTCTTGTACACGAGGCAGATGCCCGTGGAAGGAGCGAGGAACCGGTAGGTGCGCCCGACACCCACACCACCGCGGTGGCGACCGGCGCCGCCGCTGTCGGTGCGATAGCCGTACGACTCGATGAACATCGGTGACTTGGTCTCGAGCACCTCGACCGGGTTGTTGCGGCAGCCCGGCTCGGACAGGTGCATGATGCCGTCCTCGCCGTCGCCACCGGCATGGGCACCGAAGCCGACCGCCTCGTTCGTCGCCTCCAGCCAGTTCTCGCCGTTGCGCGGGTTGATGCCGAGGCCCATCATCGAGCTGACATCTCCACCAGATGCCGCCGGCACCAGCTCGGGCATCCCCTTGGCGAGAGCCTTGAGGACGACCTCACCGGCGATCAGGCCCGTCCACAGCGTGAAGGTCGGCATCGGCGGCACGGCATGCATCACCGAGCCCGGCTCGGTGATGAGCCGCAGCGCCCGGAAGTTGCCCGCCACGACAGGCGTCTCGGGCGTCGTCAAGGCCTTGAAGATGAGGCTCGAGAGGGCTTCCGTCAGGCCGAGGGGACAGTTGATCGGCCCCCGCACGTTCTTCTCGCTGCCGGTCCAGTCGATGACCATCTCGTCGTCGGTGATGGTCACGGTGACGTTCATCTTGATGAGCCGGTCGAGGTCCACCCCGTCGTTGTCGACGAAGTCGTACGCGGTCCAGGTCCCCTTGGGCAGCTTGGCCAGCCCCAGCCGGGCCAGCCGGTCGCCGTGGTCGTTGATCGCCTGCATCGCCTCGGCCAGGGTGTCCGCGCCGTACTTCGCGGCGATGGCCTGGGTCCGACGGACGCCGGTGACGCAGGCGGAGACCTGCGCCTGGATGTCACCGATGGTGCGCTCCGGCAGCCGGCTGTTGTAGCGGATGACGTTGAAGATGTCCTCGTTGAGGACGCCCTCCCGGTAGAGCTTGGAGGAGGGGAAGAACAGCCCCTCCTGGTACATGTCGGTCGAGTCGAGGACGTAACCGGGGTCCTTCTGCTTCAGGTCCAGCACGTGGATCCGGCAGGAGGTGAACCCGATCAGCTCCCCCTCGTGGTGGATCGGCGCGAAGACCATCGGGTCCAGGGTGTGCGCCGAGGCCCAGTAGGGGTAGTTGAGGATGAAGACGTCGCCCGGCTTGAACGACTCGATCCCGAGGAACTCGATCGACTTCTTGATGCCGTGGTCGTTGGCGCGGGTGAAGATGGCAATGCCCGGGGCATCCGCAACGACGTCGCCGTGCACGTCGTGGATGCCGATTCCGTAGTCATGGATCTCGTAGACGACGGTGTTGTAGGCCGCCCGGCAGAGATTGCGGGCCATCTCCTCGGCGGCGGCCAACAGGCCGTGCCGGATGATCTCGGTCGTGATGGCGTCGCTCATGAGTGGTTCTCCTCGGTCTTGCCCAGGTGGATGACGAGTTCGCCGTGGGCGCCGACCTCGAGCCGGTCGCCGGCGTGGATGACGGAGGTCGCGGTGTGCTCGGCGACGACAGCCGGTCCCGCGACGACGTCACCCGTGAGCAGCTGCTCGCGGATGTAGAGGGCGTACTGCGCCTTGGGGTCACGGTCGTTGACATAGACCGTCCTCGTGCCGACCGGCGCCGGCTGTCCGTCCGTGCGACGGGGCAGCTCGGGTAGCCGCGGCTTGTCGACCTGACCGATCCCCTGCAGACGCAGGGTGGTCACCTCGAGCGGGTCGGGCATGACATGCCCGTACTGCCGCTCGTGGACCTCGGCGAACGTCGCCTCGATGGTCGGCAGCGGGTCGTCGAGACCCTCCGGGAAGGGGAGCGTCACGGAGTGCTCCTGGCCGGCATAGCGCACGTCGAGCGTACGCACGAGCCTGCTCGCCTCCGGGCCGAAGCCCTCTTCGGCGAGACGCTCACGCGCCTGCTCCTCCATGTCCGCGTAGGCGCGGCTGGTGACCTCCGGCGTCAGCTCCGTGAGGGGCATGACGTTGGTCCGCGCGAAGTCGTGCTGCACGTCGGCCATGAGCATGCCGAAGGCGCAGAACGCGCCTTGGCCCGGCGGCACGATGACGGTCGGGATGTCGAGCTCGCGCGCCACCTCGACGGCCACCAGCCCACCGGCACCGCCGAGCGACAGCAGGGCGAAGTCCTTGGGGTCGCGCCCGAGGTCGACGGTGATCGCCCGAACGGCGCCCATGATCTTGGTGTTGGAGATCTGCACGATGCCACGGGCGAGCGCCGGGATCGAGAGTCCGAGGGCTTCGGCCATGGGCGCCAGTGCCTGCTCGGCCAACGACGCGTCGAGCGTCAGGGTCCCACCGAGGGCCGTGTCCGAGCCGAGATACCCGAGCACGACGGCGGCGTCGGTGAAGGTCGGCTGCGTGCCACCTCGCCCGTAGGAGGCCGGGCCGGGTGCGGCGCCCGCGCTCTGCGGACCGACCTGGAGGGCTCCGGCTCCGTCGAGCCAGGCGATCGAGCCGCCGCCAGCACCGATGGTGTGGATGTAGAGCGAGGGCATGTTGATCGGCATCGCCTCGAACTCCGCGCCCTGGTAGAGGACGGGTTCGTGGTCGAGGACGAGGGATGCGTCCAGGCTCGTCCCGCCCATGTCGATCGTGATCAGGTTGGGCTCGCCGACCAGCTCGGAGAAGGCGACCGCGCCGATCACACCACCGGCCGGGCCCGACAGCACGAGCGAGACCGGCTGCTGGCGAGCCGCCCGCGCCGTCATCGCTCCGCCACCGGACCGGGTCATGAGGAACTTGCCACCGAAGTCCTGGCCCTCCAGCCGCTCCTCCAGCGTCTCGAGGTAGGTGCTGACCAGCGGCTTGATGTAGGCGTCGAGCACGGCCGTGCTCGTGCGCTCGTACTCCCGGTACTCGCGGGACAGCTCGTGCGACAGGGTGACGGCGACACCGGGCGCGTGCTCCTCGAGGACCTGCCGCATCCGCTGCTCGTGCTCCGGGTTGGCGTACGCGTGCAGGAAGGCCACGGCGACGGCCTGGTACCCGCGCTCGGCGACCTCCTTGGCGACCCGGGTCGCGTCCTCGACGTCGAACGGCGTGTGGACGGAGCCGTCGAACCGGCTGCGTTCGGTGACCTCGAAGGTGTCGTAGCGCTCGAGCAGTGCCGCCGGCTTGCGATAGGTGATGTCGTAGTTGACTCGGCGGTCGGTCCGCCCGAGCAGGTACACGTCGCGGAAGCCGCGCGTGCCGATGACCGCCGTGCGTGCGCCCGTGCGCGTCAGCAGGGCGTTGAGGCCGAGCGTCGTGCCGTGCGTGAACATGACGACGTCGTTGATCTTGGCGTCGACCTTGTCGAAGGCGGCGAGGACGCCGGTCGTCGGCGCCTCGGGGGTGGTGGGCACCTTGTCGAAGACGAGCTCTCCACTCGTGGGGTCGAGCCTCACGACGTCGGTGAACGTTCCGCCGACATCGACGGCCACGCGGGTTGTGCGGTCCATGCGCATCCTCCGGGAAGTGGGTGGGCGTGCGTCGCAGATCAGCGAGCAGGGGCGTCGTTGTGACACCGGGCAGGAGTGTGTGCGACAGGTCGCGACGCGGGCGGGTCTGGCCGCACAGGCGAGAGTCGGCGCGGTGTGCGAGGCGCACAACCGACCATGGTGGGCCGCCCGTACTTTCGGGCCAGTCAGAGCGAGGTGCTCTGGCACCGTGACCCTTCCGGAGGCCGACATGAAGCCCTCGTTCCACCGCCTGTCCGCGACCGCCATGGCTGCGGGAGTCCTGCTCACCGCTGCCTGCTCGGTCGGGCCCGCCGGGTCCGCCGCCCCGCCCGCCAGTGGCAGCGGCACCGCCGCCCAGGCCGCGCCCGTGACGGGCCCCGACAGCGTCGCCAAGGTCGACGAGTCCAAGCCCCTTGCCATTGCGTTCTTCGGTTTCGCCCGCGCCAACTCCTTCGCCCAGGCGACCTGGACGGGCATCGAGAGCTACGCCAAGGAGCACAACGCCACCGCGGAGTTCTTCGACCCGAACTTCGACGGGCAGAAGCAGACCAGCCAGATCCAGGATGCCGTGACGTCCGGCCGGTTCAAGGTCTTCATCGTCCAGGCCAACGACGGCACGGCCGTCATCCCACCGATCGAGCAGGCGCTCGCGGCGGGCATCACCGTGGTCGTCGAGTTCACCCCGGTCGGCACGAGGTACGACACGAAGGACCCGCAGGTGCCGGGCACGATCACCCTGGTCGACGTCCCGACCGAGAACGGCAAGCTGCTCGGCGCACTCGGCGTCGAGGCCTGCAAGAAGGCGGCCGCCAACCCCTGCAAGGTCGCCTATCTCGAGGGCTTCAAGACCCTCCCGCTCGACAACGCGCGCACCAGGGCCGTGGTCGACACCCTGAAGGCGGGCGGCGCTCAGGTCGTCGCCTCCGTCGAAGGCGGCTACACCAACGAGTCCGGACGCAAGGCGATGCAGGACGTGCTGCAGTCCCACCCCGACGTCAACGTCGTGATCGGCTCGTCGCAGGCGATCGCCGGCGCCCAGTCGGCGGCCGGCGCCGCCAGCAAGATCCTCTTCGTCGGCAACGGCGGCTCCCGCCAGGCGGTCAAGGCCGTCCAGGACGGACGCTGGTTTGGCACCGTCTGCGCGCCCGAGCGCACCGCCGGGGCCACCGCTGCGGCGCTCGGCCTCGCCAAGGCCCGTGGCGGCGCCGTCCCGCCTGCGACGGGCTACGCCGCCCTGTCGCCCGTCGAGAACAAGTGCACGGCCGACACGGCCTCCAAGGTCCAGGGCGAGTACGACGAGTGAGGCCGCGCCGTGCCGTGTGCACATCACACGGCACGGCCCTTGGTCCCCCGGCACAACCCGCCAGTGGTCGTGAGACGTAGTTTCGCCGCCACCCGAGCCTCCCCCATCCTGCCCCCATCACGCACTGGAGATCCACGCCATGAAGAACCCCTCTCTCGCCGTCGGCGCCGTCCTTGCCGGGGCCGGGCTCCTCCTGACGACGGCCTGCTCGGTCCAGGCGCCGAATGCCGCCGCACCCGCCGGGTCGGCTGCCTCCGGCACGGCGCAGTCGGCGCCGCCGGTCAGCGGCCCCGACTCCGTGGTCAAGGTCGACGAGTCGAAGCAGCTGCATGTCGCCTTCTTCGGCGCTGCCCGCGCCAACTCGTTCGCGCAGGCCGCCTGGCACGGTGTCGAGGGCTATGCCAAGGCCCACAACGCCACCGCCGAGTTCTTCGACGGGGCCTTCGATGCGCAGAAGCAGGTCAGCCAGATGCAGGACGCGATCACGTCCGGTCGCTTCGACGTCTTCGTCGTCTCGGCCAACGACGGCACCGTCGTCATCCCGGCGGTCGAGCAGGCGCTCGCAGCAGGGATCACGGTCGTCGGCCAGTTCGCTCCCATCGGCACGCGCTACGACACCAAGGACCCGCAGGTTCCCGGGCTCATCACGGTCGTCGACGTCCCGACCGAGAACGGCAAGCTCCTCGGCAGCCTGGGGCTGGAGGCGTGCAAGAAGGCCGCCGCAAACCCGTGCAAGGTCGCCTATCTCGAGGGCTTCAAGACCCTGCCGCTCGACAACGCCCGCACCAAGGCCGTCCACGACACGCTCACGGCCGGCGGTGCCCAGGTCGTCGCCTCGGTCGAGGGCGGCTACACCAACGAGGCAGGACGCAAGGCGATGCAGGACGTGCTGCAGTCCCACCCCGACATCAACGTGGTCATCGGGTCCTCACAGGCCATCGCCGGGGCCACCGCGGTCGCCGGCTCTGCCTCCAAGATCGAGTGGGTGTCCAACGGAGGCTCTCGCCAGGCCGTGCAGGCGGTCCGGGACGGCCGTTGGTTCGCCACCGTCTGCACCCCGGAGCAGACGTCCGGAGCGACGGCCACCGCCCTCGGCCTGGCCAAGGCCCGCGGTGGCGCCGTCCCCCAGTCGACCGCCTACGTGCAGCTCTCGCCGGTCGGCCTCAAGTGCACGGCCGACACGGCGTCCAAGGTCGAAGGCCAGTACGACGAATGAGCGCCACGCCGGAGACACGACACGACGCGCGGCCCCCTCGACCGGGGGCAGCCACCACCCCGGAGCCGGTGACGCTCGAGCACGTCTTCAAGAGCTATGGCGGCACCCAGGTGCTGCACGGCATCACGGTCGAGTTCGCTCCCGGCTCAGTGCACGGGCTCGTCGGGGAGAACGGCGCGGGCAAGTCGACCCTCATGAAGATCCTCACGGGCGTCGAGCGGCCGAACGCCGGGCGCATCCTCGTCGGGGGACGTGAGATCTCGGTCAAGTCTCCGGCTGACGCCCTGCACCACCAGCTGAGCATCATCTCCCAGGAGCTGGCGACCGTCCCGGCCCGCACCGTCCTCGAGAACGTCTTCCTCGGGGCCTGGTCGAGCCGGGGTGGGCTGCTCCGGCAGGGGCAGGACCGCCGGCGCTTCACCGAGCTGTGCGAACGGGTCGGCTTCCAGCTCGACCCCGACCGTCAGGTGGGCACGCTCACGATCGCGGAACAGCAGCAGGTCGAGATCCTCCGTGCGGTCTCCCGTGGCTCCCGGCTGATCGTCATGGACGAGCCGACGGCCGTGCTCACCACATCCGAGACCCAGGCGCTGCTGGCGCTGATCCGCCGGCTCGCGGCCGACGGCGTCATCGTCATCCTCGTGTCCCACTTCCTCGAGGAGGTGCTCGCCGTCTGCGACACCGTCACGGTGCTGCGCGACGGCCGTCACATCCTGACCGAACCCGCCGAGCAGCACACCCCGGACAGTCTCGTCGCGGCCATGGCCGGACGGAGCCTGGAGCTGCTCTTCCCCGAGCTGCCGGAGCTCGCCGAGGATGCCCCCGTCGTCCTGGAGGCTCGCGGGCTCTCTCGCGGGCAGGCGGTGTGAGGTGTCGACCTGACGGTCCACCGGGGCGAGATCGTCGGGATCGCCGGTCTCGTCGGCAGCGGGCGGTCCGAGCTGGCCCGCCTCGTCTTCGGCGCGGATCGTCCCGACAGCGGCGAGGTGACCGTGAACGGCAGACGGCCGCGGCCCGGTTCCCCGGCCGCAGGGATGCGCGCGGGGATCGCGATGGTCCCGGAGTCGCGCAAGGACCAAGGCCTGCACCTGACCCAGTCGGTGCGCGACAACGTGACGATGGCGAGCATCTCGCGGATCTCCCGCGGCGGTGTCCGCCGGCCAGGTGCGGAGTCGCGTCTCGCCGCCGACGCGACGGCTCGGCTCGACGTGCGCGGCGCAGACCTGGGCGGTCAGGTGTGGACGCTGTCCGGTGGCAACCAGCAGAAGGTGATGTTCGCGAAGTGGATCGCCCGCAAGCCTGACCTGCTCATCGTCGACGAGCCGACCCGAGGCGTCGACGTGGGCGCCAAGGCGGAGATCCACCGGCTCATCACCGACCTCGCGCGAGCAGGCACCGCGGTGCTGCTCATCTCCTCGGAAGTCGAGGAGGTGCTCGGCCTGTCCCACCGCGTCATCGTGATGCGTCAGGGCCGTGTCAGCGCGAGCTTCACCGCATCCCAGACCAGTCCCGAAGAGGTCCTGGCGGCCGCCTTCGCCGACAAGGAGGTTGTCCGATGACAGACACCACCCCAGCAACCGCTCCCCGCTCGGTCCCGAGCCCGCAAGGACGTCGCGCCGACCGCTCCCGCCTCGTGCGCGACTACGGGATCGTCTTCAGCATCGCCATCCTCGTCGTGCTGCTGTCGATCAGCACCGACACCTTCCTCACAGCCGGCAACCTGCGCAACCTGGTCGACCAGATGGCGGTCGTCGGCATCGTCGCCTGTGGAGCGACCCTCTGCATCATCTCCGGTGTCTTCGACCTCTCGAGCAGCGCCATGCTCGCGGTGAGCGCCATCACCGGTGTCTTCGTCACCCAGTCCTTCGGTGTCGGCGCCGGGTTCCTCGCTGCGATCGTCGTGGGCGGCGTCCTCGGCCTCGTCAACGGCCTCGTCGTCACGGGTATCGGCGTGCACTCGTTCATCGCCACCCTCGCCTCGAGCATCGTCTTCCGGGGCGTGGCCGTGCTCCTGACCGGCGGGTCCATCGTCTACCCCCTCACCAACCAGATGGACTCGTTCCGGGTGCTGAACTACCAGGTGAACCCGGGCGGGCTGACCCTCGCCAGTTGGACCTTCATCGCGGTCCTGGCTGTCACGTGGTTCCTGCTGTCCCGCACGACCTTCGGGCGCGAGCTGTATGCCGTCGGAGGCAACGCCGAGGCGGCGCGGCTCTCGGGCATCAGCGTGGCGCGCGTGCGGATCCTCGCTCTGGTCATCTCGGGGATCACCGCGTCCCTGGCCGGTCTGATCCTCGCCTCCCGCGGTGGGTCCGCCCAGGCGAGCCTCGGCTCTGGACTCGAGCTGACCGCAATCGCCGCAACCGTGGTCGGTGGCACGAGCATCATGGGCGGCGAGGGCGCCATCTGGCGCGCCGGCGCCGGCGTGCTGATCCTCCAGCTGTTCAGCAACGGCTTCAACCTGCTCGGCTGGGACACCACCTACCAGCAGGTCCTCACCGGGGCGCTCATCCTCATTGCGGTCAGCGTCGACCAGGTCCTGAGGCGTCGCCGACGCTGACCCCGCCATGCGCGAGAATGGCACGGTGAGCGGCACCGTGGGAGTCACGATCTCCCCGAGGACGATGACCGTCGCCACGCTCTGCACCACCGAGGACGGCACCTGCGTGCCGTCCTCGGTGGTCCGTGCCGTCGGCCCCGACGAACCGGTGGGCGCCGGGCTGGCGGCAGCCCTCGACGAAATGCAGCCGGCCCCGTCTCGCGTCGTCGCGGACATCGGTCCCGTCCTCGACCACTGGGTCACCCAGCTCTCGCCGGGCGGGGCATCGCCATCTC
Source organism: Intrasporangium chromatireducens Q5-1 (assembly GCF_000576575.1). Lineage (GTDB taxonomy): Bacteria > Actinomycetota > Actinomycetes > Actinomycetales > Dermatophilaceae > Intrasporangium_A > Intrasporangium_A chromatireducens. Next base: position 10,619 of record NZ_AWQS01000090.1, read on the forward strand.
CCATCGGCAAGGTCACCGTGGTCAGGGTCTCGCCGACGCCCGTCACGGTCGCCACACCGTTCGACGGGTGGCCAGAACGACTGGGCCACCAGGTCGATGGTGGCTGGGTCCACCTCGCCGGAGGGGTCGACCTGCACGGTGGCCGCGTCATCCCGGAGGACACCTCGGCGATCGACGACGCGATCCGGCTGGCCGAGCGCAGAGGCTCGGCCGCGATCTGCGTCAGCGGCATGGGTGCCCTGCTCGACAGCGAGGTGGAGCACCGTGTCGCCGAGCACCTGCTGAGGGCAGCGCCCGGGTGTCGGGTCGTCCTCGCACACGAGACCGGCGGCCGGCGGTTCCTCGAACGCGAGAGGTCCGCCATCCTGGCTGCCTCCCTCCTGCCGGCCACGTCGGCCCTGCTCGACGACCTGGAGACCGGAGCCGCACGTGCCGGGTGTTCGCTGTCCCTGGTGGGCGCCGACGGTGCCCGCCTCGGCGTCGAGGATGCCCGCGCGCTGCCGACCCGTCTCCTCGGCAGCACGAACGGTCTGGTCGCGCAGGGAGCAGCGGCAGTCGCTGGCGTCCCGACCGCCGTCATCGTCGTGTGGGTCGGCGACCATGCACGTCTGCTGACCATCGAACAGGGGGTCCTGCGCGCCCGGACGATGCGCCGTTCGGCCCGGCTCGGTGACCTGCGGTTCAGCCAGCGCCACGCCGTCGAGTCCATCCTGAAGGGTCCGGCAGTCGCTGCCCTGACACGCGACCTCGTCGACGACCGCCCCGTGGTGCTCACCCAGGTCCCCACGGACGACGACGCCGCGGACGGTTTCCAGGCGCTGACCTCGACCTTGGCCGCTCAGCTGCCGCACGCGCACATGGTCAGGCAGGAGGCGGCGACCCTGGCCGCTCTGGGGGCCCGCGCCTCACTGCCACAGTCCGAGATCGTCAGGTATGCCGTCGTGTCCGGGCGGGACGAGGTGGAGCAGGTGCGCCACTTCCTCCTGCAGATCGCCCAAGGGCGTGTCCTCGCTGCTGCGGACGGACCGGTCGAGCTGCGCACCATCGCCGACCACTACTCGCCCCTGTCCTTCCTGACCGCCGGTCCGGTCCTCCTGCGGGCACATGTCGTCGGCTTCCCGACCGACGCAGGCTGAGCCGATGGCCATCGAACGATCCAGTGGCTCCGCCCCGGGCCACGACGGCGACCGGTCACGGGAGGCGGTGACCGCCCTGACGGTCGACCACCTTGACGCCCTGCTCTCCGGCTCCCAGCTCGGGGTGCTCACCGCCGCCAGCACCTTCACCGGAGCTCTCGAGGGCTGGATCGAGCGACTCCTCGCCGAACGCGGCCCGATCCCCCTCATCCCCCCGGACGAGGTCTCCGTGCGGTTTGGTCCGCACGCTCACGCCTGCACGGTCGGCCTCGTCGGCTCCCTCGCAGCGCTCTATGAGCTCCCACTTCGGGGCGACGAGCCGGTCCTCGCGGTCCGCCAGCTCGAACACCTCCTCGGGACCCGGATGGAGGCAGTGGCCCCGCTCAACGCCTCCGGGATCAACGCCTTCCTCGCCGTGGCCGCGGCGTGCCTGCTCGAGCTGCCCCTCATCGACGTGGACGGCCAGGGCCAGGTGCTGCCTCTGATCGACCAGTCGACCTATGCGCTCGGTGGGTTGAATCCCGCTCCCCTGGTCGGCGTGGGTCCCTGGGCCGACATCGTGACCGTCCAGTCACCGCTACGCCGCGGTGAGCCGGTGGAGCGCTCCGCCCTCACCGGCGCGGGAGGGTGGCTGCTCACGGCCCTCTATCCCGCACCAGCCGTCGCGCTGGCGGCGGCCGGCATCCCGGGAAGCGTCTCTCGCTGCCTCGCCGCGGGCGCCACCCTCCGCTCGGGGCGGGGCCAGCTCGCTCCCCGCCTCGCCCAACAGCTCGGAGGACGGATGATCGGACGCGGACGAGTGCTCGAGATCAGCCAGCATGCCGAGCCCGGGGCCCCCAAGGACCAGCCAGCAGGACCCGTGTCGATCCGGCTCGCCAAGTCTGGTTCCGCCGGCGCCGAGATCACGCTCGAGGTCCGCAACGAGGCGGTGCTCGCGCTCGTGGACGGCACCATCGCGGGTTCAGCCCCCGACGTCATCTGCCTGCTGGACCCACTGCGGGGTCGCACGGTCGACCTGCTCGACCTGCAGGAGGGCGACACCGTGGACGTCCTGCTGCTGCCCGCGCACGAGAGGTGGCACACCCCGGCCGGTATCGCCCGGGCGGGCCCGGGCGCCTTCGGGCTCAAGGTGCCCTACCGAGGAGGGCTGCGATGAACGACCTCCGACAGGGCGGTCCGGTCGGCGAGAGCATCACCCTGGCCGAACTGCTGCGCACGGAGCCCATGCGGGCCGTGCAGCTGCACGCGCTCGCCGGACTCGACCGGGTGGTCGACGAGGTGCGTCTGGTCGACGACGTCGAACAGGTGCGTGCGGCCCGGCCGGGCACCCTCGTCGTCCTCCAGCACGGGATCGCCCGGACGGCTTGGTCGACGGCGATCGCGGTCCGCTATGCCTGGGAGCGCAACGTCCGCGCCGTCATCTGCGAGCTCGACATGGTCGCCGCCCCATCCGTCATCAGTCTCGCCGAGCGCCTGTCGGTGCCGCTCGGCATACACGGCGGCGACCTGGCGGCCCTCGCCCTCGAGCTGTCGGCCATCGTCGCCTACCCCGAGGCGAGCCGGGCCCGCCTCGTCGCCAGATGTGCCGAGCTCGTAGCCCAGCAGTACGACGTCGACTCCATCCTTGCCGTCGTGCAGTCGGAGCTGCCGGGCGTCCAGGTCACCCTGCACACACCACCCCGGCACACCGAGGGACAAGCCACTGCGGCACCGGAGCCGTCGATCCGCGTGCCCATGGGACGGCTCGACGTGCGACAGGGTCGGGAACTGCTGGCCACCCTCGAGCGTGGTTCGGTGGCCTGGGCACGCACCGTCCACGCCGTCCTCGAGATCGCCCGCGCGCAGATCATCGCCTGCGAGGCCGCTGCCCAGATCGGACTGGCACAGCGACGCCAGCTCGAGGAATGGACCCTGAGGCAGCTTGTCGAGCCGGGGCCCCGCGGCGGAGGCCATCCGGGCTGGAGGGAACAGCTCGCTCCTGCAGGACCGGGCGGGCAGCTCCACCGTCCCGAGGCGCGCGCCGCAGCGGAGCGACTGGGTTGGCGGCTCGGACCGCGGGTCATCGCGGGCAGCATCGTCCCCCTCGACACGGACATGCCGGTGGACGATGACCTCGACCTGACCCTCGCCGCCGCGTGGCCCCAGGGACTCGACCTGGCCGGGCCCGTCCGGCACGGCGAGGGGTGGGGGGTCTGGATCAGCTTCGAGGACGAGCTCGAGACGGGGTCACCTGAGCAGGCCCGGACCCTGGAGCGACGGGCGCTGCGCACCCTGTCGGCGACCCTCCAGCGGTGCCTCGAGCAGGTCTCCATCGGGATCACCCTGCTCGCCGGGGTCGGCACACCGGTCGGTGCCGACGGGCTGGCGACGTCGCTGCGCCACGCCGAGCTGGCCGCGCGTGCGGCCCGCGACCGCCCCGGGCAGCCACCCCAGTCCTTCACCGACCTGGGGGCACGGGCCTTTCTCGCTGCGGTCGACGGTCCGGCCCTACGCGAGCTCGCTCTCGAAACACTCGCCCCCCTCGCCTCGGTCGAGGACGGCATCGTGCTCGCCCAGACCCTGGGCGCCTACCTCGACTGCGGCGGCTCGACCGGTCGCGCCGCGGAGCTGCTCGGAGTGCACCGCAACACCGTGACGGGGCGGATCGACCGGATCCGGCGGCTCGGGGTCGACATCGAGGCTCCCGGCACCCGGCTCGGCATCCACATGGCCGCCCACCTGCTCGGTCGCTGAGCTCAGCCCCCGCCACCCGCACCGACCCTGCGCAGCCGTTCGGTGCCGGCGTGGTCGACCTCGAAGGTCTGCGGATCGACACGGACACCGTAGGCGGACGCCGCGGCTGCGACGCTGACGAAGCCGTTGCGCACGTCGTGGGCGACGCGCTCGGGCTCCCGGTCGAACGGATCGCCGTAGCCGCCGCCACCGCCGGTGTTGTTGACGAGCACGTCACCGGTGTGCAGCCGGTTGTAGCCGCCTGCCTGCCGGCTCTCGCGCTCCGTGCCGGGGTTGAGGACGATGTGGTTGGGGTCACCGGGCCTGCCCCCCGCAATCGGCCACGGCGCGGATTTCGTCTTGTACACCAAGCAGATTCCCGCGGCATCCGCCTCGAACCGATAGGCCCGCCCGACACCTACACCACCGCGGTGGCGACCGGCGCCGCCGCTGTCGGTGCGATAGCCGTACGACTCGATGAACATCGGTGACTTGGTCTCGAGCACCTCGACCGGGTTGTTGCGGCAGCCCGGCTCGGACAGGTGCATGATGCCGTCCTCGCCGTCGCCACCGGCATGGGCACCGAAGCCGACCGCCTCGTTCGTCGCCTCCAGCCAGCTCGCTCCGGTGCGGGGGTTGACCCCGACGCCCATCATCGAGCTCACGTCGCCTCCGGAACACGCCGGCACGAGCTCAGGCATCCCCTTGGCGAGAGCCTTGAGCACCACCTCGCCCCCGAGCAGGCCCGTCCACTGGGTGAAGGTCGGCATCGGCGGCACGGCATGCA
>NZ_AWQS01000091.1 GCF_000576575.1 Intrasporangium chromatireducens Q5-1
GGCCACCAACCGGCAGTGAGTGGGCGGAGGGCCGGCCGCGTCGGGGGTGGCACTGGAAACCTGCTGGCGGTGCCCGCTCTGGGTTGCGACGATGGGGCGGTTGCCGGCACGGGCCAGCCACCCGTTTCGCCCGGTCCGGACTGCGAAAGCGGAGGTCTCAGCTGATGAAGAACTACCCGCTCCTCGACGTGCGGGTGAGCACCCCCAGGCTGGAGCTGCGAGCGGCGACCGACGACCTGCTCGACCAGCTCGCGGAGTCAGTGCGTGCCGGCAAGACGCACGCTGAGCCCGCGCCCTACGACGACCCGATGTCCTTCTACGAGACCGACCCAGATCTGCGGGTCGCCAAGTGGCTCCGGGCGATCTGGCGCCGCCGCGGCTCGGTGGACCCCGACGCCTGGCGGCTCTACTTCGTCGTCATGGCCGCCGGCCGTCCGGTGGGCGAGCAGAGCCTGACGGGCGTCGACTTCGCGACACTGGGCACCGTCACGACGTTCTCCTGGCTGTCCACCGACGAGCGCGGTCGTGGACTGGGACGCGAGATGCGCTCGGCGATCCTGCACCTCGCGTTCGCCGGCCTCGGGGCGAAGGAGGCAGCGAGCGACGCGTTCGTCGACAACGGCGGTTCCAACGGCATCTCCCGAGCACTCGGGTATGAGCCCAACGGGTTTGACTGGGCCACGCGCCGAGGGGAACCTGCCCTGCTGAACCGGTGGCGGCTCACCAGGGCCGGGTGGGAACGGCACCGCCGGGACGACATCCAGCTCCACAACGTGGAGGCTTGCCACGCGCTGCTGCCGCTGGCCTGACCGACGCGCACGGCGGTCGAGCTGCGCCGGGCGGCTCAGAAGTTCGTGGCCATGTTCGTGAAGCGGCTGAAGTGTCCCTGGAAGGCCACCACGATGGTGTCGGTGGGGCCGTTTCGGTGCTTCGCGACGATGAGGTCGGCCTCCCCCTCTCGCGGAGAGTCCTTCTCGTAGGCCGCCTCGCGGTGCAGCAGGATCACCATGTCGGCATCCTGCTCGATGGAGTTGTGGACGGCGATGCCGTTGGCGATGAAGTTGTGCGTGCCGAGAACGGTGGCGTCAAAGACCTCCTCGACCCCATCCGGCTCGACCGAGACGACCGTGTCCCACAGAACATCGTTGACCGCGTACAGCTCGAGCTCGGCGCTGTCGAGCACGGCCGCCACCTGCGCGAGCCGCTCCCGCGAGGGGGCATGTCGACCAGAGGCAGACCCGTTGTACTGCACTCCCATCGCGGCTTGGAATGCCCGTCCCGGCATCCCCTGCTCCGACATCACCTCACGCACGGTCTCCCAGATGCCCACCGGGACCGTGTCGACATTGGTGTTCGGCTTGGTGCTCCTCACGATCTCGAGAAGCCGGTGGGCCTGTTCGCCACGAGCACCGTGAACGCCGATCTCCTGGAGAAACCGACGTTGGCTGTCGGCGCCGGAGATGTCCAAGGTGTAGCCGGGACGACAACCGCTCTTCCTCACCGTGCGGATGCGCGTGGAGATCCCGAATCTCAGGAGCAGCCGCGACAGGTCGTCCACAAGACGGCGGGACGTCGACGCATAGTAGATCCGGCCCGCACGACCGTTCCTGTTCACCGTCACCGAGCCGTCCGTGGACCAGATGTGCCTGAGGAACAGCGCGATCTGACGCTTCGACACGTGGAAGACAGGCTCAGGCACGAACTTCTGGTGGCTGCGCTTGTCGAAGACCCCCAGCTCGTCAAGCCACTCCGCGATCGGGTTTCGCTTTCCGTGAGTGAGACGGAACGGAGCCCGTAGACGGAGAGTCGTCACTCGGGCACTGGGGTAGTCGTCTCGAACGGCTGCGACGCCAAACGTGAGTGCGGCCTTGGTGACCGCGTCCAGGTTTTCCTCATCGACGCTGGCGTAACGCAACGGCTGACGAGCAAGCATCGACCCATCGCCCAGCAGATGGGCCAGGAGAATGATGCGGGAATCCTCCCAAGGCTCATGCATCTCGGGGGCAGGAACGTGGCGAGGGACGGCGACGCGGTCACCGGTGCGAAGGTCTCCCAACGACGTCCATCCCTGGTAGGCCAGGAAGGGATGGTTCTCCGTGGCGCGCACGACCTTCCCTGACGCCAGGGTCAGCTTGAAGACCGGTTTGGTCCCTGTCGCGAACACATGCGTCATGTGCCGAGTCACATAGCGCAGCTTCTCGTCGAGGGCCCAGACGGGGATGTCCTTCGCTCCCTCGGCAGAGAGCTGACCCAAGGTCGTTTCGGCGCCCGTGTCCGCCCGCAGAATCCGGGTGTCCGACGTCAGGCACCCGGACTCGCGAAGGTCGCTCATGGCGGGCTTCTTGTCGGTGCGCTGCTCAGGACCACGATTCAGCTGCGAGATGGCGATCACCGGCACCTCCAGCTCCTTCGCCAGCAGCTTGAGCGCACGGGAGAACTCCGACACCTCCTGCTGGCGCGACTCGACACGCTTGCCCGATGTCATGAGCTGCAGGTAGTCGATGATGACGAGCTTGAGATTGTTGCGCTGCTTGAGTCGGCGACACTTCGCTCGAATCTCCATCAGCGACATGTTGGGCGAGTCGTCAATGAACAACGGCGCGTCCGAGACCCTGGCCATGGTGGAGGCGAGGCGCGTCCAGTCCTCCTCGCGCATCGTGCCCTTGCGCATGTGCTGGAGCTGGATGCCGGCCTCTGCGGACAGCATGCGCATGGTGATCTCGGTGCGGCTCATCTCGAGCGAGAAGACGACGGCCGCCATCTTGTGCTTGATCGCCGCCGAACGGGCGATGTCCAAACCCAGGGTCGAGTTGTGGGTCGGGATCATTGCTTCGCCAGCGAGGTACAAGTGGTCCTCGGCTGCCACTTCTATACAGCGGACCGGCACTGACTTGACCGGTCGAACGTCCACGACGAAGCGACAATCACGTCGGGTGACAGACTTCGTCCGGAGTTCTTTGTGCAGCAGGGCTTTTCGGGGCAGGTGAAAAACGTCGTCCTCCGTGGTGAAGTTGACGTTGTATGCAATTGACGACTTCTCGGTTCTCCCCTGAACGCGACGGGTGGCGATGGAACAGCGATAGCCAAGGCTGAGCACCAGTTCCCGGACCTGCATTGCAAGTTCGCGGTGGGTCACGGTGAACTGTACGGAGCCAGTGTTCGTCACGGTGCCATCGGTATCGAGCAACCCCGCCAGCAGCTCACGACGCTGGCTCTCGGAAGCACGCAGGTACTCGACGGGAATGTGCTTGTTGTCGAGGACACGTAGTTTGCGCAGCAGGCCTTTCACAGTTCCGTGGTCCCGACGACAGCCAGCACACTGACGCAGGCCGGAGTACCTGCTGCTGCAGTCAGGACATCGCGGCGCTCGGTTCAGCCCGCCAAGGCCTTTGGCTCGTCCCCCACACGAGCGGCCACATGTCTTGACTTCAGACGTGCGTGGGACGAAGTCCGTCCCACACACGACACACTGCCTCGGGGGGACGGGCGCCGATGGCAGGCGGAGGGCGTATCGCATCTTGGCGCTGCAAGGACGAACCTCCAGACCCAACCCCTCCAAGCGGGAGACGATCTCCGGATCCGCTGTCGTGATCGATGCCGCGGCGCTCGTTCCATCTCCTAACCAGACACCTAGGGCGTAAGGCGGAAGGAGAAGGCTGCGTTCATCGAACTGCAAAGCCCCGGCCAGGGGTACGGAGTGGTTGGCGCGGCGCTCCGCCGTCAAGGTGCGGAGGGAGGAGGCGATTTCCGCTGTCGTCCTGATGCCGCCCTTATCCCGCCGTCGCCGCTCACCACGCGTCCTTGTGAACCACTGGTGCTGCTCATCCGCGACGATCACTGACCCATCAGAGAACTCGACCTCGTAGCAGGGGCGGCCCTCCATGACCTCGGTCGCGGCGACGACCCGCGTCGGGCGTCCATCGGCACCGAGCACGAGATCCCCGGCCCGCACACTGCCCATCGTTGTCCACCCATCGGGCGTGGGCAAGGCGGTGTCGAGTGCGAGCGCCTTTCCCATAGCAGGCCTGGCGGCGACGACGATCATCTGGCCCGGGTGCAGGCCGTTCGTGAGCGAGTCGAGGTCGGTGAAGCCGGTCGGGACACCGGTCATCTCACCGGACCGACCGGTGGCCACCTCGATCTCGTCGACGGTGGCCTCGATCAGGTCGCCGATCGCGTGGTAGTCCTCGCCGCCGCGCTTGTCGGCGACGGAGTAGACCTCGGCCTGCGCCGCGTTGACGATGTCCTCGACGTCGCCGCCACCCTGGGCATAGCCCAGCTGGACGATGCGGGTGCCGGCCTCGACGAGCCGCCGCAGCACCGCACGCTCAGCGACGATCTGGGCGTAGTAGCCGGCGTTGGCGGCCGTCGGCACGGAGGCGATGAGCTGGTGCAGGTAGGCCTGGCCGCCCACCCGGGTGAGGTCGCCGCGCTTCGTCAGCTCGTCCGAGACGGTGATCGCATCGGCCGGCTCGCCACGCCCGTAGAGGTCGAGGATCGCGTCATAGATCAGCTCGTGCGCCGGGCGGTAGAAGTCGGTGCCCTTGAGCTGCTCCACGCAGTCTGCGATCGCGTCCTTGGACAGCAGCATGCCGCCGAGGACGGACTGCTCGGCGCCGACGTCCTGCGGGGGAAGCCGGTCGTCCGGCGGCCCGTCACCGCGCGTGGACCCCGCGAACGCACTGGTGCTCAGCTCGTCGAGCGACACACATCCCCCTTGCGGAAGTGAGAACTACCCCTGATGTCCCCACTCCAACACAGACCGGCGACAGTGGCTTCGAGGGGCGGACCTCACGGTAGGACCGCTGCGCTCGGCGGGCAATCTGGCCTGTGGACAAGATGTGGACGATTTCGCCGACACGCCGTCAACAACTGTGGAGAAGGTGTGTGCACAACTGTGCGTTCTCCACTTCTTGCGATCCACCTACCGCCCCTGACCTGCCCAAACGCTGTCCACGTCCTGTGGACCAAAATCCCCGAGGGGTTGTGCGTTGTCCACAGGACAACGGAACGGACAATGGTGACCCTCAGTAGGTTGTGGACGACTCCCGTATGCCGCTCACGCCCCGTACGCCAGCCGGTACACCAGCCGCCCGGCTCGCACGGTGCCCCCGAGCGAGAGGACAGCCGGCCCCCACGCGCTGGCTCAGCGGCATACCGTGTCTGTCATGTGTCGGAACATCCGTCAGCTGCACAACTTCGAGCCGGCCGCCACGAGCGAGGAGGTGCGGGCGGCGGCGCTGCAGTACGTCCGCAAGGTGAGCGGCAGCACCAGACCGAGCCAGGCCAACCAGGAGGCCTTCGACGAGGCGGTCGAGGCCGTCGCGCACGCGACCCAGCACCTGCTCGACCACCTCAAGACGAGCGCCCCGCCGCGGAACCGGGAGGTCGAGGCGGCCAAGGCGCGCGAGCGGGCCCGGCTGCGCTACGGGACTGCCTGACTCGTCCTCGAGGTCACGGCGGGCCGGTCAGCCCGAGGAGCAGCCAGAAGCCCAGGACACCGAGGAGCAGAGTGGCGGTCGTGAGGACCACCACCTCGAGCGCGGCGACCGGCACCGGAGCGTCCGGAAAGGTCGGTGCGACGGCACGCGCCCGACGGCGGGTCCGCACCAGGATGAACACCGCGGCGGCGCACGCGACCGACACGACCGCCACGGCCAGGCCACCGAAGCGGTCCGCCCACCGGACGACGAGCAGCGCGGCGGCGAAGAAGCTGATCATCGTGCGGTGCCAGGCCAGCTCGGTCCGCTCCGGTTGCAGGCCGGGATCCTCCCGGTCGTGCCACACCGTGTCCCGGCCGTCGTGACGACCGCGCTCGCGCGCCACGCCGTCAGACCGTCACGACGATGGCGAGAACGAGGCCCACGACCAGCGCCGCACCGATGGCGAGCAGGGGCACGAGGAGGGGGAAGGGCAGGGGGGTCCGGTTGCGCATGGCCCGCTCGACGCGCACCCACCGCACCGCCGCGCTGATGCTCACCACCATGCCGAGCAGGAGCAGCACGACCACGAAGACCGTGCGCACCGGCGTGACGAGGGTCTGCGTGAGGAACCCCTCGACGGCGATGGCGCCAGCGATCAGTGCCATCCCGGTCCGGATCCAGGCGAGGAACGTCCGTTCGTTGGCGAGGCTGAACCGCGGGTCGGGCTCGTCGCCGCCGGGCAGCAGTCGACGGGCCAGCCTGCTGCGCGCCACCTCGTCCGCCATGGACCGGAGGGTAGCGGCTCAGGCAGTCTCAGTCGCCCGGTGCTCGCCACCGGATCCCGACAGGGCCGCGACGACAGCGGCAACCAGCGCCAGCGCGGCCAGCATGAGGCAGGTCGTCGAGAAGCCTCGCACGACCGAGCCGGCCGCGAGCCCCGGCCCACCGGCCGCAGCACCGAGACCAAGGACGAGGCCGGCGAGCGCGACACCCATGGCCGTGCCGACACCTCGGGTCATGTTGAGCAGCCCGCCGGCGGACCCCGACTGGTGCCGCGGGGCGCTGGCCATGATCGCGGCATTGTTCGGCGAGGTGAAGAGGCCCTGGCCCACTCCGATGACGGCCAGCTCGACGGCGAGCGCGCCGGTGCTCCCGTGCCAGACGGCAGCCGCAGCCAGGCCACCTGCCGTGACGACCATGCCCGACACCGTCAGCGGCCGGGCGCCGAACCGGTCCGCCGCCCGGCCCGCCAGCGGAGCGGTGAGCCCCAGGGCCGCCGGCAGCACGGTCAGCACGAGGCCGGCGACGCCGGTGGTCTCTCCGTAACCCTGCTCGAGCAGGAAGGGCACGACGAAGAGCGTGCCGAAGAGGACGGCATACGACAGGAAGCCACTCGCGATCCCCGCCGAGAACGACGCCCGCCGGAAGAGGCCGAGGTCGACCATCGGCGCTGCCACCCGGCGCTCCTGGACGACGAAGCCGCCCAGCGCGAGAACGGCCACGACGAACAGCGTGACGATCACCGGTGACGCGAAGCCCGCCTCCCGCCCGAGGGAGAGCGCGGCGAGGAGGGCGGCGACGCCGGGCATGAAGAGGGCGAGCCCGGCCCAGTCGAAGCGGGTTCGCGGCGCGAGGTGCCGGCTGCGGGGCAGGATGAGCCACGCGGAGACCACGCCGATGATGCCTGCGGGGACGTTGACGAGGAAGATCAGCCGCCAACCGCCGAGCCCGATGAGCAGGCCACCGACGCTCGGACCGAGCGCGAGCCCGAGGGCCTGCGCCGCACCCTGGATGCCGATCGCCCGGCCCAGGTTGGCCGTCGGCACCGACGTGGCGATCAGGGCGACGCTGTTCGCCTGGAGCATGGCCGCCCCGACGGCCTGCAGCACGCGGAAGCCGACCAGAGCGGTCAGGCTCGGGGCCAGGCCGCACGCGAGGGACGCGGCGGCGAAGACGACGAACCCGTAGGTGTAGAGCAGCTTGCGTCCGACCATGTCGGCGAGCCGGCCGACTGCTGCGACGATCGCGACGAGGACGAGCAGATAGGACAGCGCGACCCACTCCACCGCTCCCAGCGAGGTGCCGAAGGAGTCCTGCAGGGTCGGGAACGCGACTGTGACGATGCTCGCGTCCAGCTGTCCCATGAAGGCACCGACGCAGACGGTGGCCACGACCCACCAGTGCGCGTCCGGGCGCCGCACGACCCAGTCGGGGCGCGCGGGCTCGACGAGCAGGGTCCGCCACGGGCGCTGCTGTGGTTCGTCACTCACGTACCCCAGTTCACTCCCTCCACCTCGGAGCCGGGTGAGTGCCCTCCCGCTGCGTCGCGTGGTAGCGTTCACTTGTTCATGGTTGTCCATATACCTGAGCGTCCGGCACACCGCGCCGCCAGCGGGCCCGGGGGCGAGAGGCGGGGTCATGCGGGTCGCGGTCGTCGGCAGCTACGGCGTCGGGATGACGATGCGGCTGCCGCGGCTGCCGACCGCCGGCGAGACGCTGCCCGGCGGTGAGTTCTCCAGCGGGCACGGCGGCAAGGGCTCCAACCAGGCGGTCGCCGCGGCCCGCCTCGGGGCCGACGTCACCTTCCTGACCGCCGTCGGCGACGACGCCATGGGCGCTGCGGCCCGCGAGCTGTGGCGTGCCGAGGGCATCGACGCGTCGGCGGTCGTCACGATCCCGCACGCCGCGACCATGGTCGGGATGATCCTCGTCGAGCCCTCGGGCGAGAACCGGATCGTCATCGCCCCCGGCTCCCTCGACCACCTGACGCCGGAGCACGTCGAGGCCTTCCGGCCCCAGCTGGCGGCCGCCGACCTCGCCGTCGCGTCCCTCGAGATCCCCCTGCGCAGCGCGGTCGCCGCGCTCCGGGCCGCGCGCGACGCCGGCACCCGCACCCTGCTGAACCCTGCTCCGGCACAACCGATTCCGGACGACGTGTGGCCCCTCGTCGACGTCGTCACCCCCAACCGCACCGAGGCGGCCATCCTCCTCGGCCACCAGCCGGACAGCGACGAGCCGGCCGAGGCCCTCGCCGCCGAGCTGCACGCCAAGGGGGTCGCCAGCGTCGTCGTCACGCTCGGCTCCCACGGCGCCCTCCTGCTCGACAGCACCGGCAGCCGGCGCATCGCCGCCGTGCCGCCACGCGTCGTCGTCGACACCACGGGCGCCGGCGACGCCTTCACGGCCGGCCTCGCGGTGGAGCTCGCTCGTGGTGAGTCACTCGACAGCGCAGCCCGATTCGCCGCCCACGTCGGCGCGCACACCGTCTCCATCGCCGAGGTGATCCCCGCGCTGCCCCGTCGTGCGGACCTCTCCGACGATCCCACCAGACGCCACCCATCGAAAGGAACCCCATGACCGACTTCGCGCGCCTCAGCGGCCGAGAGCTGGCGCCATACATCCAGCACACCCTCATCGCGGTCGGCACGACGCGCGACCAAGCGATCGCTCACGCGAAGGAGACGGCCGAGCACGGCTTCGACGCCGCGATGGTCGCCGGATCGTGGGTGCCCCTCACCGTCGACGTGCTGCGTGGCACCGGCATCAAGGTCGCGTCGGCGCTCGACTTCCCGACCGTCGGCGTCATGACGAGCGCCGGGAAGGCCGCCGAGGCGGCGGAGCTGGTCCGGCTCGGGGCCGACGAGATCGACATGGGCGTCCAGGTCGGCTGGCTCAAGAGCGGCGACTTCGACGGGTTCCGCGAGGACATCGCCGGCGTCGTCCGCGCAGCCGGCGTGCCGATCAAGGTGATGCTCGAGCTGCCGCTGCTGACCGACGAGGAGAAGGCCGTCGCCGTCGAGCTCGCCTGCGAGGCAGGGGCCACGTACCTCAAGAACGCGTCGTCCGGGCAGGTCGAGGTGGCCAACCCCGAGAGCATCCGCTACCTCGTCGAGCGCGCGCCCGAGGGCGTCCTCGTCAAGGCGTCCGGCGGCATCAAGAGCCGGGCGCAGATCGTCGCGCTGCTCGCCGCCGGGGCGGCGAAGGTCGGGACGAGCGCCGGCGTGCAGGTCGTCACCGACACCGCGGATGCATCGACAGAGAGCTACTGACCGCAATGAACACTGCCCGTATGCCGCTGCGCGAGCTGGGCGCAGACGGTCCCGCCACGCTCCACTCCCGCATCTCGACGTGGATCCGCTCGCAGATCGCGAGCGGCGCCTGGCCGGCGCACTTCCGGCTCAAACCAGAGCCGGAGCTCGCCGCCGAGCTCGGGGTCAGCCGGGGCACCCTGCGGCGCGCCCTCTCGACGCTGATCGAGGAGGGTGCGCTCGTCCAGATCCGAGGCAAGGGCACCTTCGTCACCTCGACGGTCGTCGAGCCGGCCATCGCCCAGAAGCTGACCAGCCTCGCCGAGGACTTCGCCAGCCAGGGCGTCGCCCTGACGACCAAGGTCCTCCGGGCCCGTGTCACCGTGCCACCGCCGGCCGTGACGGCGCTGCTCGAGCTGCCGAACCGGGCCCGGATCTTCGAGCTCGTCCGGCTGCGCAGCACACCCGACGGGCCGGTCGCCCTGCTCGCCAACTATGTCCGGACCGATCTCGCCCGCGGCATCGAGAAGGTCGACTTCGAGGCCGAGACACTCTTCGGGACGCTCGCCGGACGGTATGGCCTGCACATCACCTCGGGTCGCCGCACCTTCACCGCGACGGCGGCCGATGATGTGCAGGCGCGCCACCTCGACGTGCCGGCCGGCTCCCCGCTGCAGTACGTCGAGCAGGTCACCTACCTCGCCGGTGGGGAGCCGATCGAGTACTCGGACGTGTGGATCCGGTCCGACCGGCTCCGGGTCACGAGCATGCTGTCCCGCCGCTGAGCGGAGCGTCCGCGGCGCGATCGGCGCGGCAGTCCTGCGCCGACCGCGCTCCCAAGCCCCTGGTCCCCCTCGCCCCAGTCCTTCTCACCCGGCCCTTCGCACCCAGCCCTTCTCACACAACCCTCCTCGCCCCAGGAGCCCCCATGACCGTCCCGTTCATCCTCGACACCGACACCGCCCAGGACGACTGCGTCGCCCTCATCGCCGGGCTGCTCGACCCCGACGCCGACCTGCGCGCGATCACGATGGTCGCCGGCAACGTCGGCTTCGACAAGCAGGTCCGCAACGCGCACCTGACCCTCAACGTCTGTGGCCGGCTCGGCACCGTGCCGATCCACCTCGGCTGCCGCCAGCCGATGGTCGTGCCGTGGGTATCGGCCGAGAACGTCCACGGCGACGGGTCCGGCGGCCTCGACATGGACTTCGCCGGGACGGCGACCGAGGACGAGCACGCCGTCGACGCACTGATCCGGCTGACGGCGCAAGAGCCCGGGGAGCTGTCCATCGTCGCGATCGGCCCTCTCACGAACATCGCGATGGCGGCGGTCAAGGACCCGGCCTTCGTGCGCAACGTCAAGCGCCTTGTCATCATGGGCGGCTCGAACAATGGCCGCGGCAACATCACCGCGGCCGCCGAGTTCAACTTCTATGTCGACCCGCACGCCGCCCGCGTCGTCTTCGAGGCCGGCTTCGCCGACATCGTCGTCGTCCCGTGGGCGCCGTTGACCCTGCAGGATGCCGTCTTCAGCCGCGAGCAGCTGGCCGACATCGACCGGCTCGGCACTTCCCTGTCGCGCTTCTTCCTCACCGTCTGCGGACCGACCCTCGCCTTCGACGAGAGCGTGGGGATCCCCGGCACGACCCACCCCGACTCGCTCTCCGTCGGAGTGCTGCTCCACCCCGAGCTGGCCCTCGCCTCGGCGCAGTACCACGTCGCCGTCGAGACGGAGTCCGAGCTGACCCGCGGCTACTCGGCGATGTCGTGGGGCGTGCACGGGCTGGAACCGAACGCGACGGTCGTCGAGCGCGCCGACGGTCCGGCCTTCCACACGTGGATCACCGGCTTCCTCGCCACCTCGACGGAGCCGAACCGGCCGTTCCACGGCTGGGACTCCTGACCCGGGCCTCTCGCGTGGCGACGAGCCACCCGGCCTGCGCCCGGGCCCCTAGGATCGAGCGGTGAACTGGTGGAGTGAGTCGGTGCTGCCGCGGCTGATGGCGAGCAACCTGACCACTCCCCTGCTCGAGGCGGAACGCCGGGCCGTGTGTGCCGGGCTCACCGGACGGGTGGTCGAGCTCGGCTTCGGCTCCGGCACGAACCTGCCCTACCTGCCCCCCGAGGTCACCGGGGTCTGGGCGGTCGAGCCGTCCGAGACCGCGTGGCGCCTCTCGGAGCGGCCCCGCTCCGAAGCCCGTGTCCCGGTCGTCCGGGCCGGCCTCACCGGCGAGCACCTCGAGCTCGAGGACGGCTCGATGGACTCCGCCCTCTCAACCCTGACGCTGTGCACGATCCCCGACCTGCCCGCCGCCCTCACCGAGCTGCGCCGGGTCCTGCGGCCCGGCGGGGCGCTGCACTACTTCGAGCACGGCCTCGCGCCCGACGCCAGCACCGAGCGGTGGCAGCACCGCCTCGAGCCGATGCAGAAGCGGGTCTTCGGCGGGTGCCACCTGTCCCGTGACATCCCCCGCCTCCTGCGGGAGGCCGGCTTCGAGCTGGAAGGCGACTCAGCGGCATACCTCTCCGTGCCCGGGCCGATGCGCGCGTGGGCCTACGTCTACCGCGGGAGGGCGGTGGCGTGATGCGCGGCAACGCGCTGTTCGTCGACGCCGTGCGGGCCGCCCTCGAGGCCGGCGCCGATCCCGTCCGCGCGGCCGGGCAGCAGCGGTACATGAAGTCGGCGATGCCCTACTACGGCCTCACCAGCCCCGAGCTGAAGCGCGCGCTCACCCCAGTCCTGCGGGACGTGCCGATGGAGTCGCGGGATGAGTGGCTCGCGACCATCGACCTGACCTGGCGCTCCGCGACCCATCGCGAGCAGTGGTATGCCGCTCTCGCCCTCGCGCGGCACCGTCCCTACCGTGGGTGGCTCGGTGACGAGGCAATGTGCTTGTGGGAGAGCCTCATCCGGGAGGGCGCGTGGTGGGACGTCGTGGACGACATCGCGACCCATCTCGTGCGGGACACCCTGCTGGCCGCACCGCAGGTCGAGGGCCACCGTGTGCGCGGGTGGGCCGAGAGCGACTCGATGTGGGTGCGGCGAGCCGCGATCCTCAGCCAGGTCGGGGCCGGTGACCGGCTCGACGAGGACCTCCTCGCCGACGTCATCGCCCCGAACGTGTGCGACCGTCAGTTCTTCATCCGCAAGGCGATCGGCTGGGCCCTGCGTGACCATGCCCGAGTCGCCCCGGGCTGGGTGCTGCGGTTCGTCAGCCGCCACCCCGGCCTGTCCCAGCTGTCCCGGCGGGAGGCGCTCAAGCACCTCGGACCGGACGCGTGACGAACCACCGCCGCGAGATCCTGCGGCTTGCGGTGCCGGCGTTCCTCGCGCTGATCGCCGAGCCGCTCTTCCTCCTCGCTGACTCTGCGATCGTCGGCCACCTCGGCACGGCTCAGCTCGCCGGGCTCGGCGTCGCGAGCGCGGCGCTGCTCACGGCGTCGGGCATCTTCGTCTTCCTCGCCTACGGGACAACGAGCGTCGTGGCGCGGCACCTGGGAGCCGGAGACCTGCGCTCCGCGGTCTCGGCCGGGATCGACGGTTTCTGGCTCGCCATCGGCCTCGGCGCCGTCACTGCGGCGGCCGTCGCACTGTGGGCCGAGCCGATCTGCGCCCTGTTCGGAGCGGGCCCCGAGGTGCTGGCCCAGGCGACGACCTACCTGCGGGTATCGGCGCCCGGACTGCCCGGGATGCTCTTGGTCCTTGCCGTGACGGGAGTGCTGCGTGGGTTGCAGGACACGACGACACCGCTGGTCGTCTCGGTCTGTGGCTTCGGCGCGAACGTCGCGCTGAACCTCTGGTTCGTCTATGGACTCGGCTGGGGCATTGCCGGGTCGGCCTGGGGCACAGTGATCGCCCAGACCGGCATGGCGGCGGCCCTCATGGTCGTCCTCGTCCGCAAGGCCCGGGTGCTCGGCTCGCGGTTGCGGCCACACCCGGCCCGGGTTCTCGCCGCGGCCCGGACCGGCGTGCCGCTCCTCGTCCGCACCCTGGCCCTGCGCGCGACCCTGCTGCTGACGACGTGGGTGGCCGCGTCCATGGGCGACGTGACCCTCGCGGCGCACCAGGTCGCCATGACGATCTGGTCCTTCCTCGCCTTCGCGCTCGACGCCCTCGCGATCGCCGCGCAGGCCATCACCGGACGTGCCCTCGGCGCCGGTGACCGCGCCTCCGTCCGGGACGCGATGGGCACCATGGTCCGTTGGGGAGTGTGGGGCGGCGTTGCCCTGGGGCTGGTGCTCGTGGCGGCGCACAGCGTCCTGCCTGCACTGTTCACTCCCGAGCCCGCCGTGCAGCGTGCCCTCGCGGCGGCGCTCGTTGTCGTCGGGCTCGGTCAGGCCGTCTCCGGATATGTCTTCGTGCTCGACGGCGTGCTGATCGGCGCCGGCGACGGCACGTGGCTCGCGTGGGGCTATGTCGTCGCCCTCGTCAGCTATCTGCCGATCGTGCTGTGGGTTCGAACGGCCGGGTCGACGGGTTCGGCCGTGCATGACGTCGTGGTGCTCTGGGTCGCCTTCACCGGCCTCATGGTGATCCGGGCCCTCGTGCTCGGCTGGCGCGCCCGCCAGGACGGCTGGATGCGGCTCGGCGCCTGAGCCAAGCGGTGAGGACACGAGCGACGAAGGAGCGGGGTTGAGGTAGGGCTACATGAGGATCGGCCACCCGATCGCCTCAAAGCGTGGTGGGATGGAGGGGCGATCCGAGAGGAGCCGACGTGACGACGTACGACCTGGTCACGATGGGGCGCGTCGGGGTCGACCTGTACCCCCAGCAGCACGACGTGCCGCTGGAGGTCGTGAAGACCTTCGAGCGCTACCTCGGCGGCAACGCCGCGAACGTTTCGGTGGCGGCGGCCCGACACGGTCTGCGGGTCGCACTCATCAGCCGGGTCGGCAACGACGCGTTCGGCCGCTTCGTCCGCTCGGAGTTGCTCCGGCTGGGCGTCGACACGGAGTACGTCACCGCGGTCGACGACCCCACACCGACGCCGCTGACGTTCTGCGAGATCTACCGCCCGGACCACTTCCCAACGGTGTTCTACCGCTACCCGACCGCGCCCGACCTGATGATCGAGCCCGACACCGTGCCGATCGACGTGGTGCAGCAGGCGAGGGCGTTCTGGACCACGGGGACCGGACTCTGCCAGGAGCCGAGCCGCGCCGCCCATCACGCGGCGTGGGACGCGCGTGCGCGGCAACGGTGGACGATCCTCGACCTCGACTACCACCAGCCGTTCTGGCCGTCCCCCGCAGCGGCTGCAGAACAGCTGCGGCTGGCGCTGCCCAAGGTGACCGCCGTCGTGGGCACGGTCGAGGAGTGCACCATCCTCACTGGCCGGATGGACGTCAGGGCCGCGGCTGAGGCGCTCATGGAGACTGGGCTCGAGCTCGTCGTCGTCAAGCGTGGGCACCTCGGTCTGCTGGCGCTGTCGGGTGAGGGCCTCCTCGAGCTCGGCGCATATCCGAGCGGGGTCGTGAGCGGGCTCGGCTCGAGCGAAGCCTTCGGGGGCGCGTTGGTCCACGGGCTGCTGAGCGGCTGGGACCTGCGGCGGATGCTGACCTTCGCGAGCATCGCGGGAGCCATCGTCGCGTCGCGGCTGGAGGCGTCAACGGCCATGCCGACGAGTGACGAGGTGGACCGTTTGCTCGACGACGTGGGCGTGCAGGACGAGTTCTCCTGACGTCGTGCATGGGCGCCGCCCTCATGACCTGCTTCCTCACATGCAGCAGGGGGCCCGCTGCTGCACCACACGCAGCAGGGGGCCCGCTGCTGCATCA
>NZ_AWQS01000092.1 GCF_000576575.1 Intrasporangium chromatireducens Q5-1
GAAGGAGGTGAGCGGCATACCCGGTGATACATCCGAGTTCGGGATCACGACGTGGGCCGACCCGTCGGTGAGCGAGGTTAGCGCCGTCTTGGTGGACGCGCCGCCCAGGTGCGGTGCCGCGGGTTCTGCATTTGGCCGGTGCCCGACCACAGGGTGACCCGGTTGCCATTGGCCGACCACGTTGCCCGCATCAGATGGCGCCACCCGCTGCCGGGGAGGCAGGAGGGCCACGTGCGAGCAGCGGGAGGTTCGGGTGGGCGTTCGCGAATAAGCCGCAGACCGGTCCGTTATGGGCGTTTTCGCAGGTCAGCGACACGACGCGCCCAAGGTGCCCGAACCGGTTGCGGTCATGGGGTCGAGTGCCTAGAGTTGCCCCTACATCTAGTAGTTACATGACTGTAAGTCGTCCACATGTAGTCCCCAGCGGTTGGCGGCTTACGCACACGTCATCAACAGGTTGTCCCCAAGGAGGAGGTCCCGAGTGCACTGCCCGTTCTGCCGGCACACCGACTCTCGGGTGATCGACTCGAGGACGACCGACGACGGCGCCTGCATCCGCAGGCGGCGCCAGTGCCCGGAGTGCGGCCGGCGCTTCACGACGCTCGAGACGAGCAGCCTCAGCGTCATCAAGCGGTCCGGTGTCTCCGAGCCGTTCAGCCGTGCCAAGGTCCTGTCCGGGGTGCGCAAGTCGTGCCAGGGCAGGCCCGTCACCGAGGACGACCTCGCCGTGCTCGCGCAGCAGGTCGAGGAGGCGATCCGGTCGCAGGGCAACGCGGAGGTCGAGGCGCACGAGGTCGGCATGGCCGTCCTCGAGCCGCTCCGCAAGCTCGATGAGATCGCCTACCTCCGGTTCGCCAGCGTCTACCAGGCGTGGGAGAGCCTCGAGGACTTCGAAGGAGCGATCGCGCTCCTTCGCGCCGAGCGGGACACCGCGGGCCTGCCGCCCGCGCCCGCCGACGTGACGCGGTAACCACCCCTCCACATCGTCGCCACGCAGCACCACGGGGCAGTGTCAGACCCCGGCGACAAACTGGCATGCAACAGCAGGTTCAGGCGTTTAACCACAGGGATCGATGGTCTGGGAGGCCACAGCATGACGGAGATCGGGAACCGCAGCTCACGCTCGCGGGGCGGTGCCAAGAAGGGCATCACCATCGAGCGCATCTACACGACGCCGGGCGTCCACCCGTATGACGAGGTGACCTGGGAGAAGCGGGACGTCGTCCAGCAGAACTGGAAGACGGGAGAGACCATCTTCGAGCAGCGGGGCGTCGAGTTCCCCGACTTCTGGTCCGTCAACGCCAGCACCATCGTCACGACGAAGTACTTCCGTGGCGCACTGGGGACCGACCAGCGCGAGACCTCGCTCAAGCAGCTCATCGACCGCGTCGTGCTGACCTACGTCAAGGCCGGCAAGGACCACGGCTACTTCGGGACCGAGGAGGACGCCGAGGTCTTCGAGCACGAGCTGACCCACGCGCTGCTGCACCAGGTGTTCTCGTTCAACTCGCCGGTGTGGTTCAACGTCGGCACGAAGTCGCCCCAGCAGGTCTCCGCCTGCTTCATCCTCTCCGTCGACGACTCGATGGACTCGATCCTGAACTGGTACAAGGAAGAGGGCAAGATCTTCCAGGGCGGGTCGGGTGCCGGCCTCAACCTCTCCCGGATCCGCTCGTCGAAGGAGCTGCTCAGCTCCGGTGGCACCGCCTCCGGTCCGGTCTCGTTCATGCGCGGCGCCGACGCGTCCGCCGGCACCATCAAGTCCGGCGGCGCGACCCGTCGGGCGGCCAAGATGGTCGTCCTCGACGTCGACCACCCCGACATCGAGGAGTTCGTCGAGACCAAGGCTCGCGAAGAGGACAAGATCCGTGCGCTGCGCGACGCCGGCTTCGACATGGACCTCGGCGGCAAGGACATCGTGTCGGTCCAGTACCAGAACGCGAACAACTCGGTGCGGGTGACGGACGAGTTCATGCAGGCCGTCGAGGACGGCACCGAGTTCGGCCTCCGCGCTCGTCTGACCGGTGAGGTCATCGAGACGGTGGACGCCCGCGACCTGTTCAAGAAGATCTCCCAGGCCGCGTGGGAGTGCGCCGACCCGGGCCTGCAGTACGACGACACGATCAACGCCTGGCACACGAACCCGGAGACCGGCCGCATCACCGCGTCCAACCCGTGCTCCGAGTACATGTCGCTCGACAACAGTTCGTGCAACCTCGCGTCGCTCAACCTGCTGAAGTTCCTGCGCGACGACGACACCTTCGACGCCGCCACGTTCCAGAAGGTCGCCGAGCTCGTCATCACCGCGATGGACATCTCGATCTGCTTTGCAGACTTCCCGACGGAGCCGATCGGGGACACGACGCGCAACTACCGCCAGCTCGGCATCGGCTACGCCAACCTCGGCGCCCTCCTCATGGCGACCGGCCACGGGTACGACTCGGAGGGTGGCCGGGCCCTCGCCGCCGCGATCACCTCCCTCCTGACCGGCGCGTCGTACAAGCGTTCGGCCGAGCTCGCCGCAGTGGTGGGCCCGTACAACGGCTATGCCCGCAACGCCGACGCGCACAAGCGCGTGATGCGCAAGCACCAGGCGGCCAACGACAACATCAAGACGCTCGACGCGATGGACCTGTCGGTGCACAAGTTGGCGACGAAGGCGTGGGACGACGTCATCAAGCTGGGTGAGAAGCACGGCTACCGCAACGCGCAGGCCTCCGTGCTCGCCCCGACCGGGACGATCGGCTTCATGATGGACTGCGACACGACGGGCATCGAGCCCGACTTCTCCCTCGTGAAGTTCAAGAAGCTCGTCGGCGGCGGTTCGATGCAGATCGTCAACCTCACGATCCCGCGCGCCCTGAAGAAGCTCGGTTACCAGCAGGAGCAGATCGAGGCGATCGTCGAGTACATCGCCGACAAGGGCCACGTCATCGACGCGCCTGGCCTCAAGCCGGAGCACTACGAGGTCTTCGACACGGCGATGGGCGCCCGGGCGATCCCGCCGATGGGCCACGTCAGGATGATGGCGGCCGTTCAGCCGTTCCTCTCCGGCGCGATCTCCAAGACGGTCAACCTCCCCGAGAGTGCGACGGTCGAGGACATCGAGATGGTCTACATGGAGGGCTGGAAGCTTGGCCTGAAGGCACTCGCTTGCTACCGCGACAACTGCAAGGTCGGGCAGCCGCTCTCGGACGCGAAGGCGAAGTCCGAGGCGAAGGATGAGGACAAGGCGGTCGAGAAGGTCATCGAGTACCGCCCGGTCCGGCGTCGCCTGCCGAAGCGCCGCACGTCGCAGACGACGTCGTTCGCGGTCGGGGGAGCCGAGGGGTACCTCACCGCTGGCACCTACGACGACGGGCAGCTCGGTGAGATCTTCCTGAAGTTCGGCAAGCAGGGCTCGACCCTCGCCGGTGTCATGGACGCCTTCTCGATCGCGGTGTCGATCGGTCTCCAGTACGGTGTCCCGCTCGAGACGTTCGTCGAGAAGTTCACCAACCTGCGGTTCGAGCCGGCTGGTCTCACGGACGACCCGGACGTGCGCATGGCGCAGTCGATCATGGACTACGTCTTCCGCCGGCTCGCCCTCGACTACCTCGACTTCGACACCCGCTCCTTCATCGGCATCCACACGGCGGCCGAGCGGGCCCGTCAGGTCGAGACCGGCTCCTTCGAGGAGATCGCCACCGAGGGTGACGACGACATCGAGGACGAGCTGCAGTCACTCCAGCAGTCGGCGCCCGTCGCCAAGAAGGTCGAGCCGAAGCAGGAGAAGGCCGAGGACAGGTCGGTCGAGGTCAAGTCCGGTGCGGGCGCCGCCTCTGCGCGTGCGACGTCCTCGGACGTGCACTCGTCAGCCGAGCTCATGGAGAAGTTCCAAGGGATCTCCGCGGACGCGCCGATCTGCATGACGTGCGGCACGAAGATGCGCCCGGCCGGCTCCTGCTACGTCTGCGAGGGCTGCGGAAGCACCAGCGGCTGCAGCTGAATCCGGGTGAACTCGGGTTATCCCCCACGCCTCTAAACCCGAGATCTACGAGGCTATTTAGGACCCGAGGCGCCGAGGGGATCTGGGTAATGTCCCGAATCCCCCGCCACACCTAACGTGAATCCCCGGGTGAGCGCACCGCTCACCCGGGGATCCGGTGCTGTCTAGGAGGGAGGTGCTGTGTCCGTGAGCAGTGTCCGTGTGCGCCGCGCCGAGACGACCTTCGACGACCGGGTCGTAGAGGCGGCCTTGGGGAGGTCGCCGCTCGACATCCACACGGTCGACTACGTACCGGCGCCCACCATCCGCGTCGGTGAGCGGATCCACGAGCCGACCAGCTACTTCCTGTGGCACCACTGCCGCGCCCACCCTGACCTGAAGACGGCCCAGCGCCGGGCCGTCGAGCTGGCACGCTGGCTGCGCTTCCTCCTCGACGACCGCGGCCTGCCACTGCTCCCGGGTCGCGACGACCCGGTCTTCGCAGCCCGCGAGGCCGACTTCGGCGCCTTCTACCGCCGCTTCCACTACGGGGTGCTCAACGACGCCGGGGACCTGGACCGCGAGCACGTCCTCAGCTCGGCCAGCTGGAGGAGTACCCGCACCGCCCTCAAGCTCTTCTACGAGTACCTCGAGCGCCGCTACCAGATCCCGGCACCGTTCGAGCTCGGCACCGTCCCGCACCACATCACCGGCCGTCCCGTGCGCAGCATCGTCGGTTACCGCCCGCGGCGTGCCGCCCGGGGTTCGAGCGGCCTGCCCCTCGAACCGGCCTACGTCGAGCTCCTCCTCCAGGCCGCACTGCGCATCGATCGCGACGGCGCTCAGCAGGACTACCTCGGAGCCGACCGCGATCACGCCATCCTCGCGCTGGCCTTCGCCAGCGGCCTGCGGCGCAACAACCTGGCCAATGTCACGACGTACGAGGTGCCGCCCCCGGCGCCGCGCCGCGACTTCACCGTGATGCCCGTCGCCGACTTCATCACCAAGGGTGACGCTGGCGGTGACGCGTTCGTGTTCAGCCACCACCTGCCGGCCGTGTGGGCATACATCGAGGGCCGGCGCGCGGAGTTGGCCGACAGCCACTCCTATCGACCCGAACGGCCCCTGCACGTCGTCGACGCCGACGAGCGCCGCGTCCTCTATGACAACCCCGCGGAGCCCGAGAACCGCACGCGCAGCCGCGCGTGGGCCCAGTGCGATGCCGCCTTCCGCCGCCGGCTCGTCAACCCGGACGGCTCGTCGCCGGTGCTGTTCCTCAACGAGTACAACGCGTACCCGGTCGCCTACGACAGCCTGTCCAACGTCATCGAGGGCGCCCGCGAGTTCGCGCGCACCCACATCGACCCTCGGTTCCCGGCGTCCTTCCGCATTCACGACACCAGGCACACATACGCCGTGCACCTCCTCCTGTCCGTCTACCACGGTGTCCTCGCCAAGAGCCTCGCGCCGGGGCGCCGAGGCGAGTACCAGGTTGACCACCTCGCCGCCGCGCTCGAGCTCGTCAAAGCCAGCCTCGGCCACGCCAGCGAGAGCTCGACCCGCCTCTACCTCTCGACCGCCCACCGGTTCATCGACCTGCCCCCCGAACAGTTCATCGGAGTGCTCTAGCCATGGCCCACCCCACCCGCGGGATCCGCAGCTCGACCCACGAGATCCTGAAGGTCTCCAAGGTCGACGAGACCAACCTCGAGCTCACACTCCGGATCGCCAGTCGCGCCGCCCCGAAGGTCGTCACGCTGTATGTGCCGCAGTCCGAGGCCGCCCGACAGATGCTGCGCGCGATCGCCGCCAGCATCACCGTCAGCCCCACCGCAGACCGCGACAGCCAGTGGGACTCGGCCGCGACCGTCCTCAACAATGTGGCGTCGGCGCAGGTCATGCTGACCGAACTGCTCGACGCGGGCTTCACTGACTTCGGCGACCGCACCTGGACATCCCCAGGCTGCGTTCGCTCTACAGGCCGCTGTCGACCGGGCAGATCCGCTCGGCGGTCCACCTCCTCGCCCGGGTGCTGCGTGCCGAGCACCCGAACGGCCGCGCCCTGTCCGTCGCCCTGAAGAACACCCGCGTCGGCGTCGACGAGACCAATCCGCACCGTTACGACACCGCGACGGGTGAGGCCATCGAACAAGCCGCTCGGGGGGTCTGGTCCTCCCACTACGCCGAGACACGCGAACTGTTCGCCGACATGGGCTTCAACGTCCGAGCCGACCGCGGCCGGGCCTGGCTTGAGATCCCCGCCACCGATGTCATCGACTGGGCCCGTGCCACCCATCCCGACTTCAGCGTGCCCGATCGGGCTCAGCCGCTGCGCGCGTCGCGCACCGAGCAGGCTGCTTGGGCAGTGACCCACCCCGAACCCTTCGGTATCGCGCGCGGCCGTCGCCAACAGATCGTGGCCCCGAGCCTGCGACGCATCGGTGAGCTGCTCTATCCGCGACGCGACGTCCTCACCGCAGCCTTGATCCTGCACTGCCTTGGCGACTCCAGCGGCTACAACTACTCCGTTCTGCTCGAGAAGAGCATCGACAGCCTCACCCACCTCGGCCCCGGCACCGCGGTAGAACGGTCCGTCAAGGCGCGCAACATCGTCGAGGACACCCGCGCGACCCGGACGCGATCCATCTACGATCCGGGCGGACTGATCGAGGTCCTCATTGGGCTCACACGCTTCAGCCGCCACCACCGCCGGGGCCTGAAGGGCCCGGACGGCCAGCCCCACCCGCTCGTCGCGCGCCTCTATGTCGAACACTTCGCCAACTCCCGCACCGCTCATCTGCTCTCCGCCCAGGGCGCCCAGTCCGGGTGGCGCCAGCGAGTGTTCGACGCCCACTGGCCCGGCCTACCCGAGGATGACGTCGACACCTGGCAGGGCGACCGACGCGCCGGCCGCCGAAGCCAGGTGGGAGGTTCAGCCGAGCAACCGCCTCTGGATGCCGGCATCTTCAGCGCCGGCGCCGACCCGAGTCCGGAAGGGAACTCCGACTCTCCACGAACAGGACCGGAAGGAGGACTCGGCTCGGCGGGGGACGATGGCACCGCTCGGGTCCGCAAACGTTCGGAGGTGCCAATGCACTTCATGGCCTTGCGCAACCTTGCTCAGGAGCGGGCACTCAAGCTCGGACTGCGGGCCGACGTGCACGGCCACACCGAGCGCACCAAGGTCGGCTACCTGGCCCATGTGCTGCCCAGCCACGTCTTCGACGCCCATGCGATCGCTGGCCAGGACGCCTTCCACGACTCGACCGTCGCCGCGTTCACCCTCGTGGCCGACGCCGGCGAGTCGGCCTGGCCTGCCGCAGAGCTCGCCGCCGTGGACAAGGACACAGTCGTCAACCTTGAGGTCGGACTGTGCACCAGCGGCGGCAACGATCCGGGCGACCAGAGCAGGCCGTGCAACCTGGGCATCACCGCCTGCTTCACCTGCCCGAACGGCTGGCGCACCGTCGAGCATATTCCCGGCCTGCTGGCCGCTGTCGAGGTCACCCACGTCATCGAGACCCACAACGTCGAGGAGTGGGACCAGGGCGAGGCCCAGGAGCTGCGCTACTTCGCCCAGGCTGCCCTGGACCAGTTCCCGCCCGTCGTCGTCGAGAATGTGCGCCGCAGCGTCGACCTGACCCCCCACATTCACACCGTCACCGGCATGTACCTGGAGCTGAGACATGGCTGACGTCGTCACACTGCACCGCAACTCCGCACGCCACGGCGAGGAGAGTCTCTTCGCCGACCACGAGCTCATCCGCGACCTGGTTCCCGGCGGCGCCGATCTGCTGCACGACTCGAGGTTCGGGGACGACGTGTGGAATCTGGCCGGTCACTCGTCGTGGAAGTCCAAGGCGGGTAGACAGACCGATCTTGACCTGAGCCAGGTCGACGTCCGCTGGCGCGACGCGGTCAAGCACCTGTGCGTACTGCAGATGGCGCCGCACTTGGCCAAGGACCGCGCGCCGGACGGCCCGATGGCTGACACGTGGGCGTCGGGGCAGGAACCCGTCCAGCCTGTGACCGCCCAAGGCAATCTGAAGATGCTCTCGCACGCGCTGCGCGCCATCGACCGAGCCAGGATCATCGAGTTCGACGAGGCGGCCTGGGAGCGCATCCAGCAGTTGCTCGTCACCCCGCATGACGCCAAGGAGAAGGCGGCCGGCACCGTCCTCTCACCCGCAACCGGCCGGGGCCGGGCACAGCAGCTCATCGGCCTGTGGCAGGTCTGCCTAATGTTGGACCGCGACGACCTCCTCGGCGGGATCCAGCCCTTCGACGGCCGGGAGACCTCGACGCTGTATCGGGGCCGGACGAAGGCGAAGACCAACGCCGTGCGCCCGAGCGACGCGGTGGGCAAGTACCTCGGGTTCACCGGCTGGGTCGCCGACCACGTCACCGCGGACGTCGTGCGCCATGTCGATTGGTGGGCGGCCAACTCCCGGCAGGACGAGCCTCTGAGTGAGGACGAGCTGCGTGCCGACCTGTTCGACCTCCTCGTCGATATCGCCGAACGCAACAACGGACGAGTGCCCGGCACACGCAACAAGAAGGGTGTGCTGACGTTGGCGCACGGCGCACTGGGCCGGTTCCTGGGTCAGCACGACGCTGACGAGGCGTTCCTTGCGGGCCGGTGGGCAATGAGCCAACTGCGAGGGCATGTGGAGCCGTCGGAGGACGTCACGCCCTGCCCGTTGCCGATCACGACGATCGACACCCCCGACGGGCCCGTGCCGTGGGCCCGGCGCCTGCTGCCGCAGTTCGATGAGCTCGACTGGTGGCACCGCGCGATCGTGTACACGACGATGTACTACCTGTCCGCCACTCTGATGCTGCGCGACCAGCAGCTCGCGGTGCTCGCGGTGGACCCGATCACCGTCGAGACGGTCGAGCGCCCCGACGGGGCACCCCACGTCCGCAACGTCCTGCACGCCCACCGCACCAAGAACCGTCACAGTCCCGTCCCGACCACCGTGATCGCCAACGCCCGAATCGTGCGCCTGCTGCGACTGATGCGCGAACTGCAGCAGTCGCTCGGCTACGAGCCCGCATTGTCAGAGGTCGGTCTGCCGATGCTGTTCGACCAGCGGCTGGCGGTCCCGCTGGGCAAGGACCCTCGCGTCAACGCCCGCACGTCGCTGCACCTGGACGCAGGGTTCGCCAACGTCCTGAGAGGCGCCGCCGCGCGGCTGGTCGACCGGGGTGTGATCCAGCGCGACCTGGGCGACCTGAAGGTCTCGATGCGCGAGGTGCGGATCACGTGCGCGCAGGCATGGGCATCGCGAGAGCACGGCGCCGCCCTCGCCGCCGCCTACGGCCAATGGGACACCAGGAAGGTCGCCATGGGCTACGTCAGCGACGTGTACAAGCAGCTGATCACCCCGGTCGACCCGGACGACGCCGCCGACCTCGTCAACGAGACCAAGGGCCGTGCCCTCATCGCCGCGGCACGCAGCCGTGATTCCCTAACCGGTCGCGGCCTGCCCCGGCTCGACGAGGCCATCCATCGCGCCGACATCCCGCTGGCCAACCCCACACCACTGACGCCCGCGCGGCTGCGCACCCTGGGCAAGAGGAACAAGAACGTCCAGCAAGGCACGTTCACGCTGTGCATGTGGCAGCGCGAGGGCGCGCGCTGCGAGGGACTCGCCGGGCCGGACTTTCGAAAGTGCGCGCCCGGGGAGTGCCGCAACTCGGTTATGTCCCGGGGCGACCGAGCCCGCTACGAGCTGCGCCGCCGCGCGGACCTGGCGTCTGATTCCGCGCCCGGCCGCCGGAACGCAGGCCGGATGGACGCCATGAACCCGGACATCAAGACCGAGTTCGCCGACTCATCCGAGGAGGACCTGCAGGCCATCCTGAAGGCCGACTACGACGCCTGGGTCGCCGGCACGGTCGAGACGGGCGGACCGAAGTGAGCGCGGACGGACTCGAGGAGCTGCTGCGCGTCGCCGCCCGCGTCCACAGCGGCGAGACGCTCACCGCGGAGCTGATGGCCGAGGAGAAGGTTCCCGCGCGGCTACGCCTCCTGATCGCAGCGGCAGTCCTGGTGGCCGCGGACAGGTCGCCCAGCAAGAAGGCCATCATCGACACCGCTCCGGCCGGGTGGTCGGCCACCAACCGTAACCACGGGGCGTTCGTCGAGGAGGTCCAGCAACTCCTGCCGGCGCTGGTGAACGCGCAGCTCAACGCTCGCCAAGGCGCTGTCACCAGCGCCGACCTACGCGCCCAGCTGCACGACGCGCACGCGAGCGTGCAGCGCGAACGCACCCGTCGACAGGAGCTCGAGGACGAGCTACGCCACGTCCGCCAGTACGCACTCGAGCTGCACCGCCGACTGCAACCCGAGTACGACGCGATGATGCGAGAGCGCGCCCAGAAGGTGCGCACGCTGCGCCCCGTCGTGGACCCGGAGCCCCTCTTGCCGCCGTCCGAGGCCGCTGACGAGGGTGGCGCCGGCGAGCACGGCGACGATCCGGCCGATGACCGCGTCTGACAGAACGGGCCTGGCAGCCGGACACCGAGAGAGACGACGTGGCAACTGAGCTCCCAGGCTGGTGCAAGTGGTGCGGGATCGGACTCGACCACCATGAACGCGCCGCCGGGCGGGCCCGCGAGTTCTGCTCCGACAGGTGCCGCCAACGGGCGAGTCGCGAGAGCCGGCTGCGCGAAGCGCTCGGCAAGGAGGTGGGGCTCAACGCAGCCCAGGCCGAGCGACTGCTCGACCTCTTCAACGTGTCACTCAAACGCAGAACGTGACGTCTATCCGTCACGAAACGGCCCGGCCTCAGAACCGCCCCCCACGGCCGAAGAGGTGACGGGGGACTGCTTCCTGCCTTTACGGTCGAGGGTTGATGCGCTCGAGACGATACGTCTGCCGCAGGCGCGCGAGGCCGACCGCGGCGAGGATGAGCAGGGCGGCCAACCCGATGAACGCGGGGACCGTATCCGGTGCCAGGAGGCTCCGTAGCTGCTGGAAGCCGGCCTGCTGCAACCACCACGGCAAGCACATCAGCAGATACGCGGCGATGTGTCTGCGCAGTCCGGGCACGACGGCGACCACCAGTACGCCCGGGATGGTTACCCAGCTGACCGCGTCGCTGATCGGTCGGGTCACCAGGTACACGTCGTAGAACGTGGTACTCCAGTCACCGTCGTGCGTCAC
Organism: Intrasporangium chromatireducens Q5-1; assembly: GCF_000576575.1. GTDB lineage: Bacteria > Actinomycetota > Actinomycetes > Actinomycetales > Dermatophilaceae > Intrasporangium_A > Intrasporangium_A chromatireducens. Next base: position 11,139 of record NZ_AWQS01000092.1, read on the forward strand.
CGAGGAGAAGACCCACAACAGGGCCACCCCGGCAACGGCTGCAACGCCCCCAGCGACCCAGGCCCGGCGTCCGGGACGCACCGCCACGGGGGCCGCGGCCGCGACCATGGCCAGACCGAACACCAATGCCAGATGCATCACGAGCGGCCGATTGACCGGTACGACGGCACTGACGAGCGGCGCGGCCAGTGCGGCTGCTGCGGTCACCGCGAACCAGCCCTGCCCGGCGCGGGCACGACCCAGAATCGTGCACAGACTGCCGACCATCGCGGTAAGGCACACGATCGTGCCGAGGCCCGGCGTCCCGAAACCCGTCTCGGCTGCCTGCCACCCCGCGGCAACGTCAGCGTCCTCGATGCTCAACAGGGGCGCCCCTGCTCGCCGCGGCAGCCACTCGCCGAACACGAGGGCTGCCACCGACACGACCATCAGCATCATCGACGCTCCGGCGGCAGCCACCTCCCGAGTGCGGCGGGTGCACCACCCGAACAGCTCCTCCACGCGAACCAGGAGCCCGTTGCCCACCAGCGAGCTGGCCTCGCGCCAGTCGACGGCTGGGCCGGCGTTTCCTGCAGGTTCCAGCAGCACCCCCAACACCTCGTCCGCGTACCGCGCCCGCCACCGCCGAGGGTAGGCGCCCATCGCGAGCCGGTAGACCCGTGCTGCCCGGTCGAGCGACTCAACGTCCCCGCCTGGCCGACCACCGGCGCCCGCGCGGCCGGTCATGCGGTCACCGTCCGGGCCGCCCGAGCCGTCCGGGCCGCAAGAGCGCGCTTGGCCCGAGCGGCGTTCGCTGCCGCACGCGCCGCCTCCTCGGCGAGCCGCGCCGCGCCTTGGTCGGTCAGCTCGTAGTAGCGACGACGACGCCCGTCCACCACCTCCGAGTCACACGCCCGCACCAGCCCCTCCGCTTCGAGGCGCTCCAACGCCGCGTACAGAGTCCCGGCTCTCAACCGCACCCGGCCCTCTGAGGCAGCCGTCACCTCCCGCATCACCGCATAACCATGTCGAGGCCCGCCCGCCAGCGCCGTCAACACCAGGAAGGTCGGCTCCTGCATCCCCGTCTTCGCCATGTCCGCAACATAGTCAGTTCATCGGCATATCAGAACGCGACGCGCCGAGACGGCGCCTCCACTTCGTCCCGCTCCTGGTATCGAACGCAGCATGGTGCATCTGCGGCCTAGGCATGGCTAGCAGGTCGGGCGACCTCGCAGGGCAAGTCCGGCGAGCACGGCCGACGAACAGCGGTCCAAGCTGGCCCCGAGTCTGTCGAGCTCCTGCGGCGAGAAGTTCTCAACCCGGCGATGCATCGTAATCATCTTCCGGTCACAATCGGTCCGATGACGGACTAGGAGACGCTGCAGGGGGATAGCTCGTTCCCTCGAAGTGCCCCCCTGCTGGGGAGCTACAACTGCAGCACGCAGGACGCCCGAATCCACCCTGCGGGTACTGAAGCTGATGGGGGATAGGTGCCCTTTACCTACGACCAGCTGATGTGATCGGTCAGGAGATGTCACGCTCAACTTGGTCACGAGTGACATTCTCTTGGTCAGCAATGTCACCGATTCGGTCAAGATGACATTCCGGTAGCGAGACGGCCCGGCTCCCCAAGGGGGCCGGGCCGTTCCGCGTTCATGGCCGGCGAGCAGGCACACCCGGCTGAACGGCCCGCTTACGGAGGGCGCGACATGGTCGGAAACGTCATCATCTGCCGATGTGCAGGCGAGTGGAGTAGAGGCGTGGGAGGGTGCGCTTCATGAGTGAACGGTTCTACTCGGACGCCAGGCTGTACGACCGGTTGTTCCCGGGCGGCGAGCCGGCCGCTGACTTCTACAAGGCCCAGGCCGATCGGCAGAGCGGGACTGTCTTGGAGCTCGGATGCGGCACCGGGCACAAGCTGATCCCCATCGCCTCCGACGGGCATCCGTGCACCGGTCTGGAACTCGCGCCGGAGATGCTCGCCGAAGCTCAGCGCAAGGCGCACGAACGCGGCGTGGAGGTGGAGTGGGTGCAGGGCGACATGCGTGACTTCCACCTCGGCCGCACGTTCGACCTCGTGTTCATTGCGGCCAACTCATTGCTGCACCTGCATGAGACAGCCGACTTGCTCAGCTGCTTCCGATGCGTGCGAGCGCACCTGGCACCCGGAGCGCGCTTTTTCTTCGACGTGTTCAACCCGAACGTGCGCTTCCTTGCCGATGCCGACGGCGTCCGACGCACCCGCGATTCGCTCTCGTTCGCCGATCCCGACCGCGGCAAAAGTCAGGGTTGATGTCGCCGAGACCTACGATGCCGCCGCGCAGGTGACTCACGGCACCTGGCACTTCTCCACCGCCATCGAGCCCAACTTCGTCAACGCACCGCTCATGCTCAGGAGCATCTTCCCTCAGGAGCTGCCACTGCTGCTTTCCTTGGGTGGGCTTCGGCTCCTCGAGCGCTTCGGCGACTGGTCCGGTCGACCCTTCAACGGAGATGCGGCGATCCAGCTCTGCGTCTGCGAATCGGAATGAAGAGATGAGGCGGACCGACTTCCGATCAGGCCATTTTCAAAGCACGCTCCATGCCGCACGGAGGACGTTCGTCCCAGCATTCCGCGGCCAAGGAAGTCGCTGACGACCCGGTGTCCGTGCTGCGGCGACATACGATTCCGGAATGGCACGGGTGCTGCTTACCGGAATGTCGGGCGCAGGCAAGACCACCGTCCTCGCCGCGGTAGCACGCCGCGGCTATGCAACGGTCGACACCGACTACGACGGCTGGGAACTGCCCGGCGCGGTGTGGGACGAGCCGCGGATGAGTGCGCTGCTCAGCGAACACGCCACCATCGCCGTCAGCGGGACGGCACAGAACCAGGGCGGTTTCTACGACAGGTTCGAGCATGTGATCTACCTGCATGTCCCGTTGGAGGTGCTCCTCGAACGGGTGCGCACCCGCACCAACAACCCCTATGGTAAGAGCGCTGATCAGCAGGATGACATCGCGAGGTATGTCGCGGAGGTCGAACCGCTGCTTCGACGAACCGCGACTCTCGAGCTCGACGGCATGCTGCCGGTGCCGGACCTGACCGACCGCCTCGAGCAGTGCTTGCGCTGCTCCCGGCGGCCCTGATCCGGCCCCTTCGGTGTCAAGGGGCGCTGTGCACGGAGGTCGTGGGTGGGTGTTGGCGGGCCCTGGCCAGCCAGGCCTTCGTCTGTCGCTAATGGCGTGCCGGGCGGACGATTGGATCATTCACGGGTAACAGCGCCTCCGTGGTTGTTATGGTTCCCGCACGATAGACGGTGGGAAGGACGTGTGTCCCGGTCTCACCGGGACTGCTTCGCCAGGCTCAAAGGAGCAGCAGATGACCCGCTTCCTGGGCTTGTGGCATGTCCTGCTTCTCGGCTTGGGTGCTTGGGCGCTGTGGTGGACGGCGTCACCGTTCGACGGCGGGCCAGTGTTCTACTTCGGTGTGGCGGACACCCTGACGCTTGGGCTTCCGGCGTTGGGCTGCGCGATAGTGGGCGGCCCCCTGGAGGGCCTGCTGGAAGGGCGGGGGCACCGTGTGACAGCCGCCGTCGCTACTGTCGCGGTCTCCCTGCCTGCTCTGTTCGTCGGCCTCATGTACGCGGACTTGTCGGGCGACCAAACTCCCCCGGTGATCGCTCAAGCCCGCTGGTATGCGTTCCTGATGCCGGCATGCGTGTTGGCGCTGTACCACGCGTTGGTGTGGCGCATCGCGACGTTTACCGCATCCCGAGTGGCCGCACGCCACTACCCACGCAAAGCCCGGCCCGGAGGACGAACCGCAGGCGCATGACCACCCGCCCTCCCACACCCGATGGTCCTCGCGGGGTGGGCGGATCGGCCGATTTCGCTCAGGTGTGCTCAACCGGATTAAGGGCGCTTGAGTCCAAGGGGGACGGCCGTCGATGTCGCCCACGAAGCGATAGTCGCTGAGTCGAAGCACTCATCTGCCGCCGACCGGGCGGCTGATGAGCGGTAGACGCTCATTGAGATATGTGGGTGATCGAAGCCGGTGGTCGGACATCCGCTCACTGGT
>NZ_AWQS01000093.1 GCF_000576575.1 Intrasporangium chromatireducens Q5-1
CGTTCCAGGTCCTCAAGGGAATCGAGGTCGACATCCACCTCGACGGCACGCTGGACCAGGACGACGACATGCTCGAGCGCCTCGACGTCGTGACCGCGTCGATCCACTCGAAGCTGCGCCAGCCGTCGTTCGAGCTGACCCCGCGCATGGTCGCCGCCGTGAGCAACCCCCGCACCAACGTCCTGGCCCACTGCACCGGGCGCATCGTCGTCGGCCGTGGCCGCCCGCAGTCTGACTTCGACACCGAGAAGGTCTTCCGCGCCTGCCTCGCCAACGACGTCGCAGTGGAGATCAACTCCAGGCCGGAGCGCTGTGACCCGCCGGACGACCTCATCGAGCTGGCGCGCGACCTCGGCTGCCTCTTCACGATCGACTCGGACGCTCACGCGCCCGGCCAGCTCGACTTCAAGTACCTCGGCTGCGAGCGCGCCGAGCGGCTCGGCATCCCGGCGGAGCGGATCGTCACGACGTGGCCGGTCGAGGACGTCCTCGCCTGGGCCCGCGGCGCGAAGTGACCGGTCGACGGAGGGAACGTGACCGGTCGACGGCAGTGGCGCGGGGGCCCGGTCGGCGCGGTCCACGGTGAGCGGCATACGGATTTGGTGCGCGCCCGAATCTCCCCTATAGTTTCGACGTCCCAACGGGGATAGGTCCCCATCGTCTAGCGGCCTAGGACTCCGCCCTTTCACGGCGGCAGCACGGGTTCGAATCCCGTTGGGGATACGCACGAAAACTGAATCATCTTGGCCCCGTAGCGCAGTTGGTTAGCGCGCCGCCCTGTCACGGCGGAGGTCGCCGGTTCGAGCCCGGTCGGGGTCGCTTCACACGAGAGGCGCCGCTCCAGATGGAGCGGCGCCTCTTGGCGTCCTGCCCGAGAACCCGACCGAGATGGTCCGAACGGACTATTGACGCGCTTCGCTTTACACAACATTGTTGTGAAAACGGCTCCAACGACCGCATCAGGGGGATCTCATGCAGACAACGCCGGACGAGTGCACCACGGCGACCGACGAACCGACCGCTCACCTCTGGGTCGGTGCGGCGCTCGTCGGCATGGGGCAGGGCCGGACCCGCCGCGCCGAGCACGCCGCCCGGACCGGACGGCACGTCCTGTCAGCCGCGACGCGGATCGAGGTCCTCGAGGTGTACTGCTCGCGGTGCCGCGTGGCCTACGACGACCACGCGGCCACCTGGCCCTGCACCGGCCCCGCGCCGCGGTCCTCGGTGCACCTCGTGCGCTGACCCCGCCCCCGGCCGGTTCGGTCAGACCTCGCCGTCGAGCACGATGACCGTCGGCTCGATGGCCACCTCGGTGGTGACGGAGTTCGCGATGAAGCAGCCCCGATGGCCCTTCTCCACGAGCCGGTCAACGAGCTCGACGTCAGTGCCGGCGGCCACGGTGATGCGCGGCCGGAGCGTGACATGGGTGATCCGGACGGGCCGCTCGGTCGTCGGCATGATGCCGGTCGCCTCGTCGGCGTAGTCACGCACATCGACGCCGCGGTGCGCCGCCACCGCGAGGAAGGTGAGCATCTGGCAGGAGCTGAGCGCCATGACGAAGAGCTGCTCGGGGTTGAGCAGGGCGGGGTCGCCGCCATAGTTGGGGTCAGCCGTGGCGGACAGCTCGTTGCCGGCCGGGCCGACCGTGTGGTTGCGGGAGTACGCAGCGGGGCCGCCCGCGGTGGTGCCCTCCCAGCGCAGGGTGACGTCATACGTGTGGTTGCTCATACCCCCTAGCGTATGCCGCCGAGTGTCCTCCCAGCAGCAGGCTCGCTTCAGCGGTGGCCGGCCCGCAGGACCAGCTCGAGCTCGAACCGCCACTCCGGGTCGTCGAGCGCCGCACCGAACAGCTCCTTCAGCTGCGCGACGCGGTAGCCGACCGTCTGCGGGTGGACGAACAGCTCATCCGCGATGGGCCCTCGCTGCCCGTGGTGGCGCAGCCAGGCCAGCAGGGTCTCGGCGAGCCGCTCCCGGGAGCTCGGACGGACCTGCTCCAGCGGCGCCAGCACCCGCGCGGCGAGGTCGGCGAGCGCGAGCGGCTCGGCTCGGACGACCAGCTCGGCGAGGTGCTCGCAGACCCACACCGGCGCAGCGGTGTCCGCATCGGGGGCGTCGCGGTCGACGAGGCCGTGGGCGCCGGCGGCCAGGGCGAGGTGCAGCGACTCGGCCGCCTTGACGAGCGGGCGTGGCGGCCCGACGATCGCCCGCCGCCCGGTCAGCGCACGGTCGAGGTCGCGGCGACGCGGCTTCGGCGGCGTGAACGGCTGGACGACCACGACGTCGGTGCCGCGCTCGGCGACGAGCACGTCGGGGCCGAGCGCCGAGCGCAGCCCCTCGACGTGCGGGAACGGGACGGTCGCCACGACGACGACCTCGGGCAGGACCCAGCCCACCGCGGCGGCCGACCGCGCCACGCCGGTCTCGCTCGCATCACCGCGCAGGATCATGTCGAGCAGCTCGCTGCGCAGCCGCTGGTACTCGCCGGCCCGCTCCGACTGCTCGGAGGCGTAGCCCTGCGCCGTCACGGCCGACAGCTCGTCGATGTAGGCGAAGATCGACTCGCCGAGGGCCAGCAGGACCTCCGGCTCGATCCGGTCGAGCGGCAGCGCCTGGGAGATGGCGCGGAAGGTGACCCGGGCCCCGGCACGGTAGGCCGCGAGCAGCGACTCAAGGCTGCGTCCGGACCGGACCTCACCGCGGCCCAGCCGCTCGTAGACCCAGATGTCCTCCTCGGACAGGGCGGGCAACCGGGTCCCCGGCAGGTCGAGGAAGCGGTGCAGCGCCACCGACACCCCGCGACGCACACCCTGACCGAACCGCCCCTCGAGCGGCATCGCATAGACGGGCACGTCGCGTGGGATCGTCGCGATGATCAGCTCCACGATGTCCGAGATGAGCGGCCGGATCGACGAGCCGACTTCAGCCGGGAGCGACAACCAAGGCGGGTCGGTGACACCCTCTTCCATTTCCACCTCCCGGAAGTTTGTCGTGGCACAACAGATTCTCTCCGGAAAGGATACGTCTCGCCACGAGACCCGGCGCCCCATTCGGGGCACAGTAGAAGCATGGTCCGGATCCCTGCCCTGCGGCGCATGGCGTCCCTGCTCCTGACGCCGCTGGAGCCGGAGGACGTCCTCAGCCTGGTCAACCCCCTCTCGTCGCACCGGCAGCTGCGCGGCGTCGTCACGAAGGTGACCCGTGAGACTCCCGAGTCGCGGACCATCCACTTCCGCCCCGGTCGCGGCTGGAACCCGCACGACGCGGGCCAGTGGGCCCGCATCGGCGTCGAGATCGACGGCGTGCGCCACTGGCGCAGCTACTCGCTGTCCGCCCCCGCCGGGGCCGACCCGGCCATCACCGTCACGGCGATCGGGTTCGTCTCGACCGAGCTGGTGCGCCGCACCAAGGTCGGCGACATCCTCTTCCTCGATGTGCCCCAAGGCGACTTCGTCCTGCCGCAGCACCCCCGTCCGCTACTGATGCTGACGGCGGGCAGCGGCCTGACCCCGGTCATGTCGATGATCCGCACGCTCGTCCCGCGCCGGCCCGACGCCGACGTGGTGCTCGTCCACTCGGCGCGCACCCGCGACGACGCCCTCTTCCACGACGAGCTGCTCGAGCTGGCCGACCAGTTCCCGGGGCTCAAGGTCGTGCACTGGTTCACCCGCGAGGCGCAGGGGCGCCGGCTCGACCTCACGGACGCCACCGACCTCGAGACGGTCTGTCCGGACTGGCGGGGGCGAGCGGCATACGCGTGCGGTCCGGCCGACTTCCTCGACGCGGCCACCGCCCTGTGGGACCGGGCCGCCGCTGAGGGCGCCGCTGAGGCGACCACGGCGCTCACCATCGAGCGTTTCGCGCCGGTGCTGCTCCCCGGCGCGGGCGGCGAGGGCGGCCGCGTGACGTTCGAGAAGTCCGACAAGGTCGTCGACGCACCGGGCGACTGCACACTCCTTGACGCCGGTGAGCAGGCCGGCGTCGTCATGCCGAGCGGGTGCCGCATGGGCATCTGCCGCAGCTGTCTCACCCCCCTCGTCGCGGGCCAGGTCCGCGACCTGCGCACCGGCGAGGTGCACGGCGAGGAGGGCGAGCTGATCCAGACCTGCATCAACGCTGCCGCAGGTCCCGTCCACCTGGACATCTGAGAAGGGAACCCCCACATGACCGCTACCGCGACACCGCTCGAGCGCACCGAGATCCGGCCGGGCAGGCCGATCCTTGCCCCGAAGGGCGGCCCAGCGGTCAGACCGACGGCGGCGGCCCACCTCACCGACGACCAGGTGGAGCAGCTGGGCCGCGAGCTCGACGCGATCCGCGACCGCGTCATCGCGACGCGGGGTGAGAAGGACGCCCGCTACATCCGGCGAGTCATCAAGCTGCAGCGCTCCCTGGAGCTGGCCGGGCGGATCACGCTGCTCTTCTCCAAGCGCAAGGCGGCGCTCGTCGCCGGCACCGCGATGATCAGCGTCGCCAAGATCATCGAGAACATGGAGATCGGCCACAACGTCCTGCACGGACAGTGGGACTGGATGCGCGACCCGGACATCCACTCGACGACGTGGGAGTGGGACTTCGTCTCCCCCGCGGCGACGTGGAAGCACACCCACAACGACCTGCACCACACGTGGACCAACGTCGTGGGCAAGGACAAGGACGTGGGCTACGACCTGCTCCGGATGGACGAGGACCAGCCGTGGACGCCGCGCGCCCTCGGCAACCCGCTCTACAACCTGGTCCTGATGCCCTTCTTCGAGTGGGGCATTGCCATCTACGACCTCGAGCTCGAGGCGTGGCGCCAGGGTGACAAGCCGACTGCCGACCTCAAGCGCGACCTCAAGCTGACCGCCAAGAAGGCCCTGCGCCAGTTCACCAAGGACTACACCGCGACCCCACTCGCGGCCCAGCTCGTGTCGCGCTCCGGCCGCAACGCGCTCATCGGCGGCTTCGCGGCCAACTGCATCCGCAACGTCTGGGCACACGCCGTCATCTTCTGTGGCCACTTCCCCGACGGGGCCGACACCTTCACCGAGGAGATGATCGAGGGCGAGACGCGGGGCGACTGGTACATCCGCCAGATGATCGGCTCGGCCAACATCTCGGGCAGCAAGCTGATGCACTTCATGACGGGCAACCTCAGCCACCAGATCGAGCACCACTGCTTCCCCGACCTGCCGAGCAACCGCTATGCCGAGGTCGCCGTCGAGCTGCGGGAGATCTGCGAGCGCTACGGGCTGCCCTACACGACGGGGCCGCTCCCCCGCCAGGTCTACCAGGCCTGGGCCAAGGTGTGCCGTCTCGCGCTGCCGCCCAAGCGGCTGCCGAAGCAGACGGTCAACCAGACCCCGGTCCTTCCGCGTCGCGGCGCGTTCCCCATCGCCGCCCGTGTCCTCTGAGCCGGGACGGGTCGCGGCGTTCTTCGACCTCGACCGCACCCTGATCCGTGGGTCGGCCAACTACCCGTTGGCCGTCGCGGCCTTCCGGGCCGGGCTCGTGCCGTGGCGCGAGCTCGTCGGCGACACCGTCAACGCCATCCGCTTCCAGCGGCACGGCTCGACGGACGCCGGCTCGGCTGCGCTGCGCGAGCGGATCCTGCTCGCCGTCAAGGGAATCCGACAGCAGGACATCATCCACCTCGGTGACCGGGTGACACCGGGACTGGTTCGCCGGCTCATCCCGCAGACGGCTCGGCTGCTGGCCGAGCACCACGCCCGGGGCGAGGACCGGGTCGTGGTCTCGGCGAGCCCGATCGAGCTCGTCGGCCGGTTCGCCCAGGCCCTCGGGCTCGAGGGGGCCGTCGCGACGCGGGCCGAGCTCGACGCCGAGGAGCGCTACACCGGGCGCCTCGTCGGTGAGTTCTGCTACGGCCGCGGCAAGGTGATCGAGATCGAGAAGCTCGCCGCCGAACGGGGGTATGACCTCGAGCGGTCCTATGCCTACAGCGACTCGGTGAGCGACCTGCCGATGCTCGAACGGGTCGGCCACCCGGTCGTCGTCAACCCCGACCGTGAGCTGCGCCTCCTGGCGACCGAGCGCGGCTGGCCGGTCGTGGAGGTGGGCCGCCGCCGGCTCTGACGGGTCAGCTGCTGAGGGCATCAGCTGCTGAGGCGTCAGCTGCGCGCGACCGGACCGCCGGACCCGGTGCTGGTGAACGGCGACGCGCCGAGCGAGCCGAGGTTCCCGCGGGCCGCGTGCGCCTGCCCGAGGGGGCCGGCGGCCATGGCGGTGAAGAGACGGCCGGTGACGGCGCGGGCGAACTGCACCGAGGCTGCGTCGATCCGGTGCTTCGCACTCGGTCCGCGGAGGGCGGTGCACCACCCCATCGTGCCGACGGACAGCACGCCCGCCCCGCTCGGCACCGTGTAGTAGGTGAGGTCCGAATGGGTGGGCGGCTTGCCGGCGACGGCGACCGGTGAGTGCGCCACGACCTGGAGGTTGGCCGGGGTGCCGCGGATCGGGTAGGCCCGGTCGATCTCGGTCGCGACGAGCCCGGCAACCCGGTCGCCCCGGCGCAGGCCGAGACCGTCGAAGAGGAAGAAGCCGGGGTCGTGCACGACGAGGTCCGCGTCGGCCGGGAACGCCTCGTAGAGCATGCCGGTGAGGGAGTTCTCCGGCTCCGGCTGCGGGTCGGCCCGCCACTTGGCGCTCGTGTCGGGCCGTCCCTGGTCCGGGTCCTCGGTCCCGGACTTGTAGCACGTCAGCATCCGGCCGGCCCCGTCGAGCCGGACCCGCCAGTAGACGGCGTTGGCGCCAAGGAACGCGACGTTCGTGCCGCCGTCCCGGGCCTGTTCGACGGCCCGGCGCATCGGGACGCTCCAGTACTCGTCGTGCCCGAGGCTGACGACTCCGACACTGCCGGCGAGCACGCCGGGCTGGTGGTGCAGCTCCCACGAGGTGAGGTAGGCGAGGTCGAGGCCGAGCCGCTCGGCGGCCTGCACCGGCCCGATCTCGAAGTTGAGGACGTGCCGGGCGCCCTCGAGGTCGTAGGGCCGGTCGAAGCTCACGACACGGGCGCGCGTCCCGAAGCTCCCGTCGGGACCCTTGTAGAGGGAGTAGCCGCCCCACTGGTTGTACGCCTGATAGCTCGTCGTGGCGGAGACCAGGACGAGACGACCCCGGGCGGAGGTCGAGCGCACGGTGAGCGGCACGTAGCGCGCGCGGCCGCCCGCGTCGAGGCGGAGCAGGTAGCTGCCCTCCGGCCAGCCCGCCGTGTCGATCTGCGTCGTGACGGGCCAGGAGCAGCGAACGGTGCCGTGGGCGTCCGCCGTCGGCTGGGCCTGGCGCGTGACGCGCAGCGGCTCCGACGCCCAGACGCGCCGCGCCCCGGCGCCGCCGTAGTGGCCCAGCCGGTAGGCCGTGACCGTCACCGATCCGATGCCACTGCTGAGGCGCAGCACCGCGGGCTGGCCCGGCGCCACGCTCACCGAGTCCGTGTAGCCGCCGAGATCCTGCTCCGCCGCAACCCGCGCGGCCGGGATCCGCCAGGCCCGTGCCCCGGGCCGGGCATTCTCGGCGCGGACCCAGTCTGGGTCGTGGCCGGGCGTCGACGGCACGGCTCTGCCCGCGGGCGGGCGCGCGCCGGCAGCCGAGCTCCCCGCCTGGGTCCCACCCGGCCCCGACGGCGTCGGGCCCGTGCAGGCAGCAACGACGGCCGCGCCAGCCAGCAGGAACGCGCGACGAGGGAGCCCGCTCCCACTCCCCTGCTCGGCCACGGCGTCAGGGTAGGACCTGGTCCTGACGACCGGGTGACAAAACGCGGCGCCGGTTTGCGGATGCGGACACGGGGCAGGTCAGACGTCGGAGCACTGCCGACATGAGACGGAGCAGGTGACCGCGATGACCGCCAACCGACCGAGCTTCAGCATTCCTCCGACCCCCGCCGAGCCGGCACCCCCGATGCCCGGTGAGCCCTCGCCTCCCGGCCCCGGACCGGTGCCGCCTCCGCCGATGCCCGAGCCGGTGCCGCCGGGCCGGCCCCAGCCGACGCAGCCGGGCCCGACTCCCAGCCCGGAGCCCTATCCGACTCCGTCCCCGGAACCCCAGCCGGGCCCCGACGGTCCCTGACCCGGCGCGCCCGGTCCCTGACCCGGCGGCCGGTCCCTACCGGCCGAGCGGCGCCGTCACCCCTGCGGCACCAGCGGTGCGTAGTGCTCGCGCGCGTGCTCGAGGGCCGAGACGTAGCCGACGCGCTCGTAGGCCGTCCCGTCCACCCCGACCGGCACGGCGAGGCGGCCCCGCGCCGACGCGACGGCCTGGAAGCGCTGTCGCTCCAGCCACCGCTCCAGCCCGTCGAGCAGCACGCCGACATGGCCGGCGCCGTGCCGCAGGAGGGCGGAGGCCGTCATGACGACGTCTGCTCCGGCGAGCAGGTAGGCCGCCACGTCGCTCGCGTCCTCGACGCCCGTCGTCGCGGCGATCGAGCCGACCACCCGGCCGTGCAGAATCGCGATCCAGGCGCGCGGGAGGCGGCCCTCCTCGGGGCTCGACAGGGCGACGCCGGGCACGACGGCGAGCGCGTCGCTGTCGACGTCCGGGTGCAGGAAGCGGTTGAAGAGCACCACACCGTCGGCCCCGGCGTCGTCGAGGCGCAGGACCATCTGACCGGGCGAGCTGAAGTGTGGGCTCAGCTTGACCGCGACCGGGATGGAGACGGCCGACTTCACATGGTGGAGGATCTCGACGTGCCGGTCCTCGACGAGCCGACCGGACGTGTGCGGGTCGCCCGGCACGAAGTAGATGTTGAGCTCGATCGCGGCCGCGCCCGCCTCCTGCATCGAGTGGGCGAAGCGGGTCCAGCCGCCGTCACTGCTCGCGTTGAGGCTCGCCATGACCGGCACGTCGACGGAGGAGGCCGCCCGCTCGACGAGCGACAGGTACCGCTTCGTCGTCCCTGGCACCGCCCCGGCAGCCGTCGGGAAGAAGGACCGCGCCTCGGCGAACGCGTCCTCGAACCGCTCCATGAGGTGCAGCTCCCGCAGCTGCTCGTGGTGCACCTCCTCCTCGAAGAGGGAGGGCAGCACGACGGCACCGACCCCGGCGTCCGCCAGGCCGCGAACCCCGTCGACCGTGCTCGTCATCGGGGACGGCGAGGCGACGAGCGGGTTGCGCAGTGCCATCCCGAGGTAGTGGGTCGTGAGGTCCATCAGCTCCTCCTCGCATCCGCCATGAAGTCGGCCGCGCTGCGCGTCGCCATCTCCTCGTACGTCGCCCAGCGCATGTCGACCGCCTCCTGCGCCAGCGCCATCAGCCGCTCGGCCTCCACGGGGTCGCGGTCTCGCAGCATCCGATACCGCAGCTCCCGGTAGGCGTAGTCGCCCAACGGGATCCGCGGCCGCGGCGAGTCGAGCTGGAACGGGTTGCCACCGGAGGCGCGCACCGTGGGGTCGTAGCGCACGAGCGGCCAATGTCCGGAGGCGACGGCGCGGTACTGCTGGTCGAGTCCGTCCTTCATCTCGATGCCGTGGGCGATGCAGTGGCTGTAGGCGATGATGAGCGACGGGCCGTCGTAGGCCTCGGCCTCGCGGAAGGCGGTGAGGGTCTGCTGCGGGTCGGCCCCCATCGCGACCCTCGCCACGTAGACGTTCCCGTAGGCGATGGCCTGGAGTGCGAGGTCCTTCTTGCCGACGACCTTGCCACCCGCCGCGAACTTCGCGACCGCGGCGAGCGGAGTTGCCTTGGAGGACTGCCCGCCGGTGTTGGAGTAGACCTCTGTGTCGAGGACGAGGACGTTGACGTCGCGGCCGCTGGCGAGGACGTGGTCGAGACCGCCCGCTCCGATGTCGTAGGCCCAGCCGTCGCCGCCGACGATCCAGACGCTGCGGCGCAGCAGGTTGTCGGCGACGCTGCGGAGGTCGTCGAGCGCACGGCGCTGTTCGAGCGGCAGGTCGTGAGCGGCATACAGCTCCTCGAGGCGAGCGCCGAGCGCTGCCACGCGCTGCCGCTGTCGCTCGAGCTCGGACTCCCGGACCTGCGGCGACTGCAGGAGAGCGTCCACGAGCTCCGGGCCGACGAGGTCGCGCAGCTGCGCGACCCGCTCCCGGGCCAGGTGGGCGTGGAGGTCTGTGGCGAGACGCAGACCGAGGCCGAACTCGGCGTTGTCCTCGAAGAGCGAGTTGGACCAGGCCGGCCCGCGGCCCGAGGGCGCCGCCGCCCACGGCGTCGTCGGCAGGTTGCCGCCGTAGATCGACGAGCAGCCGGTCGCGTTCGCGACGATGGCGCGCTCCCCGAAGAGCTGGGTCAGCAGCTTGAGGTATGGCGTCTCGCCGCACCCCGCGCACGCGCCCGAGAACTCGAACAACGGCCGCAGGAACTGTGTGCCCCGGACGGTGCCGAAGTCGAGCCGGGAGCGGTCGTTGTCGGGCAGCGACTCGAAGTGCGCGATGTTGGCCCGCTCGCGCTCGAGGACCGGCCCGAGGTCGGTGAGGTTGATCGCCTTGCGCCCCGTGCCGTCGGGTGCGGTGACGGGGCACGCGTCGACGCAGAGCCCGCAGCCGGTGCAGTCCTCGACATAGACCTGGAGGGTGTACTGGGCGCCGGGCAGACCGGCGGCGTTGAGCGGTGTGTGTGCGAACTCGGCTGGGGCGCTGGCGAGCTCGTCTTCCGGGTAGTACTTGGCCCGGATGACGCTGTGGGGGCACACGAAGGCGCAGTTGCCGCACTGGATGCACAGGTCGGCGTCCCATCCGGCGACGAGGTCGGAGATCCGACGCTTCTCGTAGGCCGTCGTCCCGCTGGGGTAGGTGCCGTCGTGCGGCAGGGCGCTGACCGGCAGCTCGTCGCCGCGGCCGGCCAGCATCGCCGCGGTCACGGTGCGGACGAAGTCCGGGGCTCCGGGCGGCACGATCGGTGGCAACGGTCGCGGGCTGGTGGGCTCGGCGGGGACGGCGAGCCGGTGCAGCGCCGCCACCGCGGTGTCGACGGCCGTCTCGTTCCGCCGGACGACCTCGGGGCCACGGCGGCCGTACGTCCGGCGGATGGCCGCCTTGACCGCCTCGATCGCCTCGTCCTTCGGCAGGACGCCGGAGATGGCGAAGAAGCATGTCTGCAGCACCGTGTTCGTGCGCCCCCGGAGGCCAGCCCGTTCGGCCACGGTGTCGGCGTCGATGGCCCACACCTCGAGGCGCTTGTCGATGATCTCCTCCTGGACCGGGCGAGGCAGCGCGCCCCAGACCTCGTCAGGCGGCTGGGGGGCGTTGAGCAGCAACGTCGCCCCGGTCGCTGCGACCCGGAGCACGTCGACCTTCTCGAGCAGGCCGAAGTCGTGGCAGCCGACGAACCGCGCCTGCCGCACGAGGTAGGGCGCACGGATCGGGTGCGGGCCGAAGCGCAGGTGCGAGACGGTCTGGCCACCGGACTTCTTCGAGTCGTAGACGAAGTAGGCCTGGGCGTGCAGGTCGGGGTCCGCGCCGAGGATCTTGATCGTGTTCTTGTTCGCCCCCACGGTGCCGTCCGAGCCGATGCCGTAGAACACGGCGCGCAGCGTCTCCGGGTCCTCGATGTCGAGGTCGGCGCCATACGGCAGGGACGTGCCCGACACGTCGTCGGTGATGCCGATCGTGAACCGGGGTCGCGGCTTGGCGGTGGCCAGCTCGGTGAAGATCCCGGCCACCATGCCGGGCGTGAACTCCTTCGACGACAGGCCGTAGCGTCCACCGACCACCTCTGGCAGCACCTCCAGCAGTCCGCGACCATGTGCCTCGGCCAGGGTCGTGACGACGTCGAGGAAGAGCGGCTCGCCGTTGGAGCCGGGCTCCTTGGTGCGGTCGAGCACGGCGACGGACCGCACGGTCGGCGGCAGGGCGGCCACGAGCTGCGTGGCCGGGAAGGGGCGGTACAGCCGCACCCGCAGCACCCCGACCCGGTCGCCGAGCCCGACGAGGTGTCGGACCGTCTCGGCCACGGTCTCGCCGCCGGAGCCCATCACGACGACGACGCGCTCGGCGGCGGGGTGGCCGGTGTACTCCACGAGGGAGTAGCCGCGGCCGGTCGCCGCCCTCAGCTCGTCCATCGCCGACTGCACGATGGCCGGCACCTGGGCGTAGTAGGGGTTGACCGTCTCGCGGGCCTGGAAGTAGACGTCCGGGTTCTGCGCCGTCCCCCGCACGAACGGCCGCTCCGGGCTGAGCGACCGGCTGCGGTGTGCCCGGACCAGCTCCTCCGGCACCAGCGCGCGCAGGACGTCGTCGTCGAGCAGCTCGATCGTGGCCAGCTCGTGGGAGGTGCGGAAGCCGTCGAGGAAGTGGAGGAACGGCACGCGGCTCTCGAGGGTCGCGCGCTGCGCCACGAGGGCGAGGTCGTGCGCCTCCTGGACCGACCCGGACGAGAGCATCGCGAAGCCGGTCTGCCGGACGGCCATCACGTCGGAGTGGTCTCCGAAGATCGACAACGCCTGCGCCGCAATGGATCTGGCGGCCACGTGGAACACGGTGGACGTCAGCTCGCCGGCGATCTTGTACATGTTCGGGATCATCAGGAGCAGGCCCTGCGATGCGGTGAACGTCGTGCCGAGCGCGCCACCCTGCAGCGCTCCGTGCATCGCCCCGGCCGCTCCGCCCTCGCTCTGCATCTCGACGACGGTCGGGACCGTGCCCCACACGTTCCTGCGGGCGTGCGCCGACCATTCGTCGGCGAGCTCGGCCATGAGCGACGAGGGCGTGATCGGGTAGATCGCGCACAGCTCGTTGAGGCGATAGGCGACGTCGACCGTGGCCTCGTTCCCGTCGATGGTCGTGCGCATCGTCAGCCTCCCTGACCGGTTCGTGTGAGCGCCTGGGCAGGTGTCGCCCCCGCGTCCTCCGGCACCATCTCGATGGCATGGACGGGGCACTGCCGGTAGCAGCTGCCGCAGCCCGTGCACGCGGTGTAGTCGAAGCGGTAACGCTGGCCCTTGCCGAGCTTGATGACCGCGTCCTCCGGGCACGAGCCGAGGCAGCCGTCGCACTCGAAGCAGTTGCCGCACGAGAGGCAGCGCCCCGCCTCGAAGGCCGCCTCCTGCGGTGTCAGGCCCGCCACGACCTCGTCGAACCCCGTGGTCCTCGTCGCCGGGTCGAGCTCGGGCTGCTCCCGCCGGTCGTGGTCCCCGAAGTACCAGAGGTTGAGCCGCTCGAAGCTCGCCAGTGGGTGCTTCGGTGCCTGACTGGGGGCGGTCTGCCGGAGGTAGGCGTCGATGGAGCGGGCCGCCCGTTTGCCATGGCCGACGGCCACCGTGACGGTGCGTTGGCTGGGCACCGCATCGCCACCGGCGAACACGCCGGCGGCGCCGGTCATGAGCGTGGCCGGAGACACCCGGACGACGTCGTCGTCGAACTCGACGCCCGGCACTCCGTGGAGGAAGCCGGTGTCGCTCTCCTGGCCGAGGGCGAGGATGACGGTGTCCGCGGCGAGGGTCTCGAACCGGCCCGTGCCGTGCGGCCGGCCGTGCTCGTCCAGCTCCTGCACTTCGACCGTGAGGTCGCCCTCGCCCATTCCGGCGATCGTGCGCAACCAGTTGATCCGGATGCCCTCCTCCTCTGCGTCCACGGCCTCCTCCTCGTGGGCCGGCATCTGGGCCCGCGAGCGCCGGTAGACGATGACCGAGTCCGTCGCCCCGACCCGCTTCGCGACGCGGGCGGCGTCCATGGCGGTGTTGCCGCCGCCGTACACGGCGACGGTGCCGTGCAACGGCTCCTGCTCGCCGCTCTCGACCGCCCGGAGGAAGGTGACGGCGTCGAGGACCCGGCGCGCGTCCATGTTCGGGATCTCGACCCGCTTGGACAGGTGCGCCCCGACGGCGACGAACACCGCGTCGAAGCCGCCCTCATGGCGCTCCGCCTCGAGGTCGGTCACCCGATGCCCCTGCTCGAAGCGCACCCCGAGGGCACGCAGGCGTCCCACCTCGGCGTCGAGGACGTCGCGCGGCAGCCGATACGCGGGGATGCCGTAGCGCATCATCCCGCCGGGCTCCGGTGCGTTGTCCCGCACGACGACGTCGTGGCCCAGCCGCGACAGATGGTAGGCGGCGGACAGCCCGCTCGGGCCGGAGCCGACGACCAGAACGCGCCGCCCGCTCGGGGGCGCGGAGCGCTCGAACTGCCAGCCGCGCTCGATCGCGAGGTCGCCGAGGTAGCGCTCCACCCCGTGGATCGAGACGGCCGCATCGAGCTCGAGGCGGTTGCAGGCCGACTCGCACGGGTGGTAGCAGACCCGGCCGTGCACCGCTGGCAGCGGGTTGTCGACCGTCAGCTCGCGCCAGGCGCGCTCCGGCTCGCCGTCGCGGACGAGCGCGAGCCACGCCTGGATGTTCTCCCCGGCGGGGCAGCCCGCGTTGCACGGCGGGAGGAGGTCCACGTAGACGGGACGGCTCGCCCTCACCGGCCCGGCGCGGCGGCGGCCGAGCCCGAGGGGGGCCAGCGGGGTGAGGTCACGTTCCTGCTCGGACATGGGCCGGCTCCTGGATCGGGTGGCGAGCTGCTACCCGCAGTAGACGGCACCGCGGCTGGGGACGAACGGGACGAAGGTCCCACTCTCACGTCACTCCCGGCCTCGGTTCGTGGCCCTTCGTCGGTTCGTGGCCTCTCGACGGTGTGTCCGTCGAAAGGCCAGTTCCCGACGAAAGGCCAGTTCCCGACGAGAGGCCAGTTCCCGACGGCGTATGCCGCTGAGCTGGGACTGAGCGTCCGCGCGGTCCCCGCTCAGCGACATACGGACGGAGGCGTCACCACGACGCGTGCAGCGGGCATCCCTCCGCGTCGCCGCCGGCGCTCTGGATGCCGACGACGGTTCGTGGCCCCTCGACGGTGTTTCCGCCGAAAGGCCAGTTCCCGACGAAAGGCCAGTTCCCGACGGCGTATGCCGCTGAGCTGGGACTGAGCGTCCGCGCGGTCCCCGGTCAGCGACATACGGACCGAGGCGTCACCACGACGTGTGCAGCGGGCATCCCTCCGCGTCGCCGCCGGCGCTCTGGATGCCGACGACGGTTCGTGGCCCTTCGTAGGTTCGTGGCCTCTCGACGGTGTACGTCGAAAGGCAAGTCCTCGACGGCGTCACCGCGACGTGTGGAGCGGGCGTCCCTCCGCGTAGCCGGCGGTGCTCTGGATGCCGACGACGGTTCGTGGCCTCTCGACGGTTCGTGGCCCTTCGTCGGTTCGTGGCCCCTCGACGGTGTGTCCGTCGAGAGGCCAGTTCCCGACGGCGTATGCCGC
>NZ_AWQS01000094.1 GCF_000576575.1 Intrasporangium chromatireducens Q5-1
GGAGGGACCGGAGCCGCAGGGAAGGATGGGGGCGTGACGGAGAAACAGAGCCCAGGAGTCCTCGTCCTGGCGGCCACCCCCATCGGCGACCCGCGGGATGCCGCCCCCCGGCTCGCCGACGAGCTGCGCACCGCCGACGTCATCGCCGCCGAGGACACCCGCCGGCTCAAGCGGCTGCTGAGCGAGCTCGCGGTCACCCCGACGGGCAGGGTGCTCAGCTATCACGAGCACAACGAGGCCTCTCGCACGCCCGAGCTCGTCGAGCGGCTCGACGCCGGAGACCGTGTCGTCGTCGTCACCGACGCGGGCATGCCGTCCGTGTCCGACCCCGGCTACCGCCTCGTCGCCGCCGCGATCGAGCACGACGTCCGCGTCACCTGCGTGCCCGGCCCGAGTGCCGTCCTCATGGCGCTCGCCGTGTCCGGCCTGCCGGTCGACCGCTTCTGCTTCGAGGGCTTTCTGCCCCGCAAGGCGGGCGAGCGATCCCGTGCCCTGGCTGAGCTGGCGGATGAGCGCCGCACGATGGTCTTCTTCGAGGCGCCGCACCGGCTCGGCGAGACGCTGGCCGCGATGCGTGAGGCCTTCGGCGCGGACCGCACCGCCGCGGTCTGCCGTGAGCTGACGAAGACCTACGAGGAGGTCCGCCGTGGGGACCTCGCCCGGCTCGTCGACTGGGCGGCCGAGGGCGTCCGGGGCGAGATCACCGTGGTCGTGGCCGGCGCGGCACCCGCCGCACCCGACGTCGCGAGCGAGCTGAGCGGCATACGGGAGCGGGTGGCGGCAGGGGAGCGGCTCAAGGACGTGTGCGCGGACGTCGCCGCTCGGACGGGGCTGTCGAAGAAGGCGCTCTACGACGCCGCCCTTGTGAGACCCACCGAGGTGGGGTAAGGGTGGAAGCGGCCGGCCGCTCCGGCCGGTCACACGACGAACCGAGGAGTGACGATGGCAACCACCCGCACAGCGTCCGCCCACTGGGAAGGCACCCTCTTCGAGGGCAGCGGCACGGCGCGGCTCGAGACGTCCGGAGCCGGACAGTTCGACGTCAGCTGGGCCGCCCGAGCAGAGCAGGCGGGTGGCAAGACGAGCCCGGAGGAGCTCATCGCCGCGGCGCACGCCACGTGCTACGCAATGCAGCTGTCGAACATGCTCGCGCAGGCGGGCCACCCGGCCGAGAGCCTCGACACGACCGCGTCAGTCGACTTCGCGCCGCCGAGCATCACCGGAATCACCTTGACGGTAAAGGGAAATGTCCCCGGGATGAGCGCCGAGGACTTCAAGAAGACCGCCGAGGAGGCCAAGGAGCAGTGCCCGGTGAGCAAGGCGCTGCAGGCCGTCCCGATCAAGCTCGAGGTGCAGAGCTGATCCGTATGCCGCTCAGCTGAGCCCTGCTGTCCCTCAGCTCCCGCTCGGGCGCAGTGTTCGGGCTTGAACACTGCGTTCGGCGGCGCGGGCGGCGGCCCTAGGATCGGGGACCATGAGCAAAGTCCTGTCTGCCGTCGCCTGGCCGTACACCAACGGCCCGCGCCACATCGGCCACGTGGCCGGGTTCGGCGTGCCCTCCGACGTCTTCAGCCGCTACATGCGGATGGCGGGCCACGACGTGCTCATGGTCTCCGGCACCGACGAGCACGGCACGCCGATCCTCGTCCTCGCCGACCAGGAAGGCCTCACGCCGATGGAGGTCGCCGACAAGTACAACCGGGTCATCGCGACCGACCTGACCGACCTCGGTCTGTCCTACGACCTGTTCACCCGCACGACGACGGCGAACCACTACGCCGTCGCCCAGGAGCTGTTCACCGGCGACTGGCGCAACGGCTACATGCTCGAGGAGACGACCCGCGGGGCGATCAGCCCGTCGACGGGGCGCACGCTGCCCGACCGCTACATCGAGGGGACGTGTCCGATCTGCGGCTTCCCCGAGGCCCGTGGCGACCAGTGCGACAACTGCGGCAACCAGCTCGACCCGACCGACCTGATCAACCCGCGGAGCAAGATCAACGGCGAGACGCCCGAGTTCGTCGAGACGCAGCACTTCTTCCTCGACCTGCCCGCCCTCGCCGACGCGCTGGGCGAGTGGCTCGACGAGCGCGAGGCCTCAGGGACGTGGCGCCCCAACGTCATCAAGTTCGCCAAGAACCTCCTCGAGGACGTCCGGCCGCGGGCGATGACGCGCGACCTCGACTGGGGCATCCCGGTGCCGATCGAGGGCTGGCGCGACCAGCCGCACAAGCGGTTCTACGTCTGGTTCGACGCGGTCGTCGGCTACCTCTCGGCCTCGATCGAGTGGGCGCGACGGATCGGCGACCCCGAGCGGTGGCGGGAGTGGTGGGATGCCACGCAGGACGACCCGCCAGTGAGCTACTACTTCCAGGGCAAGGACAACATCACCTTCCACGCCCAGATCTGGCCGGCCGAGCTGCTCGCCTACGCCGGCAAGGGGGCCAAGGGCGGCGAGCCCGGCGAGTACGGCGTGCTCGCCCTGCCCACCGAGGTCGTCGCGTCGGAGTTCATGACAATGGAGGGCCGGCAGTTCTCGACGTCGCGCGGGCACGTCATCTATGTGCGCGACGTGCTCGACCGATACGGGCCGGACCCGCTGCGCTACTTCATCTGCGCCGCCGGCCCGGAGAACCAGGACAGCGACTTCACCTGGGCCGAGTTCGTCCAGCGCAACAACTCCGAGCTCGTCGCGGGATGGGGCAACCTCGTCAACCGCACCGCCTCGATGATCGCCAAGAACTTCGGCGAGATCCCGCCGGCCGGCGCCCTCGAGCCCGTCGACGAGGCGCTGCTCACCTCGGTCCGCACCGGGTTCGAGACGGTCGGGCGGCTCATCGAGCGGCAGCGCTTCAAGCAGGGCATCGGCGAGGTGATGCGGATCGTCGGCGAGGCGAACAAGTACGTCGCCGACACCGAGCCGTTCAAGCTCAAAGGCGAGGACCAGCGCGAGCGCCTCGGCACCGTGCTGCACGTCCTCGCCCAGGCCGTGAGCGACCTCAACACGATGACGGCGCCGTTCCTGCCCCACGGCGCGAACCGGGTCCACCGCGTCCTGGGTGGCGAGGGGGACTTCATCCCGATGCCGCGGCTCGACGAGGTCACCGACCTCGACAACGGCAAGCCGTACCCGATCATCACCGGCGACTACTCCGAGACCCCAGCGTGGGAGTCGCGGCCGGTCACCGTCGGGACGCCGATCGGCAAGCCGACCCCGGTCTTCACGAAGTTCGACCCGTCCGTCGTCGACGAGGAGATCGCCCGGATGCGGGGCGAGCACGAGGAGGTCACCGGCGAGCCGGAGGACGAGCGGGACGACGAGCCGGACGACGGCCCTGGTGACGAGTCGGAGGGGCCGGGGGGCGAGGCGGGGCAGGCGTGAGCCCCCACTCCTCCTCCGGGCGCCGGGGGCTGCCCGACGCCCCGGAACGGCTGCCCATCGACGCCGTCGACAACCACGCCCACCTCGACATCACCCGCGAGGGCGACGAGCCGTTCCCGGTCGAGGAGGCGGTGGCCCGGGCGCGGTCGGTCGGGGTCACCCGGCTGGTCCAGGTCGGCTGCGACCTCGACGGCATCGCGTTCACGATGGACGTCATCGACCGGTTCCCCGAGATCGTCGGCGCGATCGCCCTGCACCCGAGCGAGATTCCCAAGCTGGCCGACGTGGGCGAGCTGACAGCGGCATACGAGACGATGGAGCGGCACGCCACCCACCCGCGCATCCGCGCCATCGGGGAGACCGGCCTCGACTACTACTGGACCGGTCCGGAGGGGCGGGCCGTCCAGCAGGACGCGTTCCGGTGGCACATCGACCTCGCAAAGCGGACCGGCAAGGCGCTGCAGATCCACGACCGTGATGCGCACGAGGACATCCTGCGGATCCTCACGGAGGAGGGCGCACCGGAGCGCACCGTGCTGCACTGCTTCTCCGGCGACATCGCGATGGCTCGCGAGTGCGTGGCTCGGGGCTACTTCCTCTCCTTTGCGGGAACGGTCACATTCAAGAACGCCAGGGGACTGCGTGATGCCCTGAGCGTCACGCCCCTCGAGCAGGTCCTCGTCGAGACCGACGCCCCCTACCTCACGCCCATGCCGCACCGAGGGTCGACGAACGCAAGCTACTTGGTGCCATTGACGATTCGCGCCATGGCCGGCGTGTTCGGAGTTGACGTGCCGACCCTGTGCCGGGCGGTCTCCGACAACTCGGAGCGCGTCTACGGCCCGTGGTCCTGAGGGCGGTGAAGCCCGTTCGGTGGGCGACCAGCGCCGTGACCTGAACTTGACCTTTTGACGACTGGCCTGTTTCTCTGGATGACCGTTGGCCGGTTGCCCACCCCGCATCGGCCGCTCATCGAGGGCTGTCGGCAGCGACGCCGGGATCCCCTCCGAGCGGTGGACGAGAGCGCGTGGGCACTCGGGGAGTACGACGTTCGGAGAGTTTTGATCTCACGCAGGATGCAGGTCATCGCGGCGGCAGGCGCAGCGGTCCTCCTCACCACCGGTGGGGTGGCCGGGGCGCAGCTCGACAAGGCGGTCACCCTGAAGGTGGACGGGAAACCCGCTGCGGCGCACGTCTTCGGCAGCACCGTCGGCGACCTGCTCGACTCGGAAGGGATCACCCTGGCGAGCGGCGACGTCGTCTCGCCGGCCGAGGGCGCGGCCCTGCACGACGGTGACGTCGTGACGGTCAGCTACGCGCGGCCGGTGACCATCACCATCGACGGCAAGACCCAGCAGATCCGCACGACGGAGACGACGGTCGACGGCGTCCTCGAGGCGCTCGGCGTCCGCACGCCCGGCGCGAAGCTGTCGGTCTCTCGCTCGCAGAGCATCGGCCGGGCGGGACTCGCCCTGTCGATCACGACGCCGAAGAGCCTCACGGTGGTCGCGGACGGCAAGACGACCAAGCGCACGGTGGCGGCCGCGACGGTCTCCGACGCGCTCGCGCAGCTCGGGGTCAAGGTCGGCGACAAGGACCAGCTCGCCCCGGCAGCGGACACCGTGCTGACCGACGGCGCCAAGATCGTCGTCAAGCGCGTCACGACGAAGCGCACGACGAGGACCGAGCCGGTCGCCTACCAGACCGTGCGGACCAAGTCGAAGGACCTGTTCACCGACCAGACGAAGGTCAAGACCGCCGGTCGGGCCGGGGAGCGGACCCTCACCCTGGAGCAGACCCTCGTCGACGGCAAGGTGACCGCGACGAAGCAGGTCGCCTCGGAGGTCACCAGAGAGGCCGTCGACCGCGTGCTGCTCGTCGGGACGAAGTCGCGCCCCGCGCCGACGACGACGAGCTCGGGCGGGTCGAGCTCGGCCGGGTCGAGCTCCGGCGGTGGGATCAACCTCGCTCGTGCCGCGATGTGGGACAGCGTCGCCGCGTGCGAGTCCGGCGGCAACTGGCACATCAACACCGGCAACGGCTACTACGGCGGGCTGCAGTTCTCGGCGAGCACCTGGCTCGCCTACGGCGGCGGTGACTTCGCCTCCCGGGCCGACCTCGCCAGCCGCGAGCAGCAGATCACCGTCGCGAACCGGGTGTATGCGGACAACGGCCTGTCGCAGTGGGGCTGCAAAGCCTGAGGAATCCCGCTCGAGCGTGCAGGAATCCCGATCGAGCGTGCAGGAATCCCGATCGAGCGTGCACCAATCCCGGTCGAGGGTGCAGGTTGCTGCGCCCTCGCTCGCGAGAATTGCGCTCTCGATCGGTCGGTGACGGCTGGCAATAGGGTGGGGCCATGACCTCGGCCCCGGACTCCGCGCTGCTCGGTCCGGCGGAGATCCGTCGGCTCGCGGCCCGGCTCGAGATCCGGCCGACGAAGCAGTGGGGCCAGAACTTCGTCGTCGACGCCAACACGGTCCGCAAGATCGTGAGGGTGGCCGGTGTCGGGCCCGAGGACGTCGTCGTCGAGGTCGGCCCGGGCCTGGGGAGCCTGACCCTCGCCCTGCTGCCCGTCGTCCGGCACGTCACCGCGATCGAGGTCGACCCCCGCCTCGCCGAGGCCCTCGCGGGCACGGTGGCCGAGCTGCAGCCGGAGCACGTCGACAAGCTGCGGCTCGTCGCGGCCGACGCGCTCACCGTCACGTCCCTGCCCAAACCGCGGCCGACGGCCCTCGTCGCGAACCTGCCCTACAACATCTCCGTGCCGGTCGTGCTCTCCTTCCTCGAGCGGTTCCCGAGCATCGAGCGGGTCCTCGTCATGGTCCAGCTCGAGGTTGCCGAGCGGCTCGCCGCCAAACCGGGGAACAAGACCTACGGCGTGCCGAGCCTCAAGGCGGCGTGGTACGCCGACGTCGAGCTGGCCGGGCGGGTCGGGCGCAACGTCTTCTGGCCGGCACCCAACGTCGACTCCGGCCTCGTCTCCCTCGTCCGTCGGGAGCCCCCGACGACGAGCGCCTCCCGCGAGGAGGTCTTCCGCTGCATCGACGCGGCGTTCCTCCAGCGGCGCAAGTCGCTCCGCCAGGCCCTCGCGCCGTGGGCCGGCTCGCCCGAGGCTGCCGAGGCCGCCCTGGTGGCCGCCGGTATCGACCCGAGGACCCGCGGTGAGCAGCTCGACATCGCCGCCTTCGCCCGGATCGCCGAGGCCCGCGCCGCGGCGACTCGGCCCGAGGCGCGCATAAGGTAACGGCATGACGACCGTCTCGACGCTCCCCGAGGTCGTGACCGTGCGCGCCCCCGCCAAGGTCAACCTCGAGCTGCGCGTCGGGCCACGCCGGGCCGACGGCTACCACGGCCTCGCAACGGTCTTCCAGGCCGTGTCCCTCCACGACGAGGTGAGCGTCTCGCGGTCCGACGAGTGGCAGGTCGTCGCCGCCGGGCACTACGCCGACCTCATCCCGAGCGGCACCGACAACATCGCGGTCCGGGCGGCCCAGCTCGTCGCGGAGCGCGGCGGCATCGACGAGGCACTGACGATTCGGATCGACAAGGACATCCCGGTCGCGGGAGGCATGGCGGGCGGCTCCGCGGACGCCGCGGCGACCCTCCTGGCTTGCGACCAGCTCTGGGGGCTCGCCCTCGACCGCGACGAGCTGAGCGAGCTCGCCGCCGAGCTCGGCAGCGACGTCCCGTTCCCGCTCCTCGGTGGCAACCTCATGGGGTCGGGGCGCGGCGAGCAGCTGACCCCGGTCCTGGCCCGGGGGAGTTTCAACTGGGTCTTCGCAGTCAGCGGCACGGGCCTGTCGACGCCCGAGGTGTACGCCGAGATCGACCGGCTCCGCGCCGACGCCGACGTGCCCGAGCCCCGCGTGAGCGCCCGGCTCATGGCCGCGCTGCGCCGGGGCGACGCCGAGGCGCTCGGCTCGGCGCTCGCCAACGACCTGCAGGACGCCGCGTTCTCGCTGCGGCCCGAGCTGCGCGAGCTGTGCGAGGCCGGGGTCGACTTCGGGGCCCTCGGCGCGATCGTGTCGGGCTCGGGCCCGACCGTCGCCTTCCTCACCGCGAGCCACGAGGCCGCCCTCGACCTGTCCGTCTCGCTGTCCGCCGCGGCCCTGTGCCGGGACATCCGCCGCGCGAAAGGGCCGGTCCACGGCGCCCACGTCGTGCCCGCCCCCCGCACCCCGGTTTGAGGTCGTTGCGCCATCACCTCCGCCACCGGAACACCTCACCCGAAAGTACGTATGGCCAACCTCATCACCCTCGACGGCGTCTCCCTCGTCTTCGGCACGACCCACGTCCTCGACGACGTCAGCATCGGGGTCCTCACCGGTGACCGGATCGGCATCGTCGGTGTCAACGGCGGCGGCAAGTCGACGCTGCTCCGCGTCATGGCGCGGCTGCAGGAGCCGGACGAGGGCCGGATCGCCAAGCAGGGCGGCGAGGGCGGCATCCGGGTCGGCATGCTCGCCCAGGACGACGCGCTCGACCCGGCCTGGACCGTGCGGGAGGCGGTCCTCGGCGACCGCCCCGAGCACGTCTGGGCCGGTGACCCGCGGATCCGCGATGTCCTGACCGGGCTCCTCGGCGGGATCGAGGGCCAGGGTGTCGGCGGCCTCGACACCCTGGTCGGCCCGAAGTCGGGCGGCGAGCGGCGCCGGCTCGCCCTCGCGCGGCTGCTCGTCGACGACCCGGAGCTGCTCCTGCTCGATGAGCCGACCAACCATCTCGACGTCGAGGGTGTCGCCTGGCTCGCCGACCACCTGACCCACCACCGGCCCCGCCCCGACAACGCGACGGTCGCGATCACCCACGACCGGTGGTTCCTCGACGCGTACGCGACGCTCACCTGGGAGGTCGAGGGCGGGCACGTCAGTGCCTTCGAGGGCGGGTATGCCGCTTACGTCCTCGCGAAGGCCGAGCGCGACCGCCTCGCCGGTGTCGTCGCCGACCGCCGGGCGAACCTCATGCGCAAGGAGCTTGCCTGGCTCCGGCGTGGCGCCCCGGCGCGCACGAGCAAGCCGAAGTTCCGCATCGAGGCGGCCAACGCCCTCATCAGCGACGAGCCGGCCCCGCGCAACGCCGTCGAGCTGACGGCGTTCGCGACGAAGCGGCTCGGCAAGGACGTCATCGACCTCGAGGACGTCACCGTCGTGCTCGGTGAGCCGCCGGAGCAGCGCACCATCCTCGACCGCGTCACGTGGCGCCTCGCGCCGGGCGAGCGGGTGGGCCTCGTCGGCGTCAACGGTGCCGGCAAGTCGACTCTCCTCCGGGCGCTCACCGGCGAGCAGCCCCTGACGGCCGGGCGGCGCAAGGTCGGCAAGACGGTGCACATCGCCCACCTGACCCAGGAGGTGCGCGAGCTCGACCGCTTCACCGACTGGCGCGTCATCGAGGCGATCGAGGACGTGCGCCAGTGGACGACGCTCGGCGGCAAGGAGATCAGCGCCTCGCAGCTCGCGACGCGGCTCGGGTTCCCCGGTGGTCGACAGCAGGCCCGCGTCCGGGACCTGTCCGGAGGCGAGCGCCGCCGGCTCCAGCTGACCCGGCTGCTCCTCGGCGAGCCGAACGTCCTCATCCTCGACGAGCCGACGAACGACCTCGACATCGAGACCCTCACGTCCCTCGAGGACGTCCTCGACGGGTGGGCCGGCACGCTCGTCGTCGTCAGCCACGACCGCTACCTGCTCGAGCGGGTCTGCGACCACGAGTTCGCCCTGCTCGGCGACGGGAAGCTGCGCGACCTGCCCGGTGGCGTCGAGGAGTACCTGCGGGTACGGCACGCGGCCACGTCCCGAACGGACGGTATGCCGCCCAGCCAGCTCAGCGGCATACCGTCTCCTGACGCTCCGGCCGGGGCGCCCAGCCCGGCCGAGCAGCGGGAGGCGCGCAAGGCGATGGCGCGGATCGAGAAGCAGTTGGCGCGGCTATCGGAGCGCGAGGAGCGGCTGCACGCGGACATGGCAGAGAAGGCGACCGACCCGACCGCACTCGCCGACCTCACCGCGAGGCTGCAGGACGTCGTCGCCGAGCGGGACCAGCTCGAGGCGGAGTGGCTCGAGGCGGCGGAGCTCGTCGGCTGAGCGTGCCCCCGCCGCCGCGGTACGGCGGGGGCACGCGTCCGGCTACCGGTTGTCGACGGCCGTCAGGTTGACCTTGACGTTCTGCCCGAGCCACAGCTGGGTCAGGACGTAGACCGACCCGGGCGGGATGACCGACGACTCGTCGGCGGCCGACGTCGCCGACTCGCCGACCAGCTGGCAGGAGCTGTCGAGGAAGTAGAGGTCGAGGTCGTGGCCCACGACCGGGTCGCTCGTGCCCTTGACGGTGACGGAGTGCAGCCCGTCGGAGAATCCTGCGGGCAGCTTGGTCGCCCACGCGTCGACGCCCTGTGAGGCGGGCGGGAACACACAGGTCGTGTTGAGCTCGGTGCCCGTGACGCCGAAGACGTTCGCGAGTCCGGTCGGGTCACCGGCGGCGGGGTTGCCGGTCGTGATGGTGCCGCTGTCGGTGGACGGCTCGTCGGGCGCGACGGTGCCGTTCTCGACACGGGTGCCCGTCCCGAAGGCCTCGATCTCCGCGACCTGGGCGTAGGTCGTCGTGTCGCCCTGGACCGAGTCGATGAAGAACCGCAGGTAGGCGGCCTTCGTCGGCTTGTCGAGGGTGAACGTGCGGTAGTTGAGGTCCGGCGCCGCCGGTCGGGGCACCTCGTAGCCGAAAGAACCGGTCCGGACCGTCGTCCACGTGACACCGTCGGTCGACGCCTGCACGGTGAAGTCCTTCAGGGCCGAGAATCTCGCGCCGTTGGTTGCCTTGAAGGCGCTGACCCGGACCGACGTGACGGTGGCCGGAGCCGCGAGCCTGACGGTGACCCGCTCGTCCGGGCCGGCGTTGTAGGCCGCCGAGCCCTGCTTCGTCGACCAGACCGACCCGGCCGTGTCGTCGAGGGCGAACTTCGCGGGCGAGCCGTCGTCCTGGTTGGAGACGGACACCACCTGGGCGCCGGCGTTGACCGACATGAGGTTGGGGGCGAGCTTGATGGTGCGCGCGGCGTTCTTGCCCGCCGAGATCGAGAGCCCCTCGATCGTCTGGGTGCCGAAGCCGGGGGCCTGGATCGTGAGCGGGTAGGTTCCCGCCACGGCCTTGATCGATGCGCCGCCGGACGAACCGGTCCGCACGAGCGCGGAGACCCGGGCCTCGTAGCGGCCGAGGATGACGCGCGCACCAGAGATCGGCTGGCCCGTCGTCGCGTTGACGAGGGTCAGCGCGACGGTCCCGTTGCGGGCAGCAGCCGGGTGGTCGAAGGCGGGTGTCGGGTCGGTGTCGTCACCCGTCGCCGACACGGCCGATGCCCCGGCGCCCCGCTTGGCGAAGACGCTCCAGATCAGGTCGGTGTCCTCGCCGTGGTAGCGGTCGAGGTCGGCGGCGAGGATGCCGTCACGGGCGTCGAGGAAGGACGGGTTCGGTGCGGTGAGCGGCATCCCGTCGGTGACGAGTCGGGCGGCCCGCTCGCCGCCCGCCGATGCGCCGTACCGGGCGACGAGGGCCTTGCGCAGGTCCCACAGCATGGTTGTCCAGATCTCGCCGTCGGCGTGCACCTCCGGGCCGGTCAGGTCGTAGCCGATGTCGCCAAAGGTCGTCGGGTTGTCGTTGTAGTCGTAGTTGCGGATGCCCCGGGTGCTGTTGCCCGTCACGTAGTCACCGACGACGGCTCGAGTGCTCTCCAGACTGGACTCATAGGCGTGGTTGAGGGCGTACCAGTCGGACCAGCCCTCGCCCATCGACCCGGCCTGCTGGGAGGCGAGCGCACTGCCCCCGGCGACGTAGCGGTTGGACAGGCCGTGGGTGTACTCGTGCTGGACGACCGACATGTCGAACGACCCGTCGCGGTAGCGCCCCTCGAAGGCGTCGTTGATCGGCTCCCAGAGGAACATCCCGCTCCAGGGGGCGATGCCGTCGTCGAGCGTGAGCATGTAGGCGTTGTCGCGGCCGGTGTAGGTCGGGGACCCGCCCGAGGTGGCGCCCGCCTGGACGAGGCCGCGGATGGCGTCGCCGCCGAGGCCGCCCTTGTCGCCGTTGTCCGTCTGGAAGTTGCCGGCGGTCTCGGTGAAGCCGAGCCGGTAGTACTCGTCGTGGATCCGGTTGTGGTGGTAGAAGAGGTTCGTCGCCGCCGGGTTGAGGTCCGAAGCATAGGACGGCGGCACCGTCTGACCGTTCGTCGCCGCCCACTGGTTGGTGTAGACGTAGTCGAAGTGCCCGTCCGGCGCGACGGGCCGGGGCGCGTTGTCGACGGGGGCGATGAAGTTGGACCAGTTTGCGTAGCTGTCGGCGTTGTTGCCGAGCGTCGTCACGCCGGTGCCGACGGCCCCGGTCAGGTCCACCCAGCCCTTCGGTGACTCGGCGGTCGGACCGAACGAAACCTGCTGGGGCTGGCCGCCCTGCGCCGCTCCCGGGTAGTTGTCGTAGACGGTGCCGTGCGGGTCGTCGAACTGCACCACGCTCGTGCGGAACAGCACGGTGCCCGTCGTTCCGTCGACGACCGTCTCCCAGGCCTCGGTCTGGCTCTTGACGAAGAAGACCTTGTACGCGGCCACCGGTCCGTCCTTCGTCGGGAAGACGACACGGCGGGCGTAGCCGGGCCCGGCGAACGGACCAGGGTCGAACGTCGTGAAGCCGGCCTGGGAGCCGGTCGCCTTCGGCACGAAGGCGACCCCCGGTGCGAGGGCTGCCGCCTCCTTCGCGAGCGCGCCGGCCTCGCCGAGCACCCAAGCGGACCTGAGCCGCTCCCCGGGAGCCAGCTCAGCGGCATACGAGAGGATCCGACCGTCCTTGGTGACTGCGACCGTCGCGCGCCCACCTCGTGCCGCGGGCGCTCCGCCGATCGTCTGGACGAAGGTGACGACGTGCGTGCCGGTGCCGGGCAGCGTGTGGTCTCGTGCCACGGACAGGGCGCCCACCTGGGCAGAGGTGAGGCCGTATGCCGCTGGGCTGGCGGCGAGCCACGCGCGGGCCACGTCGACGGGGGAGCCGGCAGTGGGACCGGTGAGATAACCGTCCGAGTGCAGGGTCCGCAGGGTGCCGAAGCGCGGGTCCCAGGTCGCCCGGGTCCCCGGCCCCGAGGCGGTGATGAGGCGCGCCACCGCATCGCGGGCGGCGGTCGTCGGGACGAGGGCCGTCGTGACGGCGCGCGTGTCGAGGGTGCGTGTGAGGTCGGAGAGGGTGTCGGGCAGGGACGGCAGCGCGATGGCGGCGGTCGGGGTGGAGGACGCGGCGGCGAGGGGTGCCGCGGCGAGCGGGGCGCCGGCCGCCACTGTGGCGACGGACAGGCTGAGCGCGAGGACCTGCTTGCGTGTGAGGCTCAAGGGTGCTCCTTTGCACGGTTGGGCTGCTGCCTCATCCTGATGCGGAGCTCGCGGTCCGGCAATTTGAAAAATGTCGGGCCGCGCTCGACCCCGAAAGTATCTTGATATCAAGATACTTTCGGGCCATGGAGATGTTTCTGCACCACGTCCAGGTGTCCGGGCCGGCCGGCTGCGAGGACCGGATGCGCGCGTTCTACGTCGCGGTGCTCGGGATGAGCGAGGTGGACAAGCCGGAGCTGCTCCGCCCGCGCGGCGGCGCCTGGTTCCGGGCGGGCGGCGCCGAGATCCACGTCGGCATCGAGGACGACTTCCGTCCCGCGCGCAAGGCGCACCCCGGCATCGCCGTGGCCGACGTCGACGCGCTCGCGGGCGCGGTCGCGGCGTCCGGGGCCCCCGTCACCTGGGACGACAAGATTCCCGGGCTGCGCCGGTTCCACACGAGCGACCCGGTGGGCAACCGGCTCGAGTTCCAGCAGGCCGCGTCCTGACCCCCGTGCGCTCCGGGTCGATGTATTTCCGCGGCCCAGGAGCCGCGCTGATACATCGACCCGCGGGTCAGGCGAGGGCTCAGGCGGGGTCGCGGGCCTCGAGCGGCGCGAGCAGCCGCCGCAGGAGGGCGGCGAGGTCACGCTGGTCGCCGGTCGACAGGTCGGTGAGCATCGACTTCTCCTGCACGATGAGCTCGGCCATCGCCTGGTCGACCACCTCGCGGCCGGTGTCGGTGAGCCGGACGAGCACGCCGCGCCGGTCGCCCGGGTCGGGGCGCCGCTCGACGAGGCCGCGCCGCTCGAGCCGGTCGACCCGGTTGGTCATCGTGCCGCTCGTGACGAGCGTCTGCTGGACGAGCTGTCCGGGGGAGAGCTCGTACGGCGCCCCGGCGCGCCGCAGGGCCGACAGGACGTCGAACGCCCAACCCTCGAGGTCCTGCTCGGAGAAGGCGGACCCTCGGGCGAGGTCGAGCCGCCTGGCCAGCCGCGAGACGCGGGAGAGGACCTCGAGGGGTGCCACGTCGAGGTCGGGACGCTCACGGCGCCAGGCCGCGAGGATCTCGTCGACGTCGTCGTGCGCCCGGTTCATGAGCCCACTCTAGTGCCGTCAAGACTCTTGATATCGAAAGAAAGGAGCGACATGTCGCACAGCGCCGATGCGAGGTGGAGTCCGGAGCAGTACCAGCGGTTCGCCGACCACCGCGGCCGCCCGATGCAGGACCTCCTCGCCCGGGTCGGAGCCACACATCCGCGCGTCGTCGTCGACCTGGGCTGCGGGCCCGGCGACCAGACCCTGACGCTCGCCGACCGGTGGCCCGGTGCGCGCGTCATCGGCATCGACAGCTCCCCGGAGATGCTCGCCAAGGCGCGCGCCCTCGACGCGGAGGGTCGGGTCGAGTGGGTGGAGGCGAGCGCGGAGGAGTGGGACCCGCGCATGTTCGGCGGGTCGGTCGACGTCCTCGTCACCAACGCGACCCTGCAGTGGGTGCCCACGCACCTGCGCCTCATCCCCGCGTGGGTGGCCGCCCTCGCGCCCCGAGGCACCTTCGCGATGCAGGTGCCGTCGAACTTCGGCGCGCCGTCGCACCGTCTGATGCGCGAGGTGGCCGCCCGTCATCCGCGTGCCGCTGACCTGCGACCGGGGCTCGACCGTGCCGCCGCCGTCGCGCTGCCGGAGACGTATGCCGCTCTCCTGCTCGGCCTCACCCCGGACGTCGACGTGTGGGAGACGACCTACCAGCAGGTGCTCCCGGCGGCCGACGGTGCGGCCCATCCGGTCCTCGAGTGGGTCCGGTCGACGGGGCTGCGCCCCGTGCTCGGCGTCCTCGGGGAGGGGCCAGAGCGGGACGAGTTCCTCGAGGCGTATGCCGCTGAGCTCGAGAGTGCCTATCCGCGGCGGCCGTTCGGCGTGCTCTTCCCCTTCTCCCGGATCTTCGCCGTCGCCCGGACCGAGCGCCGCTGAGCGGTCCAGGCGGCATGCGGGCGGGCCCAGGCGGCATGCGGGCGGGTCAAAAGAATTTCCCGAAAGTCGCGGAAACCTCGTCATGATCCGGTCAGCGGCCCGTCATACAAGTGACGGACCACGGTGGCCCCGCATCGTCAGGGGAGGGGTACCAACGGGCTCGCGACAAGCCCGTGGCCGTCCCCGGACTCGGTCTTCCGGGTGGTTTCGTGGAGGGGACCACTCGGAAGACCGGGCCGTAGCCCGTGGGCGACGCTCTTGGGCGATTTGTCCATACTCTCGACTCCACCGCGCCCTAATGAGAGTTACCGGTTCGGCCCG
>NZ_AWQS01000095.1 GCF_000576575.1 Intrasporangium chromatireducens Q5-1
TGGCCGTCTGTCTGCTCTTCGACCGTCGAGGTGACCGCCTCATGCGGGAGCTCTGGGCGCGACTCGAGGAGAGCGGGATCCGCACGCTCCAGTCGCACACCCACGGCCGGCATCTGCCGCACCTGTCCTACGCGGTCCTGCTCGAGTGGGACCTCGACCGGGTGCGCCACGCGCTCGCGGACCTGCCGCCGGCTGAACCGTTCGAGCTGAGCTTCCACGGGACCGTCGCCTTCCCGCGCGGTCGCGCCGCGCTCGTGCCGGCCGTGTCGGTCGACATCGCGCGGCGCCAGGAGGCCGTCGCGACCGCGGTGGCGCGCACGGGCGGCGTGCTGCACCACCACTACGAGCCGGGGTCGTGGGTGCCGCACGTCTCGCTCGCGACGGGCGCGACCGGCTCGCAGCTGCCCATCGTCGTCAAGGCGGTCGCCGACGTGCTGCCCCTCACCGTCACGGTCAACCGGGCGATCATCATCGACAGCTCCACGGGCCAGGCCTGGCCGCTGCCGCACGTGCTCTAGCGGTCAACGTCGCCCGGGGCCGGGCCGCTGCCGAGCAGCGGCTCGAGGGCCAGCAGGATGACGAGGCCGGCGAGCGGGATGAGGTCGAAGGGGGTGGCGAGCAGGGCCGCTCCGGTCGCGGCCAGGGCCAGGCTGCGACGGGGCAGGCGCAGCGTCGGCACCGCGAGCGCGATCAGGGCGACGAGCGCCGTCACCAGCAGGACCGGTCCGCCGGCGAGCAGCCACTGCGGGGCCCCAGCCGTCGCGGCGCCACCGCCGACCCCGCGGACGAGGGCGACCCACGTCGTGAGCCCGGTGCCGACGATCGCCGCGAGGAGTGCACCGGCGGCGGCGCCCCGCCGCCCTCGCGGCGCAGTGGTCGCCGTGACGTGGCGCAGCCCGGCCGCCAGCCCGACGAAGCTGAACGCCGACGCGATGAGGGCGGCCTGCGCGAGGAACCAGATGACGCCGCTGCGCCCGTGCTGCCCGAGGTCGTCGAGCCAGACGAGGATCCCGTGGGCGAACAGGAGCATCGGCGCGGTGAGCACGAGGTCGCGGGCTGCGTCGGGCAGCGTGGCAGACGTCGTCGCCGTCGGCAGGGGCGGTCGCTGAGGCTGCGCCACCCGGGGTGGCAGGGTCGGGAGGGCCATGCTTCGAGCATTCCGGGAACAGCCCAGTTCCCCCATGGGGGACGACCCCGGTTCAACCCTGCTTCGACCCTGATACCGGACTCGGCCACGCGTCAGCTCCCGACGGGGAGGTGCTCCTGGAGGAAGGCGACGGTCCGGTCCCAGGCCAGCACCGAGGCGTCCGGGTGGTGCCACGGCAGGTCCGGGTTGTCGAAGGCGTGGTCGGCGCCCTCGTACTCGTGGAACACCGTCGCGGGTGACGCCGTCACGGCGGCCCGGACCTTCGCGACCGACTCCTGGTCGATGAACGAGTCGGCGGTGCCGAAGTGGTGCAGGCTCGGCGCCGTCACCCTGGGCGCGAGCTCGAGGAGCATGGGCAGCGCCGACCCGTAGTAGCTGACCAGGGCCGAGACCGGTTCCTTCGCCGCGACGTTGAAGGCGAGCCCGCCGCCGAAGCAGAACCCGAGCAGGCCGACCGGCCCGGTCACCTCGTCGCGCTCTCGGAGCCACTGCACCGCCGCCACGCCGTCCCGGACGGTCAGTGGCCAGTCGAGCTGGTTCGCCAGCGCGATCCCGCGCTCGAGCCCACCGTCCTGCTCCGAGACGGTGCTGACCCCGAGGCGCCAGAAGAACTCCGGGGCGAGCACGACGTAGCCGAGGGCGGCGAGGTCCTCCGCCCGCTGGACGACGTAGGGGCTCAGGCCGAAGATCTCCTGGCACAGCACGATGCCGGGACCGGTGCCCGCCGCCGGCAGCCACAGCTGCGCGGGCATCTCCCCGGACTCGGTGGGCACGTGGACGCGTTCGCTCATGGGCGCCAGTATGTCGGTCGGTGGCGCACCGGTGGGGCAGCTCAGCGACGCGTCACGGGAGGATCTTCGCGAAGCTGTCTACGAGCAGGTGCACCTCGTCCTCGCCGATGACGAGCGGCGGGGCGAGACGGACCGTCGAGCCGTGGGTGTCCTTCATCAGCACGCCGAGCTCCATCATCCGCTCGCACGCCTCCCGCCCGGTCATGACCGACGGCGTGATGTCGACCCCGGCCCAGAGGCCGCGCACGCGGACCGCGTCGACGCCGCGCCCGACGAGGCCGCGCAGCCCTTCGTCGAGCAGCTTGCCGAGGTGGGCCGCACGCTCCTGGTACTCGCCGGTGCGCAGCAGGCCGACGACGGCCCGACCCACCGCCGCGCCCAGGGGGTTGCCGCCGAAGGTGGAGCCGTGGCTGCCCGGTGTGAAGACCCCGAGCACGGACCGGTCCGCCACGACCGCGGACACGGGCACGATCCCGCCACCGAGGGCCTTGCCGAGGATGTAGACGTCGGGCACGACGTCCTCGAGGTCGCACGCGAAGGTCGTGCCGGTGCGGCCCAGGCCGGACTGGATCTCGTCGGCGAGCATGAGGACGTTGCGCTCACGGGTCAGCGCCCGGACCGCCCGCAGGTAGCCGGCCGGCGGGAGGACGACCCCGCCCTCGCCCTGGATCGGCTCGAGGAGCACCGCGACCGTCTCGTCGGTCATCGCCGCCTCGAGGGCCTCGAGGTCGCCGTACGGCACGATGTCGAAGCCGGGCGTGTAGGGCCCGTAGTGGTCGTGGGCGTCCGGGTCCTCGGAGAAGCTGATGATCGTCGTCGTCCGGCCGTGGAAGTTCCCGGACATGACGATGATGCGGGCCGCGCCGTCCGGCACGCCCTTGACCTCGTAGCCCCACTTGCGGGCGGTCTTGATCGCCGTCTCGACGGCCTCGGCGCCGGTGTTCATCGGCAGCACGAGCTCCTTGCCGGCGAGCGCCGCGAGGTCACGGCAGAACGGTCCGAGCTGGTCGGAGTGGAAGGCCCTGCTCGTCAGGGTGAGCCGGTCGAGCTGCTCGTGGGCGGCCCCGACGAGGGCCGGGTGCAGGTGCCCGAAGTTGAGCGCTGAGTAGCCGGCCAGCGCGTCGAGGTAGCGGTGCCCGTCCACATCGGTGACCCAGGCCCCCTCCGCGTGCGAGATGACGACGGGGAGCGGATGGTAGTTCGCCGCGATCCACTCCTCGGCGAGGGACAGGTGCTCGTGCGACTGGCTCGTGGCCTCGGGTGCGTCCATGACCTCACTGTCTCCCGTCCTCGCCGGTCCGACAAGCGAACCGGTCACCTCGTGCCCGTGCTCACACCCGAGCCGAGGCCCGCCCCGGTGAACCTCACGGTCGCGTGCGACGTGTACCGGTCGTGAGGCCGCCGGCCGACCCGGACCGGCGACGAGCAACCAGGAGGATCGATGCGACTTCGGACAGTCCTGCCGACCGTGACGCTCGGCGTGTTCCTCGCCGCCTGTGGCAGCAGCTACGGCGGCAACGGCACCGCCGCCCAGCCGGCGGCGGGCAGCGGCGCGAGCGCGAGCGGCAGCACCATCGGCACCGTCTCCGCCCTGATGACCAGGTCGACCTCGGCCGGCACCGTCGTCACGGACGGGAACGGCCGCGCGCTCTACAAGTACGACAAGGACACCCAGGGCACGACGTCCAGTGCCTGCGCCGGCGTCTGCCTCTCACTCTGGCCGCCGGCGTACGAGGCGTCGTCGATGCCGAGGCTGACCGGCATCACCGGCAAGGTGGGCACCATCACCGGTCCGGGCGGCAAGGCGCAGCTGACCCTCGATGGCTGGCCGCTCTACTACTACGCGGGCGACAGCGGGCCCGGTTCCGTCGCGGGGCAGAACTTCCAGGGCATCTGGCACGTGCTGACGGCCGCCGGCACCCCGGTGACGACGGCCGCGCCGACCGGTGGCAACAGCGGCGGTGGCAGCAGCGGCGGCGGCGGGGGCGGTGGCTACGGCAACGGCTACTGACCCGTCCGGCGGACGGCACGAGGCCACCGACCCGGCCCCGCACACGTCACGCAGCTCACGGGGCCGGGTAGGTGACCTCGAGGCCGTCGACGACGGCGAAGCTGGTGAGCCGTTCCGGCTTCGCCGTGCGCTTGTCGTAGATGTCGATGACCTCGTGGCCGCGCACGAGCAGGGCGTCTCCGACGAGGGAGCGGTGGCACCGCCACGGCACCGCCTCCGCGCACATGATGACGGTGCGCTTCTCGGCCGCGAGGGCGAGCAGCTCGGCCAGGCCGGCCGCGAACTCCGGCGTCTGCATGTAGTCGGCATAGCCGCGGAAGCTGGCGTTGCGCCACCCGGCGTTGGGCGAGTCGGGGCGTGCGTGGCGCAGGCCGCCCAGGGCGCGAAGGTGCACGTAGCCCAGGCCGGCCTCGGGCAGCGTCCGGGTCAACGCGTCGATGTGGAACTGCGGGTTGTGGCGCGACTTCGGCACGGTCCTGACGTCCGCGACCGCCTCGATGGCGTGGGCGCGCAGCACCGCGACGAACTCGTCGAACGGCCGCGTCGAGTGACCGATCGTGTAAATCAGCACGCCTGAGGCTCCTCCGGCTGCTGCGCCTGCTGCGGCTCCGATGGCTCCATGCGCCGACCCTACGTGCCGGTCAGCTCGGCCCGGCGCCGGTCAGCCGTCTCGATCGGCCGCGCGAGGCCGCGGGTAGGCCCGGAGGATGAAGCCTGTCGTCGTCGTCACTGGTGGTACCTCCGGGGGGTGGCGCGACCGCCCGCGCCTTCGCGGACCGGGACAGCCTCTGGGAGCCGACTCGAGAGGCTCATGTAGCGAGGCCGTGCACCAGCAGGTCGGCGAGCTGCCGGTAGGCCGCTGCATCGTCGAGGCCGGTGGCGGCGGCGATGGCGCCCCGCTGGATCGCCGTCATGACCTCGCCCGCCGCGGCCCCGACGAACGCGGCGTCGACCTGTCGCAGGCGGCCGGCTGCGACGCCCTCGTCGATGAGAGCGCGCACCCGCTGAGCGGCATACCCCGTGTTCTGGCGGTAGACCTCCCGAGCGGGAGGGAACGCGGCGACGTCCCGGTGGAAGGCCGGCGAGGCCGGCGACAGCTCCTCGGCGACCGCGTCGAGGTAGAGCCGGAGCCGGGCGACCGGGTCGCGCTCGGGGGCGAGGCGGCGCTCGATGGACGCGGCGGCCGTCTTGAAGTAGGAACGCACGGTCGCGACGACGATCTGCTCCTTGCTGCCGGCGACGAGGTAGAGCGTCGACCGGGAGCAGTGCAGCCGCTCGGCGAGGTCGGCGATGGTGAGGTCGGCGAACCCCTCGGCGAGGAAGAGGGTCCGCAGGTCGGCGAGGACCTCGTCGCGGCGGGCCCGGGTGCGGGCGGTCAGGGGAGCGGTGCCCACTGGGTCGCCGGATGTCGCGGTCATGGTCTCGACGATACCAATACTGGTACTCTGAACCCGCCTTTGGTACTCACCTCGAGGAGATCCCATGCCCGCGGCGCGTGTGCTGCCCACCCCAGAGGCCGCCGACCTGATCCGGCTGGTCCGCGAGTTCGCCACGGAGGAGCTCGCGCCACGGGCGGCCGAGGCCGAGGCGACCGGCACCTTCCCGCGCGAGGTCTTCCGGCAGCTCGGCCAGCTGGGTCTGCTCGGCCTGCCCTACCCCGAGAGCGAGGGCGGCGGCGGGCAGCCCTACGAGGTCTACCTCCAGGTGCTCGAGGAGCTGGCCAGCGTCTGGGCGAGCGTCGCGGTCGGCACGAGCGTGCACGCCCTCTCGTGCTTCGGCCTTGCCACGCGGGGCACGGACGAGCAGCGGCAGCGGTGGCTGCCCGACCTGCTCGGCGGAGAGCTGCTCGGCGCCTACTGCCTCAGTGAGCCCCATGCCGGCTCCGACCCGGCCGCCATGACGACCCGCGCCGTCCGCGACGGCGACGACTACGTCATCACCGGAGCCAAGGCGTGGACCACGCACGGCGGCGAGGCCGACTACTACAAGGTCCTGGCCCGCACCTCCGACGACCGGGGCGGCATCTCCTGCTTCCTCGTGCCGGCCGACGCCGAGGGCCTGACCGCCGACCCGCCGGAGCACAAGATGGGCCTGATGGGCTCGACGACGGCGACGATGCGCTTCGACCACGTCCGCGTCCCGGCCGAGCGCCGTCTCGGTGACGAGGGTGAAGGGCTCAAGATCGCGCTCGCCGGTCTCGACGCGGGCCGGCTCGGCATCGCCGCCTGCGCCACCGGACTGGCCCAGGGCGCGCTCGACCGGGCCGTGGCCTACGCCGAGGAGCGAGAGGCCTTCGGCCGCAAGATCATCGAGCACGAGGGGCTGGCGTTCGTCCTGGCCGACATGGAGGCCGCCGTGCAGTCGGCGCGCGCGATCACCCTCCACGCGGCGCGGCTCAAGGACCAGGGGCTGCCCTACAGCCGCGAGGCCTCGATCGCCAAGCTCGTCGCCACCGACAACGCGATGCGGGTCACCACCGACGCCGTCCAGGTCCTCGGTGGCTACGGCTACACGAAGGACTTCCCCGTCGAGCGCTACATGCGCGAGGCCAAGGTCATGCAGATCTTCGAGGGGACCAACCAGATCCAGCGGCTCGTCATCAGCCGCTCGCTCCGCAAGCCAGCCGGCGCGATCACCGTCCAGAAGTGAACCGAACCCAGCAGAAGCAGGAGAACGTCTGATGCAGCTCGACAACACCGCCGCCATCGTCACCGGGGGCGCGTCCGGACTCGGTGCCGCGACGGCGAAGGCGTTGGCCGACAAGGGCGCCGCCGTCTACGCGCTCGACCTGCCGGCAGCGGTGCAGGCCGGCCCGTCCGTCCCCGGCGTGACCTATGTCGCCACCGACGTGACGGACGAGGAGCAGGTCCGAGCGGCCGTGGCGCAGGCCAGCTCGAGTGCCCCCCTGCGGGTCGTCGTCAACTGCGCCGGCATCGGGCCGTCAGCGCGGATCCTCGGCAAGAAGGGCGTGCACGACCTCGGCCTCTACGCGAAGGTCATCCAGGTCAACCTGATCGGTTCGTTCACCGTCCTCGCGGTCGCCGCCGAGGCGATCTCGCAGACCGAGCCCGACGAGCACGGCCAGCGCGGCGTCATCATCAACACCGCCTCGATCGCGGCCTTCGACGGCCAGGTCGGGCAGGCGGCCTACAGCTCGAGCAAGGGTGGCATCGTCGGGCTCACCCTCCCCGCAGCGCGCGACCTCGCCCAGTACGGCATCCGGGTCATGACGATCGCCCCGGGCATCGTCGAGACCCCGATGCTCGCGACCGTCTCCGACGAGTTCCGCGCCGGCCTCGCGGCCGGGGTGCCCTTCCCGCAGCGGCTCGCCCGCCCCGAGGAGTACGCCCAGCTCGCCCTCGCGATCGTCGACCACGACTACCTCAACGGCGAGGTCATCCGGATGGACGGCGCCCTGCGGATGGCGCCCCGCTGACCTTCGCTGACTCCGGTTCGAGGTGATCGCCGGGCAGCACCGTCCGGTAATTACCTCGAACCGGGGGAGGGGAGGGGGCGTCAGCCGCGCGAGCGCAGCCGCACGTTCGGCAGCGTCGGCGCGGGCAGTGTCGTCTCCCACGCCTCGGGGAACTTCCCGAAGCGGGACGGCGGGCTCCCGTCAGCAGGTATGCCGCTGTGGCCGCCCTCGCGCTCGGCCGCGGCCTCCCGCTCGCCCTCCCGCTCGCCCTCCCAGGCGCCGCGCTCCCGCTGCCAGTCGGCGCGGAAGCCGACGACCTCGTCGTGGCTGCGGCCGATGAAGTTCCACCACATGACGATCTGCTCGCCGAGGGGGCGACCCCCGATGAGCAGGGCCCGGGTCTGCTCCGTCGGGCTGCCCTCCAGTGTGAGCCGAGCCTCCCCGGTCGGGTGAAAGACGATCTCCCCCGGCTTCGCGACCGCGCCACCCGAGGTGAGCGTGCCGGTGTCGCAGAGGAACCCGTGCTCGTGGGCCGGGTCGACGTCGAGCTCGAGGGACGCGCCGGCAGGCAGCGTGATCTCGGCCCCGACGAGCTCGCTGAAGGTGGACACGGGAGAGGTCTGGCCGAGGAGCGAGCCGAGGAAGACGAGGACGCGCGCGGCGCCGACCTCGAGCACCGGCGGCTCGTAGTGCTCGAACCGTGGGGCGGTGTGCCGGTGCTGCTCGGGCAGGGCGGTCCACAGCTGGACACCGTGCAGCGTGGTCGTCGCGGGCGTGGAGAACTCCGAGTGGGCGATGCCCGAGCCGGCCGTCATGAGGTTCATCTGGCCGGGCACGACGAGGGCGTGGGCCCCGGTCGTGTCGCGGTGCTCGATCTGCCCGGTGAAGAGCCACGACACCGTCTGCAGCCCGGTGTGCGGGTGCCCGGGCACGACCATGCCGCCCGTCTCGGCGACCTCGTCGGGGCCGTAGTGGTCGACGAAGCACCACGCGCCGATGAGGCTGCGCTCGCGCTGCGGCAGGCTGCGCCGCACGGTCATCGCCCGAGGCCCACCGAGCGGGACGTCCCGGTAGGGCAGCACGGTCGGCGGGGCGCCGGGCTGCTCAGGGCCGGTGCAGATGACCTCGGCGGGGTTCTTCTCGAGGTTGCTCATGGCTCGACTGTAAGTCCGTCACCCGACCGAACCTCCGACCTACTCCGCGGAGGAGCGGCTCGTCGCGTGCCCGCCCCGCTCGGCGAGGTAGGCGAGCCGGCGCAGCGCCTCCGAGTTGCGCGCGTGCAGGACCGGGTCGGTGAGGGGCGGCGGCAGGAGCTTGGCCGGTCCGCCCTCGGGGTGCTCGACCATCGTCACCCGCGTGACGCCCGGGCCCTCCGGCTCGCACTCGATGACGACCTCGGCCTCACCGAACGGCCAGGCCCGGGCGCGCAGCGTGAGCGAGTGCGGCGCATCAATGGCGGCCACCGTTGTCGTGTCGTTGAGGAGGATGGGCCAGGAGCCGACCGAGTGGTGGATCTGGCTGTCCTTGGCCGGCCAGGTCGAGTCGACGTCCCGGATACGGGAGGCACCGACGACCCACGACGCATAGCTCCACCCGTCGGAGAGGACCTTGAAGATCTGCTCGGGTGAGCAGCGGAACAGCTTGACGGTACGGCTCATCAGGACCTCCGGAGACGGATTCGGTCGTGGGCCAAGGCGGCCCGTGCGGCGTTCGAGCCGCAGGCGCCGTGCACGGCGCCACCGGGATGGGCGGCGGCCGACGCGAGGTAGAGGCCCCGCACCGGGGTCTCGGCGCGGCCGAGGCCGGGGACGGGGCGGAAGATCAGCTCCTGCTGCGGCTTGGCGGTCCCGCCGTTGAGGGAGCCGCCGACGAGGTTGGCGTTGCGGGACTCGAGCTCGTCGGGGCCGAGGATCCGGCGCGTCAGGATGCGGTCCCGGAAGCCCGGGGCGTGCTCCTCGATCCGGGCCTCCAGGTGGTCGGCCATCGCCTCGACCGCCGGGTCGGACACCTCCCCCCGCAGCGCCCCGTGCGGGACGTGGGTGTAGGCCCACACCGACTCCGCTCCGGCCGGGGCGCGGGTGGGGTCGGTCGTCGCCATCTGGCCGAGGAGCATGATGCCCCGGTCGGGGACGCGGCCGGTGGCGATCTGCGCCTCGGCCACCGAGAGCGCGTCGACGGAGTCGAGCAGGTGCACCGTCCCGGGCTGCACCGGGGGCGCCGGGTCCCACGGGATGGGCCCGTCGAGGGCCCAGTCCAGCTTGATCGTGCCGGGGTCCCACTCGAAGCCCGCCATCCGTCGGCGCAGCTTCGCTGGCAGGTGCTCCCACGGCACGAGGCCGCCATAGAGCGCCGGTGCGCTGACGTCGGCGAGCACCGCCCGCCGGGCCTCGATGACCTCGCCGTCGGCGGTGCGCACGGCGC
The DNA here is from genome assembly GCF_000576575.1 of Intrasporangium chromatireducens Q5-1. GTDB lineage: Bacteria > Actinomycetota > Actinomycetes > Actinomycetales > Dermatophilaceae > Intrasporangium_A > Intrasporangium_A chromatireducens. The sequence goes on from NZ_AWQS01000095.1 coordinate 9,786, forward strand.
TGGCCCGGCCGCCGGACACGATGACCTCGACGACGGGGGTCGCCGTGCGGACCTGGCCGCCCCGGGAGGTGAACCGGCGCACGAGGGCGTTGGTCAGCTCGCCGGCGCCACCCCGGGGCACGGGGAAGCCGACGTGCTGCCCGAGCATGACGAGCAGCCAGCCCATGAACCCCGACCCCGGCGTCTGCATGCCGATGTCGGCGTGCGACGCGTTGCCGGCGAGCAGGATGCGCGGCGCCTCGCCGCGGAAGGCCTCGATCCCGAACTCGCGGGCCGGCAGGAGGAGCTGGCGCACGAAGGCGAGGCCCCCGTTGAAGGGCATCCGGGCGGCGAGGCCGAGGCCGCTGCGCACCGGGGGGAACGGGGACGTGATGGCACCGATGAGCTGCTCACCGACCCGGTCCCACAGTCGGCACTGCGCGAGCCAGGCGTCGCCGTCACCGGGGCAGAGCCGGTCGAACGAGGCGGCCGTCTCCTCGCGCTCGTGGTGGAGCACCGCCCACTCGCCGGAGGGCAGCGGGTTGCCGACGACGGCGGGTGCGTGGACCCACTCGAGCCCGTGCTGCTCGAGGTGCAGCCCCCGGATGACCGGCGAGGCGGCCGCCAGCGGGTAGAACGAGCTGAACGTGTCGTGGATCCACCCCTGGCGCACGTCGTCCGAGCTCTTGACCGCGCCGCCGGGCTCACCCTGTGCCTCGACCATGAGGACGTCCCAGCCGGCGTCCGCGAGCAGGTTCGCGGCCACCATGCCGTTCGGCCCGCTGCCGATGACGACGGCATCCGTGCTCGACATGACCCTCCCTCACCGCTCGTCGGACCCGAGGTCCCGGACCCCGGAGACCTACCCAGTCCCTCAGGGCGCGAACGCGCCCGCCGGGGTCGTGGCAGGCGGTTCAGGGCCGGACGATGACCTTGATGGCGCGGCGCTCGTCCATGGCGCGGTAGCCCTCCGCCACATCGTCGAGCGGCAGGTCGAGGTCGAAGACCCGGCCCGGGTTGATCTCGCCCGCGAGCACGCGGGTCAGCAGGTCGGGAACGTACCGCCGCACCGGCGCCACGCCGCCGCGCAGGCCGATGTTCTTGCCGAACATCCGCCCGACCGGCAGGGTCACGCCGTGCGGCACGCCGACGAAGCCGACGGTCGAGCCGGCCCGGGCCAGGCCGAACGCCATCCGCATCGACTGGTCCGTGCCGACACACTCGAGGGTCGCGTCCGCGCCGATGCCCTTCGTCAGGTCCAAGACGGCCTCGATGCCGGCCTCGTCCCGCTCCGGGACGATGTCGGTAGCGCCGAACTCCTGGCCGAGCTGCTGCCGGTCCGCGTGCCGCGACATCATGACGATGCGCTCGGCCCCCTGCTGCTGGGCGGCGATGACGCCGCACAGGCCGACCGCGCCGTCGCCGACGACCACGACGGTCATCCCGGGGCGGACACCGGCCGAGACGGCGGCGTGCCAGCCGGTCGGCATGACGTCGGTGAGGGACAGGACCGAGGGCATCACGCTCTCGCTCGGCTGGTCGGTGCGCACGAGCGACCCGTCCGCCTGGTTGACGCGGACCAGCTCGCCCTGGCCGCTCACGGTGCCGCCGCCGTTCACGCACGCGGACTGGACGCCCGCCGCGCAGTTCGGGCACGTGTTGTCGCAGTGGCAGAACGGGATGATGACGAAGTCGCCCGGCCGGAACCGCTGGACGTCGGCGCCGACCTCCTCGACGAAGCCGATCGCCTCGTGGCCGATCGTGTCACCGGCATTGATGTCGTTCTCGCCGCGGTAGCGCCAGAGGTCGGACCCGCAGATGCAGCCTGCGGTGACCCGCACGACAGCGTCGGTCGGCTGCTCGATGCGGGGGTCGGGGACCTCCTCGACGCGGATGTCGCGGGGACCGTGGATCGTCGTTGCTCGCATGAGGGTCATCCTTTCCCATTCGTGCCCACCCTCGAACCCCGCTCGCGAGGAGCCGGGCAGGGAGGTCACGTATGCCGCTGAGCCGGATGAGCGGCATACGTGACCTCGCGCTCGTGGTCGCGCGCGCCGACGGGACTGGGCTCGCGCACCATCGCGATGACCGAGCCGTCGTCGAACGGCAGCTTGAGGCCGGGGCGCACGACGTCGATCGTGTCGGGCGAGCGCTGGACGAAGAGGATGACGGTCTCGTCGCCGTAGCGCTCGCGGAAGTCGTCCAGCGTGAAGGCGGGGGAGAGGGTGGTGCGCTTGATCGTCATCCCGGACGTCATCCGAGTGTCCATCTCGGCCCGGGACAACTGGGGCAGGAAGGCGTAGCGGGCGGTGAGGTGGCCGGCCGTGTCGCGCTTGTCGTTGCCGGTTCCCGTCGAGCGTCCGTCGCGGTGCAGCTGGTAGCTGTGTGCGCCGCCGAAGACCCGGCGGAACTCGCGGGCGGCCGTCGCGTTGATCTCGTCCTGTGGGGTGCACGCGATGAAGTAGCCCATCCCGGCGAGGTCCATGTCCTTGACGGCGAACTCGGAGAGGATGTTTGCCGTGAGCGTCGGCACGCCGGCCATCCGCGCGCCGGCGAGGCTCGCGTAGTTGCGCGCGACGATCAGGACCGGGATGCCGAGGTCGCGGAGCAGCTTCGCCGTGTCGACGACCCAGGTGTTGACCCCCACGAAGACGACGCCCTGCGGGTTGGCCGACGCGAGGCCGAGCCGTTCGGCGACCCGGCTGATCCCGAGACCGTAGATCGCGACGGTGCAGACGATGACGATGAAGACGAGGGGAACGAGCTGGGACGCCTCGGCCGCGAGCCGGTCGAGCTCGGCCGCCTCCGCGATGAGCCCCGAGCGCTCGGCCGAGCCGGCGTTCGCGGCCTGCCGGGTGAGGGAGTCGGCGGCCTGCCCGAAGCCGAGCGCGAAGATGCTGGTCACCGCGGCCGCCACGATGCCGCGCGGGGCCATCGAGGCGAGCAGGAGCCGCTCGTTGCGGGTGACCCGGGTGCCGAGCAGGCCGAGGAACACGCTGACCGGCCGGACGAGCAGGACGAGGACGGCGAGGAACGCGAACGCCCGCGGTGCCACGGCGACGAGCTGCTCGGGGGTGATCCGGCCGGCGAGGACGATGAACAGGGCCCCGACGAAGAGCACCTGGAGGTGCTCCTTGAACTCGGCGACGTGCTCGAGGTGCAGCTTCGGCCGGTTGCCGAGGAAGACGCCCAGGACCGTGACGGTGAGCAGGCCGCTCTCCGGCTGCAGGGCGTCGGAGACGACGAGGGCCGTCGTCGCGGCGGCGAGGAACGCGACCCCGTGGAGGAAGTCGGGGACGGCGCGGCGGCGCATCAGCACCTCGAGCAGCGCGCCGAGGCCGATCCCGAGGCCGAACGCGACGAGGATGGTGCGGCCGAGCGAGACGAGCACGGCGGGGAAGGCCTGCGACGCCTCGCCGCTCAGCACCGCCTGGAAGACGAGCAGGGCGAGGATCGCGCCGATCGGGTCGACGATGATGCCCTCCCACCGCAGCAGCGACGAGACCCGGCGGGTCGGCCGCAGCGAGCGGAGGATCGGGTTGATGACGGTCGGGCCGGTCACGACGAGGATCGCGCCGACGAGCAGCGCCACCCGCAGGTCGAAGCCGAGCAGCCACGCGGCCGCCGTGATCATCACCCACGCCGCGAGCACCGTCGTCGAGCAGAGCCGGCGCACCGGGTGGCGCAGGTCCTGGATCTGTTTGAACCGCAGCGACAGGCTGCCCTCGAACAGGATGATGCCGACCGTGAGCCGCACCCCGTCGAAGAGCAGGTCGTGCCCGAGCACCTCGTCGGCGCGCACGACCTGGCCGATCCCGAAGCCGACGAGCAGGAGCAGCAGGATCGACGGGATGCCGAGCCGCCACGCAACCCACTGGCACACGACACTGACGGCGATCACCAGGGTCAGGTAGCCCGCGGGTCCGATGCTGCTCAGGGCATGCAGAGTGCTCGTGAGGATGCCGGGCATTCGCGCCACGATTCCAACTTCGCCCGGGGCGATGCAAACCGGCGCGGTTGGGGGCGTGCCGCCCGGGGCACAGGGCAGGCATGCCGGACGACGCACGCGCGGAGGAGCAGGCCGCCCTGTCTCCCGCCAAGGCGGGGGACGAGAGCACGCTCACCGTCCTCATCGCGCTCGGCGCCAACTGCCTCATCGCGATCGCCAAGAGCGTCGTGGCGTTCATCACCGGGTCGGCGTCGATGGTGGCGGAGGCCGCCCACTCCTGGGCCGACACGGGCAACGAGATCTTCCTGCTCGTCGCCGAGCGGACCTCCGACCGGGAGCCGGACGAGACGCACCCGTTCGGCTACGGCCGCGAGGCCTACGTCTGGTCGATGTTCGCGGCGTTCGGCCTGTTCACCGCCGGGTCGGTCGTCGCGATCTGGCACGGCATCCAGAGCTGGAGCCACCCGGAGCCGGACACGAGCTATGGCTGGGCCTACGCCGTCCTCGCGCTCGCGTTCGTCCTCGAGGGCACCTCCTTCCTGCAGGCCCGGCGCCAGACGCACGAGGCGGCCCGCAAGTCGGGCCTGCACCCCCTGCGCTACCTGGCCCTGACGTCCAACCCGACGCTCCGGGCAGTGTTCGCCGAGGACGCGGCGGCCCTGGTCGGCGTCCTCTTCGCGGCCGGCGGCATCGGCATGCACGAGCTGACCGGCGATGCCCGCTGGGACTCGGTGGGTTCGATCCTCGTCGGGCTGCTCCTCGGCGTCATCGCGGTCTATCTCATCGACCGCAACCGCGACTTCCTCGTCGGGCAGGCCGTCTCACCGCCGGTCCGGCGGCGGGCGCTGCAGGCCCTCCTGGAGGACCACGACGTCGAGAAGGTCACCTTCCTGCACCTCGAGTTCGTCGGCCCGGGCAAGGTGCTGCTCATCGCCGCGACGGACATCACGGGCGACCAGCCGGAGACGCAGGTCGCCGGCCGGCTCCAGGCCATCGCCGAGCGGATCGAGGCCCACGAGCTGGTCGAGAAGGCGTTCATCACCCTCTCCGCCCCCGGCGACACCCCCCTCACCGTCGACTGAGCGCAAACTCCGGTTGCG
>NZ_AWQS01000096.1 GCF_000576575.1 Intrasporangium chromatireducens Q5-1
GTCGTCGTCGGCGCGGGCGACGGCCCGCTCGGCAACCTCGGGACCGGGGCCCTCGCGCCCGGTGTCGCCGGACTGTCGCTCGGCACGAGCGGGGCGCTGCGGCTCGTCGTCGACGGCCCCTACGCCGACCCGTCTCGCCGGCTGTTCTGCTATGCCCTCGCCGACGACCGGTGGGTCGTCGGGACCGCCATCAGCAACGGCGGCGCGGTCGTTCGCTGGGCCCGGGACGTCTTCGCCGCGGACCGGCCCGGCGCGCCGACCCCGCACCCGCCGGAGGCCGAGCCCGAGGTCACCGACGCCGAGGTCCTCGAGCTCGCCGCCGACATCGCCCCGGGGTGTGAGGGCCTCGTCATGCTGCCCTTCCTGCTCGCCGAGCGCGGGCCCCTCTGGGACGCCGACGTCCGCGGGGCGTTCCTCGGCATCCGCCAGCACCACACCCGGGGGCACTTCATCCGCGCGGCGGTCGAGGGAGTCGCCTTCCAGCTCGCGACAATCCTCGACGGGCTCGACGAAGTCACGCCGGTCACCTCGATCCGCGGCACGGGCGGCGTCTTCCGCAGCGAGCTGTGGCGGCAGGTCGTCGCCGGCGCCCTCGGCCGGCCCCTCACCATCACCGCCGGGGCGGAGGGGTCCGCGCTCGGCGCGGCGGCCCTCGGCCTGTATGCCGTCCACGGTGCCGACACGCTCGAGGGAGCGCTCGAGACGCTCGCCCCGGGACTGCTCGGCGAAGGCGACCCCGACGGGACGATCGTCGCGTCGGAAGCCGACTCAGCGGCATACCGTGCTGCTCGGTCCTCCGCCCGCGGGCGGCTGCGCGACCTCACCGCTGCCGCGGAGCTGCTGGCCGGGACGGTCACGCAGGACTGAGCCGTGCCATCCTGCGGGTGTGAGCTCGGAGCACCTGCTGATCTTCCCCGACCGCGACACGGCGGAGGAGGTGGCCGATGACCTCGCGGGGCGCGGCCATGAGGACGTGCGCGTCGTCCGGGAGGTCCTCGCCGGTGAGGACGACGCGGAGGACCACGAGTGGGCGGTGCATGTCCGCACCCGCGACGAGGCCCCGTATGCCGCTGAGCTCCGCACGCTCGCCACTGACCACGGCGGGTGGTACGACACCCCCTCGTGACCCCGCCGACGCAGTGGGTACGGGCGTGCGGGAGCGGGGTGAGCGGCATACCCGTCGGGGCGTGGAGTTGAGTGGAATAGGCTCAACTTTGTCACGGTTGAACGAAGTGAACTCTGATCCCGACCAGGAGAACGCATGGACCTTCAGCTGACCAACAAGGCTCAGGAGGCGCTGGCGCAGGCCGCGACGACCGCGGCGGCCAAGCACTCCCCGAACGTCGAGCCGGCTCACCTGCTGCTCGCGTTGGCAGCTCAGCCGGGCACGACGACCCCGAGCCTGCTCGAGAAGGCCGGGTCGTCCGTCACTGCTGCGACCGCGACGGCCGAGCGCGCCATGGCCGCGCTGCCCCAGGTGACCGGCGGCGCGCAGCAGCCGCAGCTGTCCCGGGGGACGGCCGCGGTCATCCAGCAGGCCCAGCAGTACATGACCGCGATGGGGGACACGTACGTCTCGACCGACCACCTGCTCCTCGCCCTGGCCCGGAGCGGGCAGTTCGGCCTCGACGCCGACGCGATCGAGCAGGCGATCCCCGAGCTGCGCGGCGGCCGGTCGGTCAGCTCGGAGAACCCGGAGGGCACCTTCGAGGCGCTGTCGAAGTACGGCACCGACCTGACCGAGATGGCCCGCGAGGGCAAGCTCGACCCGGTCATCGGGCGTGACTCCGAGATCCGCCGCGTCGTCCAGGTGCTGTCCCGGCGCACGAAGAACAACCCGGTCCTCATCGGTGAGCCCGGCGTCGGCAAGACCGCCGTTGTCGAGGGCCTTGCCCAGCGGATCGTCGCCGGCGACGTGCCGGAGAGCCTGCGCGACAAGCGCCTCATCAGCCTCGACCTCGGCGCGATGCTCGCCGGGGCGAAGTACCGCGGCGAGTTCGAGGAGCGGCTCAAGGCCGTGCTCGAGGAGATCAAGAACTCCGACGGCGAGATCGTCACCTTCATCGACGAGATCCACACCGTCGTCGGCGCCGGTGCCGGCGGCGAGGGCGCCATGGACGCGGGCAACATGCTCAAGCCGATGCTCGCTCGCGGTGAGCTGCGGCTCGTCGGTGCGACGACGCTCGACGAGTACCGCCAGCACATCGAGAAGGACGCGGCGCTCGAGCGCCGGTTCCAGCAGGTCTTCGTCGGCGAACCGTCGGTCGAGGACACGATCGCGATCCTGCGTGGGCTCAAGGAGCGCTACGAGGCGCACCACAAGGTGACCATCGCCGACGCGGCCCTCGTCGCCGCCGCCTCGCTCTCCGACCGCTACATCACCGGACGGCAGCTGCCCGACAAGGCGATCGACCTCATCGACGAGGCGGCCTCCCGGCTGCGGATGGAGATCGACAGCTCGCCGGTCGAGATCGACGAGCTGCGGCGCACGGTCGACCGGCTCAAGATGGAGGAGTTCGCGCTCGAGCAGGAGCACGACGAGGCGTCCCGCGAGCGGCTCGCCCGTCTCCGCGAGGACCTCGCCAACCGCGAGGAGGAGCTGGCGGCCCTCAACGCCCGGTGGGAGCAGGAGAAGGCCGGCCTCAACGCGGTCGGTGACGTCAAGGCGCAGATCGACGACCTGCGGATGCAGGCCGATCGCCTCCAGCGCGAGGGCGACCTCGCTGGTGCGTCGAAGATCCTCTACGGCGACATCCCGACGCTGGAGAAGCAGCTCGCGGCCGCCCAGGAGCGCGAGGAGCGCGTGTCCGAGGAGGAGCCGATGGTCAAGGAGGAGGTCGGCGCCGACGACATCGCCGACGTCATCTCCTCATGGACCGGCATCCCGGCCGGCCGGCTGCTCGAGGGCGAGACCGAGAAGCTGCTCCACATGGAGCAGGTCATCGGCTCCCGGCTCGTCGGGCAGACCGAGGCGGTGCGCGCCGTGTCCGACGCGGTCCGCCGGGCCCGGGCCGGGGTCTCCGACCCCGACCGGCCCACCGGTTCGTTCCTCTTCCTCGGGCCGACGGGTGTCGGCAAGACCGAGCTCGCGAAGTCGCTCGCGGACTTCCTCTTCGACGACGAGCGGGCGATCGTCCGGATCGACATGTCGGAGTACTCCGAGCGGCACTCGGTCGCGCGCCTCATCGGTGCGCCCCCGGGCTACGTCGGCTACGAGGAGGGCGGCCAGCTGACCGAGGCGGTGCGCCGCCGGCCCTACTCGGTCGTCCTGCTCGATGAGGTCGAGAAGGCCCACCCGGAGACCTTCGACATCCTGCTGCAGGTGCTCGACGACGGCCGCCTCACTGACGGCCAGGGCCGCACGGTCGACTTCCGCAACGTCATCCTCGTGCTGACGTCCAACCTGGGGTCGCAGTTCCTCGTCGACCCGCTGTTGTCGGAGGAGCAGAAGCACGACTCCGTCTTGGCGGCGGTGCGCGCGGCGTTCAAGCCCGAGTTCCTCAACCGGCTCGACGAGGTCGTCATCTTCGACCCGCTGAGCCAGGACGACTTGGCCCACATCGTCGACCTGCAGGTGCGCGCCTTCGCGACGCGGCTGCACGACCGCCGGATCTCGCTCGAGGTCACCGACGGGGCACGAGCCTGGCTCGCCGAGCGCGGCTACGACCCCGCCTACGGCGCCCGGCCGCTGCGCCGGCTCGTCCAGCGCGAGATCGGCGACCGGCTCGCCCGGGCGCTGCTCGGCGGTGAGGTCCGCGACGGGCAGACCGTCCTGGTCGACGTCGCCCCGGCCGGTGACGCGCTGACCCTGTCCGCGCCAGCTCCTGCTGCGGTCGCCTGAGGTAGCGGGCGGCCCGGGGCGGTTGAGGTACGTCGACCGTCGGCCAGGCCCGGTAGACCGCTGGCCTCCGAGCGGGATGAACCGGACAGCTCAATTGGCCACTGTTGAAGAAGCGATCACCCTAAACTCCCGACATGGGGCACGTGGGGGGGCCCGGTCCTCGGCGACCGGACCGGGGTGTCGCCGCGCTGAGCGTTCTGCCGACTCTGGCCGCGGCAGGGACCGGGCTTGCCATCACGGCCGCCATCGTCGACACGCCTTACCTCCTGTTCGCCTACCACGACGCCAAGCTGCACCTGGTCCTCGACGCCGCCGACACCGGTGTCGCGCTGCTCGTCGCCTACCTGCTCTGGGGGCGCTACCGCCGTAGTCGACGTCTGCAGGACCTGCTCCTCGCAGGCGGGCTGCTCCTCCTCGCCATCGCCGGTCTCGGCATGGCGCTCGCCCTGCACCTCCTCGGACTGGACGACGGGCGGGCCGACGTCTGGCTGCCTGTCACTGTCCGGGTGCTGGGGGCGTCCCTGATCGTCGCCGCGGCGGTGTCCGGAGTGCGGCTCGTGCGCGACCGGTGGGCGCACGTCCTCACCGCCCTGCCCTGGGTGACGGTCGCGCTCGGGCTCGTGCTCACCTATGCCCTGCGCGACGTGCTGCCCGTCGCGCTCGCCGAGTCGCCGCCGGTGTCGGCCCAGCGCCCGGTGATCGCCGGGCATCCGGCCCTGCTCGTGGCGCATGGCCTGACCGCCGCGTGCTTCGCCGTCGCGTCCGTCCTCTTCACGGTCCGGGCCGGCTCTGGGCCGGCCCGGCGCGACGAGCTGATCCGGTGGCTCGGCCCCGCCTTCGCACTGGCCGCCTTCGCCCGCCTCAACTACCTTCTGTTCCCGTCGCTCTACAGTGACTGGTTCTACACCGGGGACCTGCTGCGCACCGGTTCGTATGCCGTCCTGCTCGTTGGCGCGGCCCGGGAGATCAGCCGCTACTGGTCGGCGCAGGCCCGTGCTGCCGTCCTCGAGGACCGTCGCCGGTTGGCGCGCGAGCTGCACGACGGCGTCGTGCAGGAGCTCGCGTACATCCGTCTGGAAACGCTGACGTCAGTGGAGGATTCGGGGCACCGGGACCGTATGGTCGCCGCCTGCGACCGCGCGCTCGATGAGGCCCGTGCAGCCATCGACGCCCTCGGCCGCAGCACCGACGAACCGCTCGGCTTCGTCCTGCACCGTGCAGCGCGGCAGGTCGCCGACCGCTACCACGCCCGGCTCGAGGTCGAGCTCGACGACTCCGTCCACGCCGACGACGACCAGCGCCACGCCCTGATCCGGATCACCCGCGAGGCTGTCTCCAACGCCATCCGACACGGCCGGGCCGACCGCGTGCGGCTGCTCCTCGAGCGCGACGAGGAGAGGCGGCGACTCGTCGTCCGGGACGAAGGGATGGGTTTCGACCCGGCGACGGTCAGGCGCAACACCACTGGTTATGGCCTGACCAGCATGGAGGAACGCGCCTCGGCCCTGCGCGGGTCGGTCAACATCCATTCCACGCCCGGGGAGGGCACGACCGTGGCCGTCACCTGGTGAGCCTGCGCATCGTCATCGCCGACGACCACGCCCGGATCCGCGGGCGGGTCCGGGAGGCGCTGGAGGCAAGTGGTTGCGAGGTCTGCGGCGAGGGCGCGTCCGCCGAGGACGCCGTGCGCCTTGCGGTGGAGCACCGGCCCGACGTGGCCCTGCTCGACATCCACATGCCCGGCAACGGCATCCAGGCCGCCCGCCACATCGTCCGGACCACGCCCGAGGTCGTGGTCGTCATGCTGACCCAGTCGGCCGAGGACGACGACCTCTTCGACTCCCTGCGAGCCGGCGCGTCCGGCTACCTCCTCAAGGACACCGACCCGACGACCCTCGCCGACACGCTCCGCGGGGTACTTGCCGGAGAGGCGGCCATGCCGCCGCGGCTCGTCGCGCGCATCATGGACGAGTTCCGGGCACCGGCCAAGCGCCGCTTCGCCCGCCGCAGCGTCGCGGCCGCCAAGCTGAGCGCGCGCGAGTGGGAGGTCATGCAGCTGCTCGGCGAGGGGCTCTCCACGGAGGACGTGGCCCGGCGCCTCTACCTGTCGGCCACGACCGTCCGCGTGCACGTGTCGTCGGTGCTGAAGAAGCTGCGCGTCAAGGACCGCGAGAGCGCCTTCAGGCTCCTGCAGGGCGAGTGACTCCCATTCCCGCGTCGACGAGCTGCGTCAGCGCGTCGATGAGGGCGTCCGCCTCGTGCAGCGTGTACTCCTCGCCGCCCAGCAGGACGTAGGGCCCGTCCGCTTGCTGGGTCTCCGGGTCGATCGTCGTGCAGAGCCGCAGCGACACCCCGCGTACGAGCAGCTCGACGCTGACGTGGATCGCGTCGTCCTCTCCCTGCTGTATGCCGTGTCGCTGCACGCACCAGGTCGGGCAGCTCGGCAGCCGCACCGCCTGTTCCACCTTGGTCGTGGTGGTCATGACATCCCTCTCTTCCAGAGATGCGGTGTGTTGCGGGAAGGGCCCCGCGTCGTCATGACGCGGGACCCTTCCCTGTCCCCCTCAGCCCCCGGCGGGCTCAGGTTGCCGGTGCATCAACGCAGACCGATGTTGACGTAGTACGTCTGGCCGTCGTCGAAGGTGACACCGATCCGGTAGTAGTTGCCGCCCGCGCTGGGCGTCTTCCAGTTGTAGTTGTACTGCTGTGCCGTGGCGTCGTACTTGTAGTCCGAGCCGCTGTCGGCCGAGGCGGTGTAGACGCTCTCGTCGACGGGTGCCGACGTCGCACTGCCCTTGACTGGGCTGAGCCACGCCGGGGCGGCGACGGCTTGGACGACCGTGCCGTCAGCCTTCTTCAGCTGGAACTTGGCCGGAACCGTGCTGCCTGCCTTGAAGATGCTGGTGGACGCCCCGACCTGATGTGCCGTGTCGTTGATCGGCTGCAGGAAGCCGTCCCACCGGTAGATCACCTTGTAGCTGCCGGTGATCCTGGTGGCGTTGCCCGCCTTGTCGGTCGCCGTCGCGGTGTAGGTGAAGGTGCCCACCCCGTTGGCGTTGCCGCCACTGACGCTGACCTTGCAGGCGTCGACCCCCGAGATGCTGTCCGTCGCCGTGCAGGTCGCGGCCGGCACCGACCCGAGGGTGTAGGTGCCACCCTGGACATTGACGTCGGCCGTGGTGAGGGCCGGCTTCTCCTGGTCGATGTTGATCCCACTCACCGTTGCGGTGGCCGTGTTGCCAGCCTTGTCCGTGACGGTGCCGGTGGCGGTGTTCGCGCCATTGGTGGAGAGGACCACCGCGTCAGGACAGATGGCGACGCCCGAGAGCGCGTCACCGCACGTGAACGTGACGGTTACCGGTCCGACATACCAGCCGTTGCTGCCCTTCGCGCCGCTCGTGACCGCGCCGGTGATCGTCGGCCTGGTCTTGTCGAGCTTGACGGTGACCGAGTCCGTGCCGATGTTCCCGGCGGTGTCCTTGGCCGTACCGGTGACGACCTGGCCAGCCGTCTCCGTGCTGACCGTCACCGGCCCGCTCACGGAGGCCACACCGGAGCCCTTGTCGTCGTCCTTGGCCGTGAAGGTGACCGTCACGTCGGCGTTGTTCCACTCGTCGGCGTTGGGCACCGGCGACAGGGCGTGCGTCACCGTGGGGGCGATGTTGTCCCACTTCAGGGCGACACTGTTCGCTGCCTCGACGTTGCCGGCGTTGTCCACGGCCCAGTACTTGACCGTCCCGGCACCGCTCCCCGTGAGGGGGACGCTGACCGTCTTCGTGGCACCCGCGGCGACCTGCTCAGTGCCGCCGTCGATGGAGTAGTGGATCTCCTTGACACCGGACAGGCCGGGCTGGTCCGTCGCGGTCAGGACGACCTCTGCGCTCGAGCCGGTGCAGTACCCGTTCGTCGCGGTGCACTGGTTGTTGCTCGTCGTCGAGGGCGCCGTGCCGTCGATGTTGATGCCGCCGACCGTCTTGGCTGCCGCGACGTTGCCCGCGACGTCGGTCGCGGTGTCACTCGTCACTGACTGGTTGGCGCCATCGCCCTTGAGCAGCTTGCTCGTCGGGCAGACTGCCACGCCGGATCCCTTGCTCCCGTCGGCCAGGTCTGGGTCGGAGCACTTGAAGTCGACCGTGACCGCTGAGGTGAACCACCCGGCTGTGTTGGGCTGCGTGGTCGGAGCACCGGTGATCACCGGCGCAGTGCGGTCAATCTTGATCCCACTGACGGAGGCCGGGTCGCTGACGTTACCCGCCTTGTCCTTGATCCTGACGGGCCCGGCGCTGAGGTTCGAGCCCTCACCAGTGATGGTGCTGTTGCCCGGCTGCGAACTCGTGTCGATGCCCGACAGTGCGTCGTCGCCGACCCAGTTGACCGTGACGTCGCCCTTGTACCAACCGGCTCCGTTGAGGTCCGGCGGCACGCCGACCAGGGTCGGCTTTGTCTTGTCGATGTTGATGCCCGTGACATCGGTGCCGCTGTGGTTGCCCGCCACGTCGACCGCGTCGCCGTGGACCTTCTGGCCCGCGCCGTCGTTGCTCAGCGTGGTGTCGCCCGCGCAGCCGGCCACGCCGGTCTGCAGCCCGGAACCCACGTCGTCGCAGGTGAACTTCACGTCGACGGGGCTGTTGAACCAACCGGCCGCGTTGGCCGCACGGTGGGAGCCGTCAGCGTTGACGGTGTCGCCGGTGATGCTTGGCGGCACGGTGTCGACCTTCACGTCGAAACTCTGCGCCTTCTCTGGGTTTCCCGCCAGGTCCACGCTCCAGTACGTGACATGGTGCGTGCCGGTCGACAGGTCCGCGGTGAAGGGCTCGCCGTAGGTGTGCTGCTCACCGTCGATGGTGTAGTAGGTCGCCGCAACCCCGGAGCCGCTGTCATTGGCGGCGAATGCGAACGGGATACCGCTCTTGACGAACCAGCCACCGTCGAGCGAAATCGGGTTGACCACATCGGTCGTCGGAGCGGTCGTGTCAATCCGCAAGGTGATCGGCGTGCCGGCGGTCTCGACGTTGCCCGCGTTGTCCACGCTCCAGAAAAAGATGTGGTGCGTGCCCTCCGTCCCGTAGGAGAAGGGACCCACGTAGGTCTTGGCGGCACCGTTGTCCACCGAGTAGTACGTGGTGGCGATCCCGGAGCCGTTGTCCGAGCTGCTGAGCGTGACCTTGACGGCGTCGCCGTACCAGTCGGCGTCGTTGCCGTCGGGGACTGATGCGGTTGTGGTCGGTGCCGTCCGGTCGATCTTGATGCCGGTGACGGTCTTGGTGGCCGTGTTGCCCGCCACGTCCGTGCAGCTCGCGGTCGAGGAGAGGTTGTCGCCCTCGCCGCTCACCGTGTCGTCGGCCGGGCCGGTCGCGACACCCGAGAGTGGGTCTGTGCAGCTCCAGGCCACCTTGACGTCACCGGTGTGCCAGCCGCTCGTGTAGGAGGCGGAGAGCACCGGCGCCGTCTTGTCGACGTTGATGCCTGTGACGCCGGCCGTGGCCGAGTTGCCAGCAGCGTCAGTCACGGTGGCGCTCGCGCTCTGGTTCTTGCCCTCGCCGAGCACGTCGGCCTTGGGCGAGCCGCTTACACCGGACAGGGCATCGTTGGCGGAGTAGCTCACCGTCACGTCGTCCTTGTACCAGCCCGCGGCGTTCGGCTCGCGGTCCGCCTTGGCCGTGATCGTTGGCTTGGTCTTGTCGATGCGGACCGTGGCCGTGTCGGTGGCGCTGTTGCCCGCGCCGTCCGTCGCGGTGCCGGTGATCGCCGCACCGTCAACGTCGGTCTCGGCAGTCCGGTCGATGGGCGACGTGCAGCTCGCGAGACCTGAGCCGCCCTGGTCCGCGCAGGTGAACGTCACGGTGACGTCCTGGTTGGTCCAGACGCCGTCCTTGTAGGAGAGCGGCGTGAAGGCGTGCGAGATGGTCGGGGCCGTCCTGTCGATCTTGACGTGCGCGGTCTGCACTGCCTCGGCGTTGCCGGCCTTGTCCGTCGAGAAGTAGGTGACGGTGTGGTCGCCCTCGGTCGACAGGGTGAAGCTGGTGCCGTTCTGTGCCGCGCCACCGTCGATCGTGTACGTCGTCTTGTCGGCCATGGACAGGTTGTCCGTGGCCGCGAGGGTGACGGTCACGTTGCCGTTCGTCCAGTCGTTCGACGTGCCGCTGATGCCGGTCGTCGGTGCGGTGCGGTCGATATTGACGGCCGGGCTGCTGGTCGCTGCGGTCGTCAGGCCCGCGCCGTTCTTGACGGTCTGCGAGCTCGTCAGGCCCTTGCCCTCGGCGGTGATGGTGGTGTCAGCCGGCGCCGTGGGAATGCCCGACTCCGGGTCGGACGCGGTCCAGCGGACCGTGACGTCGCCCTTGTACCAACCGTTGCCATTGGGCTGGGTCGTCGGCGCGCCCGCCAGGAGGGGAGCCGTCGTGTCGCCCGCAGGAGCGGTGGAGCTCGTCGTGGCGGTGTTGCCGGCCTTGTCCGTAGCCGTTCCGGTGACCGTGACGCCGGGCTGGACCGTCTTGCTGTTCGTGGTCGAGCCATCCGCCAGACAGGTGGCGATGCCGGAGGATTGGCCACCGCCGGAGTTCGAGTCGTCACAGGTGAACGTGACCGTGGTGGTGCCGTCAGCGTTCTTCGTCTGGCTGGCTGTGATGGCCGGCGCTGCCATATCGACGCGAACCGTCACCGAGCCGGCAGCGCCGGCGTTGCCCAGGCGGTCGGACTGCGCCGACGCGGTCAAGGCCGTGATGCCGTTGCTCGACACACTCTCGGTCTTGAACGGCTGCGCCGTCGCGACGCCGGAACCGGCATCGGTAGCTGTCCACTTCACCGTTACGTCGTCGTTGTGCCAACCAGCCGCGTTGGGGGTCGGAGCCAACGCTGAGGCAATCACAGGGCCGGTGTTGTCTAGCGTGTAGGACGCCTGCCCGGAAACTGATGCCCCCGTGCAGATGTTGTTGTTGTTGAACTTGACGGATGCGGTTGCAGTGACGGACTGGACGCTGTCGCCCGCACCCGCCCGGACGATGAAGGTCCACGATGACCGAGGCGAATCCGATTGTTGATGCCCAGTGAAGGCGCCCGCGACGTCCACGCACTGGGTGTCCGCCGAGGTGTTGACGGTGAGCGTCACCGTCGCACCCTCCTTGGCATAAAGCGCGCCGCCCACCACGGCGGTCCCCGCCTGGCCACTGAAGGCCACGGTCACTGTCGCCGGCGCGGCGAACGTCGGCGCCACGCTGACGCCGCCGACCACCACGCCGGAGACCGCGGCCCCCGCGAGCAGCCGCCGCGCGACCGCCCCCTTGTCCCGTCTGCGACGAGACTGCGCCCCCCGAGGCGCCCCCTTTTGAATCTCCACCTTTGGTTTCCCCTTACCTGAACAACACGGGACTCGTGTGCATCGCCCCCGCGACACAGAAGCAACATATGGGCGGTTTTCGGGGCTCGGGACCGTCTCGGCGTTCAACCCACCAAACGCGAAGGCGCTCCACGCTCAGGCATGGCGTTCAAATGTATGAACGCCGCAGCGCTCGACTGGCGGTCCGGCGGAGCGGCGCAAACCCGGTCGCGCACATTGCCCTGGGTCGCTACCTTCGGCGAGTGCGTATCCGGGAGTATCGCGACAGCGACTGGCCCGAGGTCTGGCCCATCGTCGAGCAGGTGATCCGTGCCGGGGACACGTTCTGCTACGACCCCGAGCAGAGCGAGTCGGAGGCCCGGCGCTTGTGGGTCACGCCGCCACCGGGCCACGTGGTGGTCGCCCTCGACCGCGAGGAGCTGGTCGGAACGGCGAACATGTATGCCAACCGCCCCGGCCCCGGCGCGCACATTGCGAGCGGCAACTTCATGGTCGAGCAGGCGTCTCGAGGGGCCGGAGTCGGCAGAGCGCTAGTCAGCTACCTGCTGGGGTGGGCCCGAGCGTCCGGTTTCGCCGGCGTCCAGTTCAACGCCGTCGCCGCGTCGAACACCCCCGCCGTGCACCTGTACGAGAGCCTCGGTTTCACCGTTGTGGGGACCGTGCCGGGCGCCTTCGCCCACCCCTCCCTGGGCAGGGTCGGGCTGCACGTCATGTTCTGTGACCTGACGTCCGGGACCGGGGCGACTGCCGGCAACCGATAGGAGCGCTGTGCGGGCCATGCGGCCGGCCCACATTAGGGTGCCTCCATGACCGGCCGGAACCGCCTTACTGCGATCGTCATCGGGGCCGGAGCATGGGGCCTGCCCACCGCGGCCCAGCTCGCGCTGCGGGGGCACCAGGTGACCCTGATCGACCGGTATGGCGTGGCCAACCTGCTCTCCTCGTCGTCCGGACCGACCCGGGTCTGGCGGCACGCGGACGCCACCCCGGTGCTGTGCCGGCTGGGTCTGCGCAGTGTCGGCGCCATGGATCGACTCGCCGCACGGTCAGGGGTCGACGTCTACCGGAAGGTAGGCGTCCTCTGGCGCGACCACGATCCCTCCGGGCTGCTGACCACGCTCCGGGAGGAAGGCGTCGACCACACCGAGGTGGACGCAGCCGACGTCGGGCGCTGGCTCCCGGGTTTGGTCCCCGACGACCGACCTGCGGTGTGGACGCCCCTGGGCGGCTGCGTCCTCGCCGCCGCCTCGTTGGCTGCCCAGGAGAAGCTTCTCCGCGGTGCCGGCGGTCGGGTACTACGCGACGAGGTCGTCGGACTCGACGCGAGCCGCGGGGCCGTGGATCTGCGTGACGCCGGCCGGATGACAGCCGACACGGTGGTCGTCGCCCCCGGGCCCGGTGCGGTGGCGCTGCTGCCGATGCTCGACGTCACCCTGCCGCTGGTGCCGCAGCTGGAGCAGGTCGTGCACTTCGGTTCCCTCGACGCGCCGCACCGCTACGACGACGTGCCGTGCTTGTTCGAGGGCGAGTACGGCGGGAGCCCCGGCTTCTACTCGATGCCCACCCCGGGCCGCGGCTACAAGATCGGCCTGAACGCGCAGGTGCGCGAGTGGACACCCGAGGACCTCGACCGCACACCGTCACAGAAGCGGACCGAGGCGACCGCCGCCGAGGCCGCCCGACTCGGCTTCATCACCGACCCGGTTCTCGACGCGCAGATCTGCAGCTGGACCGACTCACCCGACGGCCTGTTCGTGGTCGACCGGATCGACCGCGTCGTCCTGGCCTGCGGTGACTCGGGTGCCGGGTTCAAATTCTCGGCGTTGATGGGCGAGGTCCTCGCCGATCTCGCCGAGAGGGCCGATCCGGACGACGACATCGCCTCACTAGGGCTGACGCGGTTCGAGGGGCCGCCGGTGCCCACTCGCCGCCGCGGCCACTTCATCTGAGGACGGGCCTCCCACCCCGGCGACGCCGAGGCGTTGTGGTCAACGCGGCACGGCGCGCTCGCGCTTGGCGACGAAGGCGCGACGGTCGAGGTGCGCGGGCCACCGGGACGGTCGAGCACGTCGGTGAGCGGCAGACGCTGATTCAGCTCACCGCTCCGGTTCCCGGAATGCTAAGCGTCTTCGCGTGGGACGGCGACGTCGGGCGTGGGCGCATACCTGTTCCCCGAGAAGCCGCGGACTACGTGCGATGCGAAAAGCCGGCTCGGCGAGCCGGGCTGCTGGGAATCTCCGTCCGGGCCAGATCTTCTACCGTTACTGGGACGGCACTGCCCATTGCACTTCGCCCACTGTGGCATCCCACACCGCCGCCAGTCGACCACCCCGAGGGCAGGCTTGAGTCCAGGTCGCCTGAGGCTGACGCGTGCCTTCATCGCTTCCGTGGTGCTCCCCGCTCCCACCAGTCGTCCGGACGGAAATCGCGGATGAAGTTGGCGATGGTCTCGACGTCCGCCAGATTGCAGAACTTCCAGAGCTCCTTCGCCGCGCGCGAGTACTGGAAGATGACTTGGTCGATCTCGAACGCATCCAGCTCGCCGGCGCGGTAACGGTCGACCTCAGCGCCCACCCGCTGTACCAGCAGGGCCAACTGGGCTTGGTGGTACACGGCCACAGCTTCGCGGGCGGCCCGTCGCTCTGGCTTGGTGGACACCGTCTGAGGCTACGCGCACAGGCCGAATGCCCCCGCTGTGATAGCCCGCTCCGCCCTGCTGTCGCAGGGCGTGTCCACCCGCAAGGCGTCGCGCTATCCGTAGTGGTAGCGACAGGCGGCGATCCTGACCTCGTCGTCGACGACTTTGTACACGAGGCGGTGCTCATCGGTGATGCGTCTGGACCAGTAGCCCGCGAAGTCATGCTTGAGCGCTTCCGGCTTGCCGATGCCCTCGTTGCCGTTGCGTTGGATGTCTGCGAGCAGCAGGTTGATCCTCTTCAGGACCCTGCGGTCTTGCGCTTGCCACCAGAGGTAGTCCTCCCACGCGTTCTCGTCCCAGACGAGCAGCACGTCAGTCGGTCTCGATCAGGTCATGACCCTTACCGCGGCCAGCCTCCAGACGCTCCATCGCGTCGAGGAGGCGTCGGGCGTTGGCGGGTGAGCGCATCAGGTAGGCCGTCTCCCGGAGGGACTCGTAGTCCTCGAGGGAGACGATGACTACGGGCTCATGTCCCGCCCGGGTGATGATGACCTCCTCGCGGTCGTTGGCCACGCCGTCGAGTACCTCGGCGTAGCGGGCCCGGGATTCCGTGTAGCTCATCGTCTTCATCATCGCCTCCTCCTGTACAGGAAAGTGTACGTCGGTATGGGTGGATCGCCAACCGAACCCTGAGAGCGGCGCCACGCTCCGGTCCGCTGGTCAGACCACGAGCCAAGCGGATCTCATCGCGGTCGCGGAAGTGCGTCTATTCGCCGCCTGTCGACCGGTGGTTGTTCCACGGGCATGCCGATGCGAGCTCGGGTCGGCATCGCATGGTGGGAGCATTTCAG
>NZ_AWQS01000097.1 GCF_000576575.1 Intrasporangium chromatireducens Q5-1
CCACCACAACGCCAAGCCCGAGCGGGACGTCAGCAGTGGCCAAGGTCACCGCTGCCTCGCGGATCGCCGCCACGGCATCGCTTCCCGCCGACGGCAGCGCCTCAGTCGTCATCACGGCTCTCGACGGGGGTGGGCGGCCTGCGGCCGGGGGCACCATCTACGCCAAGCTGCAGACGACGACTGGGGGTGGCACCGCCGACGTCAGTGGGGCGCCGATCGGATCCGGGTTCGCGCCATTCGTCGCCGACGGCAACGGGCAGGTTGTGGTGACCTATCGGACGCCACCGAAGTTGCCGCTCGGTGGTCACGATGTGCTCACGGCATCGAATGCGGCCTCCTCCGCAACTTCGCAAGCCCGGAGCCTCTACTACTTCACGCCCACCTTGCACTACAGCTTCGTGCCCGAGCCCATGGCGGCGCCCGGCTCGCTCGGCCCGTCGGCGAGCGTTCCCGTCACCGTGAGCTCATTGGACGCAAACTGGCAACCCGTATCGGGCGCCCAGGTGTGCGTCAACTTCGCCCGGGAGTCAGCCGGAGGGGGCAATGCCTTCGTGGGAAGCGTTGCGCTGACGAGCAAGTACCAATGCTTCATCTCCGATGCACACGGCGGACTGCGGATCGTCTACGCCACCCCCGCGAGTCTTCCGAGCTCGGGTATGGACCTCATCTCGGTGAAGGACACGAGCGACGCCTTCTACAACACCTCGTCCTTCCATGGCTATTCGTTCGGGGCGCCGGATCACGTGGACCTTGCCCCCATCCCGATCGCGGCAAGCGGCAGCCTGAAGCCGAAGGCGACGGTGACTATCACCGTCACGCCGCGCGATGCAGCGGGTGCCCAGCTCGCCGGAGCGACGGTTCTGTTGTCGCTGGAGTCCAGTGGCGGCGCCACGGCGTCGGTGAGCGGGTACGCAGATGCGCCGGCTGGAACCGGGTTGAACGCGACGCCCAAGCAGTTCCTGACACACACGAAGACGAAGATCACGGTCAGTTACCGGAGCCCGTCGGTCCTGCCGACCACGGGAACGGACCGGCTCATTGCCTCGATCCGCACTCCTTCTGGGGTCGTCAGGACCACGGTCGCCACCTACAGCTTCTAGTCGAGCCTCCCAAGTGCGCTGGCCCGCTTGTCGCGTTGCGACAGGTGCGTCAGGGCCAGCGGTCTGTCCGCTGGGCAGGCAGTAGCATGGCTCCGGCGCCGGGGGCCGAGCCTGCCAAGCGGCGTCACCAACCAGGAGGAGCTGCGACCCGTGAGCGATCTACGGCCTGCCGCCGTGATCGTCCTCGCTGCAGGCGAGGGCACACGCATGAAGTCCAAGACCCCCAAAGTGCTTCACACGATCGGCGGCCGCAGTCTCGTCGCGCACGCCATCAGTGCTGCCCGTGGCACCGAGCCGGAGCACCTGGCGGTCGTCATCCGGCACCAGCGCGACCGCGTCGCGAGCCACGTGGAGCAGGTCGACCCCGACGCGATCATCGTCGACCAGGACGAGACCGCGGGGACGGGGCGCGCGGTCGAGTGCGCGCTCCACGCACTCCCCGAGAACCTCAGTGGCACCGTCCTCGTCACGTACGGCGACGTCCCCCTGCTGACTGCTGATGTGCTGCGCGGACTGCTCGCCGACCATGAGCAGTCGCAGAGCTCGGTGACCCTCATCACCGCGACGCTCGAGGACCCGACCGGCTACGGACGGGTCCTGCGCGACCCCGACGGTGGCGTCGCTGCCATCGTCGAGCAGAAGGACGCGACCGAGCAGCAGCGGGCGATCCGCGAGGTCAACTCCGGGATCTACGCCTTCGACGTGGCGGTCCTGCGCGAGGCGCTCGCCGAGGTCGGCACGGACAACGCGCAGGGCGAGAAGTACCTCACCGACGTCGTCGGCATCGCGCGCACCCGCGGACTGCGCGTGACGCCATACCTCGTCGAGGACCTCTGGCAGACCGAGGGCGTCAACGACAAGGTCCAGCTCGCCCGCCTCGGTGCGGAGCTGAACCGCCGCCTCGTCGAGCAGGCCATGCGGCAGGGCGCGATCGTCGTCGACCCGGCCACGACGTGGATCGACGCCGACGTCACCATCGGCCAGGACAGCGTCATCCAGCCGAACACGCAGCTGCTCGGCGCGACGACGATCGGCGCGGAGTGCACCATCGGACCCGACACGACGCTCAAGGACACCGAGGTCGGGGACGGCGCGAGCGTCATACGGACCCAGGCGGAGCTCGCCGAGATCGGGCCGGGCGCGAGCGTCGGGCCCTTCTCCTTCCTGCGCCCCGGCACGAAGCTCGGCGCCAAGGGCAAGATCGGCGGGTTCGTCGAGACGAAGAACGCCGACATCGGCCCCGAGGCGAAGGTCCCGCACCTGACCTACTGCGGCGACGCGACGATCGGGGAGGGCGCGAACATCGGCGCCGGCACGATCTTCGCCAACTTCGACGGGCTGACGAAGTCGCACACCCATGTCGGCGCTTGGAGCTTCGTCGGCAGCAACTCGGTCATCGTCGCGCCGAAGACGATCGGCGCGGGCAGCTACGTCGCAGCCGGCTCGGCGGTCGTCAGCGACGTCGGGCCCGGCCAGCTCGCGGTGACGCGGGCGCAGCAGCGCAACATCGACGGCTGGGTCGCCCGTCGGCGCTCCGGGACCAAGACCGAGAAGGCCGCCCAGGCCGCGGCCGCGGCCGACGCCGAGGAGGCGCTCGCGACCGAGGAGGGCGCGGTGCGCGAGGGTGACCGCCTCGACCCGCCCGACGGCGCCACCCCGACCACCCCGCAGGCGACCGAGACGAAGGACGCCCGATGACCGGCATCAACAAGACGACCGAGAAGCACCTCATGGTGTTCTCGGGTCGGGCGCATCCCCAGCTCGCCCAGGAGGTCGCCGACGAGCTCGGCACTGAGCTGGTGCCGACGTCGGCCTACGACTTCGCGAACGGCGAGATTTATGTCCGCTACGAAGAGTCGGTCCGCGGCTGCGACGCGTTCGTCATCCAGAGCCACACCTCGCCGATCAACGAGTGGATCATGGAGCAGCTCATCATGGTCGACGCGCTGAAGCGGGCGTCGGCCAAGCGGATCACCGTCGTGCTGCCCTTCTACGGCTATGCCCGGCAGGACAAGAAGCACCGGGGCCGTGAGCCCATCTCGGCCCGGCTCATGGCCGACCTGTTCAAGACGGCGGGCGCCGACCGGCTCATGGCGATCGACCTGCACACGGCCCAGATCCAGGGCTTCTTCGACGGGCCGGTCGACCACCTCATGGCGATGCCGATCCTGTCCGACTACGTCGCCGAGAAGTACGGCCACCTCGACCTGTCCGTCGTCTCGCCGGACGCCGGCCGGATCAAGGTCGCCGAGGACTGGTCCAACCGGCTCGGCGGCGCCCCACTGGCCTTCATCCACAAGACTCGCGACATCAACCGGCCCAACGAGGTCGTCGCCAACCGCGTCGTCGGCGAGATCAAGGGCCGCGTCTGCATCCTCGTCGACGACATGATCGACACGGCCGGCACCATCACCAAGGCGGCCGACGCGCTCATGGCCGAGGGGGCCGCCTCGGTCATCATCGCCGCGACCCACGCGATCCTCTCCGGCCCGGCCGTCGACCGCCTCCGCGCCTGCAAGGTGGACGAGGTGGTCGTGACGAACACCCTGCCGATCCCCGAGGCCCGGCGCTTCGACAAGCTCACGGTGCTCTCGATCGCACCGCTCGTGTCGCGGGCGATCCGCGAGGTCTTCGAGGACGGCTCGGTCACGAGCCTCTTCGACGGCAGGGCATAAGAGGTATGCCGCTCAGCTGAGCCGCGTCGGGACGTGGCCCCTCGACGTGGTTGACATCGGGAGGCCCGAGGGACCTTGGGCCCTGGGTCGGCCCCGGCGTTGCGTCTAGCGTCATGCCTCGAAGGGGGTCGGGACGAACGCTCACGGCGAGGAGTCGGTGGACCGGGAGGTGCGGGTCCAGGTCGGGGGCGTCGTGGTCGGCGGCCACCTGACCGTGCCCGACGGCGCCCGTGGGCTCGTCATCTTCGCGCACGGCAGCGGCAGCAGCCGGCACAGCCCACGCAACCAGTACGTCGCCGGTGTGCTCAACCGGGCCGGCCTCGGCACCTTGCTGTTCGACCTGCTCACACATGAGGAGGAGGCGGACCGGAGGAACGTCTTCGACATCGAGCTGCTCGCTCGACGGCTCGGCGACGTGACGGCCTGGGTCCGCGCGGAGCCGGCCCTCGCGGACCTGCGGCTCGGCTACTTCGGCGCGAGCACCGGGGCGGGTGCGGCCCTGTGGGCGGCCGCGGCACCGGACAGCGGCGTGCTGCCCGTCGTGTCCCGGGGCGGCCGACCCGACCTGGCCGCGCAGCACCTCTCGGCGGTGCGAGCCCCGACGCTGCTGATCGTCGGGGGCGCGGACGACGTCGTCCTCGAGCTCAACCAGGGGGCGCAACGGCTGCTGCGATGCGAGTCCCGGCTCGCAGTCGTGCCGGGTGCGACGCACCTCTTCGAGGAGCCGGGCACCCTCGAGAGCGCCGCGGCGCTGGCGCGGGACTGGTTCCTCGCGCGGCTCGGGTCGCCTCTGGCGGGCGAGGACTAGCGCGCCAGCTCGGACTTCCGGGCGCGGTATGCCGCTGAGTGGGCTCTCGCTGCGCACCCGCCTTCGCAGTAGCGCCGGGAGCGGTTGCGGGACAGGTCGAGCACGATGTCGTCGCAGTCGTCTGCTTCGCAGACCCGGAGCCGGTCCAGCTCGCCGGCACGGATGACGTCGACGAGAGCCATCGCCGCCTCGACCGCCGCTCGCGTTGCGAGGGGCGCCTCCGGAGCAGTGGCGTGCAGGTGCCAGTCCCAGTCGTCGTGGCGGACCAGCTGGGGCAGCGCCCGGGCCTGCCGCAGCACGTCGTTGACCTGGGCGACGGCGTCGTCCTCGCTCGCCGTCCAGAGCTGACGCAGGCGGGGGCGGAGCGCGCGCATCGACTCGACCTCGACCTCGTCGTGGGTGCGGCTGCCGGTCCAGGCACCGTCGTCGAGGAGCCCGTCGAGGTCTGCGGGCGTCGAGAGGACATCGGTCCCGCCGGGGCCCGCCGTCGCGCTGTTGACGAGGGCGACGACAAACTCCAGAGCCGCCTCCGTGTCATGGGCAAAAACCACGTTGACTCCTGACGCTCCACCTGAGTACCGTCATGAGTGTAATCCGTTTTGCTCATGACGGGAGCGGGCCGTGTCCCAGCGTCATCCCGCCGTCGGTCTCGGGATCGCGCTCTCCTCGGCCGCGGCCTTCGGCACCTCCGGTGCGTTCGCGAAGAGCCTGTTGCTCGGCGGCTGGTCGCCGGGCGCGATCGTCACCCTGCGCATCGGGATCGCGGCCCTCGTCCTGCTCGTCCCGACCGTCCTCAGCCTCCGCGGCCGCTGGTACACGCTCCGCCGGAATGCGCCCCTCGTCGTCGGCTACGGGCTCACCGGCGTCGCCGGTTGCCAGCTCGCCTACTTCAACGCCGTCTCGCACCTGTCCGTGGGCGTGGCCCTCCTGCTCGAGTACCTCGCCCCGGTCCTCATCGTGGGCTGGCTGTGGCTGCGCCATCGTCAGACGCCGCGCCGACTCACCCTGGTCGGCGTCGTCCTCGCCCTGGTCGGTCTCGTGCTCGTGCTCGACCTCACCAACGGGGCCCGCATCAGCCTGGTCGGTGTCGCGTGGGGGCTGGTGGCGGCGGTGTGCCTCGTGCTCTACTTCCTGCTCGCCGGTCATACCGAGGATGCCCTTCCGCCAATGGCCCTGGCGGGCGGCGGTCTCATCGTCGGTGCAGCCGTCCTCGGAGCTGCCGGTCTCACGGGCGTCCTTGACCTGACGACGGGGGCTGCGACCGTCACCATCGGCGCATCAGCCGTGCCGTGGTGGGTGCCGATCCTCGTCGTGTCCCTGGTGGCCGCGGCCTTCGCCTACGTCGCGGGCATCGCAGCGGTCCGGATGCTGGGTGCCAAGGTCTCCTCGTTCGTCGCCCTCACGGAGGTGCTGTTCGCCGTCCTGTTCGCCTGGCTCGTCCTCGGCGAGCTGCCCGTGCCGGTCCAGCTGCTCGGTGGTGTGCTGATCGTCGCCGGCCTCGTCGCGGTGCGCGCCGACGAGGTGCGCGCCGTGGCCGCCGAGCGAGCTGAGCGGCATACGGATGAAGTGCCGCAACCCACCGCGCGAGGTGGCCTCGCCGGGTAGCGTCGAGGAGTGGCCGACCGTGCGACCTCCGGTGCTCCCGTCCTGCTCGTCGCCGCAAGCGGGCTGGCGCGAGAAGCGGCGGCCGCCGCCCGCGCCGCCGGCCGCGAGGTGGTCGGCTGCCTCGACGACTCGGAGGCGCTCGTGGGGCATCGGGTGGCGCCCGAGCTGCCGGTCGTGGACTGCATCGACGACGTCGACCGCTACCCGGACGCCGAGCTCGTCGTCTGCGCGGGAAAGGGTGCGGTGCGGGAACGGCTGGTGCACCGCCTGGCCGACCATGGCGTCGAGGCGGAGCGGTACACGACGATCATCCACCCCGGAGCGACGCTCGCGCCGGACACGGTCGTTCGGCCCGGGTCGGTCATCCTGGCCGGCGTCGTCGCGACCGCGCAGGTCGTGGTCGGGGAGCACGTCGTCGTGATGCCGAACGTCGTCCTGACCCACGACGACCGGATCGAGCCCTTCGCCACCCTGTGTGCTGGCGTCGTCCTCGGTGGGGCGGTCGTCGTCGGGCGGGCGGCGTACGTCGGGATGGCCGCGTCGGTGCGGGAGGGGCTGTCCATCGGCGCTGCGAGCCTCATCGGGATGGGTTCGGTCGTCGTGCGCGACGTGCCGCCGGCGGAGACGTGGGCCGGAGTCCCGGCGCGCCCGCTCGAGCCGGGGTGAGCGCTGCGGATGCGTGGCCACGGAAGCGGTGGTGACTCGTCCCTGGTGGCGATTTCGTGCTCCCCGCGCCCGGCGGGTAACATCGGTCGAGTTGCCTCGGCGAGGGACGGAGCACGGGTTCCGTCCGTGATCGACGCGGTGGTCGCCCCTCCGGCATGCCACGGCGTCCTTCCGTGCCGCGTCCCACGTCGAGGCCCACCGCCCCAACCGACAGACGAGAGAGACGCTTCCCCATGTCTGAGATCAAGCTGACCGCCGAGCGCCGCACCCAGTTCGGCAAGGGTGCCGCCCGCAAGCTGCGTCGCGCGCACCAGATCCCCGCCGTCATCTACGGCCACGGCACCGAGCCCGTCCACGTCGCCCTGCCGGGCCACGCGACGATGCTCGCCCTCAAGACCGCCAACGCCCTGCTCAGCATCGAGCTCGAGGGCAACAGCACGCTCGTCCTCGCCAAGGACGTCCAGCGCGACCCGATCAAGCCGGTCATCGAGCACATCGACCTCGTCGTCGTCCGCCGCGGCGAGAAGGTCAACGTCGAGGTGCCCGTCCACGTCGAGGGCGACGCCGGTCCGGACACCCTCGTCACGCTCGACCTGCAGACCCTCGAGCTCGCCGTCGAGGCGACGCACATCCCCGAGCGGGTCGTCGTCTCCGTCGAGGGCCTCGAGGCCGGCACGCAGATCCTCGCGGCTGCCGTGGAACTGCCCGAGGGTGCCGAGCTCGTCACGGACCCCGAGGCACTGGTCGTCAACGTCACGGCACAGGTCTCCGCAGAGGCCCTCGAGGAGGAGCTCGCCGAGGCCGAGGCCGAGGTCGGCATCGAGCACGAGGAGTCGGCCGCCGAGGTGCAGACCGAGGAGGCCGCCGAGGCCACCGAGTCCACCGAGGGCTGACGCCCTCGCTGTCGGTGTGGAAGGGGCCCGGCGCATGCCGGGCCCCTTCGTCGTCCCGTGAGCTGAACGGCATACTGATCACCCGTGGACACTTGGCTCGTGATCGGACTGGGCAACCCGGGCCCCAAGTACGCGGGCAACCGCCACAACGTCGGCGCCATGGTCGCCGCCGAGCTCGTTGCGCGGCACGGCGGCGGCTCCTTCAAGGCGCACAAGGCGCGCGCGTCGGTGTGTGAGCTGCGGCTCGGGATGGGGCCCGGCGGCGTGCCGGGACCACGGTGTGTCGTCGCGGTGCCGAGCAGCTACATGAACGAGTCGGGTGGGCCGGTGTCGGCGCTGCTGAAGTTCTACTCGGTGGACGTGGAGCGATTGATCGTCGTCCACGACGAGCTCGACATCCCTGCTGGTGTCATCCGGCTGAAGCGTGGCGGGGGAGAGGGCGGCCACAACGGACTGCGTTCAATCACGAAGTCGGTGGGGACGAAGGACTACCTGCGGGTGCGGGTCGGCATCGGTCGGCCGCCGGGACGGATGGACCCCGCCGACTACGTGCTGCGCGACTTCTCGGCGACGGAGCGCAGGGAGCTGCCATTCGTGCTGGGCGATGCGGCTGATGCGGTGGAGTCGCTCGTGTCGCTAGGGCTCGTGGACACCCAGCAGCGGTTCCACGCGCGTTGAGGAATTGTCCTTTATGTAGTGTTCCGTCCGCGCACTTCTCATTGTTTGCAGGCGGATTCGCCGTATTCCCAATAAGTTGACTCTACGGCGGACGACCTGGGGGGCCGCCACAGAAACTCGTCGATGGCACCGGTCCCGCCAGGGGCGCAGGTGAGGTGGACGAAGCCTGAGAGGGGTAGGGCGATGAGAAAGATCTCCGTCATCGGGGCTGGTTACCTGGGTGCTGTTCACGCAGCCGTGCTCGCGTCAGAGGGGCACGAGGTGACGGCAGTGGACACTGATGCTGCTCGGGTATCGGGCCTCTCCGCGTGCGACCCGCCCTTCTATGAGCCCGGGTTGGCCCAGTTGCTGACTCAGGTCCTGCGCACTGGTCGACTCCGGTTCACCACGAACGTCGAGGAAGTTGCGGCGTGCGACGTCCACTTCATCTGCGTTGGTACTCCTCAACGACACGGCGCCCTGGCGGCGGAGACGTCATACCTGTTCGGGGCGGCGACGGCGTTGGCAGGAGTCATGCACCCGGAGAGTCTTGTCGTCGGCAAGTCAACCGTTCCGGTTGGGACAGCCGCACGGCTGGCATCGATCCTCCAAGAGACCCTGGAGCGACCGGTACGGCTCATGTGGAACCCGGAGTTCCTGCGGGAAGGTTTCGCGATCCATGACACCAGGCACCCGGACCGGCTCGTCTATGGCGTTGCAGAAGGCGGCGCCGAGGAGGATGTCGCGCTCCTCGACGAAGTGTATGGCGCCCAGTTGGACAACGGAGTCGTGCGCCTCGTCATGGATTGGGCGACGGCCGAACTCGTCAAGGTGGCAGCCAACTCGTTTCTGGCAACGAAGATTTCGTTCATCAATGCGATGGCCGAGATCTGCGAGGCGGTCGGTGGCGATGTGGTTAAGCTGGCCGATGCGATAGGACGTGACGACCGTATCGGCCAACGCTTCCTCAGCTCTGGCTTGGGCTTTGGTGGTGGCTGCCTGCCCAAGGACATCAGGGCCTTTCGTGCCCGGGCCGAGGAGTTGGGCACAGCTCACACGCTTGACTTCCTGGCCGCGGTCGACGATGTCAACACACGACGGCGGGCACGCGTGGTGGAGCTCGCGCTCAAGGCCTGTGGAGGTGCTCTGGAGGGCAGGCGGGTCGCCGTGCTCGGGGCTGCATTCAAACCGGAGAGCGACGACATCCGAGACTCCCCGGCTCTCGACGTCGCGCAGCAGGTACGCCGGCTCGGTGCCCATGTCGCGGTGCACGACCCGAAGGCGGCAGCTTCGGCGAAGGCCGTGGCGCCCGAGTTGAGCTACGCGGACTCGGTGGTCGGCGCCTGTGCTGGTGCGGACGTCGTCCTTCACCTGACTGAGTGGCAGGAATACCTGCGGCTCGACCCGTCGGACCTGGTGCGCCTGGTGAGGCGGCCGAACGTCATTGATGCTCGAAACCGGCTCGATGCCGCTCGTTGGCGGGCGGCCGGCTGGAACTATCAGGCACTCGGCAGGCCGTCCGCCTAGGTCTTTGTATGCGATACACCAAAGTCACCGGAGACTGGTTGATCGATGCTGTGGTGCCGGGGGCCCGCCCCGGAACCTGGGATGGCCAGCCTGCCATGGTGCCACGGGACTTGGCAGGCGCTGCACGCTGCCACGGTGTATCCGGATGGGTTCGAAAGAGGGCTCGTTCGACAGGTTGGCGGGTGGACGGGGTGGAGGACGACGTGCGTGCGACATCGGCGCGCCATCAACGCGCGATGTGGGACCTCGGCGTCATCGATGGTGCCCTGGGTTCTGCAAACGTGCCGTACATCGTTGTGAAGGGACCTGTCCTGGCCGAGGCTTACCATGACCATCCCCAGTTGCGGTCATATCTAGACCTCGATGTCGTAGTGCGGCCCACCGACCTGCGGGGTGCCATCCTGGCTCTCGAGGCGAAGGGTCTGGACGTCCTGGACGTGAACTGGCCTCTTTTGCAGCGGCAAGGTGTACATGAGCTCCGTCTCTCCACGCCAACAGGGGGGCTGTTGGACCTGCACTGGTCTTTGTTGCCTGGCATCCACAACGGCAGGAGTCCCGACGTCGAGACTCTCCTCGAAAGGGCGGATTGGCTGCGGTTGGGAGATCTGCTGGTCGCGGTGCTCGACTGGGCGGATACCGCGGTGCACGTCGCCTCACACGCCGCCGCCAGTGGGGGAGACCGCCTGATCTGGTGCGCGGATCTTCTCGCTGAAGCGGCACGGGTTTCCCGCCGCATCGATTCCGATCAGGAAGGATGCGGGACATGGGAAAGCACTACACGTCCGAGGAGAAGAACCGGGCGTTGCGGTTGATCCGGGAGGAGCTGCAGGAGTACGGCTCGGTCACCAAGGCCTGCTCGGCGGCGAGCTCGCGGCTGGGCATCTCGAAGGACACGCTGCGCGGCTGGTACCGGCGCGACGAGGTCGACCAAGGCAACAAGGACGGCGTCAGCACGGTCGAGCGTGAGGAGATCCGGACGCTCAAGGCGAAGGTGCGCCGGCTCGAGGAGGACAACGAAGTGCTCCGGCGGGCAGCGGTTTTCTTCGCGGGGGAGCTCGACCCCCGAGGGCGATGATCATGGGCTTCATCGACGAGATGAGAGCCGAGGGGCCACGCGGTCGAGTCGGTCTGTCGGGTCCTGCGCGAGCAGGGCTGCCAGGTCGCCGCGCGCACCTACCGGGACTGGAAGGCGGCACAGCCCTCGCCGCGCGACGTCGAGGACGCGTACCTGATGAACGAGATCTGGGACCTGTTCCACGTCCGTGACGAGCGCACCGGGGCGTGGCGTGCCAGCGCGGAGTCGCTGTACGGGCGGCGCAAGGTGCTCGCGTGGCTACGCGCGAACGGCCACTCGCAGGTGGCGTCCTGCACCGTCGCACGTTGCCTGAACGCTATGGGACACAAGGGGATTCGTCGAGGCAAGGCGGTCCGCACCACGATCCCGGCCAAGGACGGCACGCGGGCCGGGGACCTGCTGAACCGGGACTTCACCGCCTCGGCCCCGAACCGCGTGTGGGTGACCGACTTCACCTACGTCCGGACCTGGGCCGGGTTCGTGTACGTCGCGTTCATCCTCGACGTGTACTCGAGGCGGATCGTCGCCTGGCACGCCTCGATGAGCAAGCAGACCGACCTGGTCATGATCCCGCTGCGCATGGCGCTGTGGCAGCGCGAGCGGGACGGGCACCCGGTCGTGGCCGGCGAGCTGGTCCATCACTCCGACGCCGGGTCGCAGTACACCTCGATCCGGCTGACCGAGCGGCTCGACCTGGAGAAGATCGCGGCCTCAATCGGCTCGGTCGGCGACTGCCTGTTAACCGGCTAATCGGCCTTGTGGGGGCTGGCTGCCTGAGCTGGCGGGTGGTATGGATCGCATTGAGGGTGCTGGAAGTCGGTCCCGCTCGGGGGTAGGCCTGAGGGCATGGGCGGGATGGCTCTCGTGCCGGATCCCAACGACAGGCGACGGTGGCGGCTGACCGGCTCGGAGCCCGAGCTGCTGTCAGCGATGAACGCGTACCTGGGCTATCTGGCTGATCGGAACTACTCGCCGCGGACGGTGCGCACGTACGGGTACGGGCTGCTCGCGTTCGCGCGGTGGCTCACCTCGGCGGGGTTGATCGTCGAGCGGGTGGTCACCAGCGACGTGCTCGACTTCCTCGCCGCCTGCCAGCAGGAGACCATCAGGGGCCGTCCCGGACCGAACGTGCTCGACTTGAACGGACAGCGCCGGGACCGGCTCGCGCCGGCGTCGGTCAACCTTCGCCTGGCCGCGGTGAGCGGCCTGTACGAGTATCTGGCGATGAGCGACTCGAGCCGCTCGTCCCCCATCCCGAAGGGGCGCCCCTCGTCGTGGTTCGCCCAAGGTGAACGGTCCGGGCTGCTCGCGCACACGAAGCGCCGGCCGGCGCCCCGCTCGAGGCTCCGGGTGCGTACTCCGCGGCGGTTGCCGCGGGCACTGGACGCCGGGGAGGTGACCCGCTTGCTCGGCGGGCTACGCACCCGTCGGGACCTGGCCATGGCCGGGCTGATGCTCTACTGCGGGCTGCGTTCCTGCGAGGTCCTCTCCCTGGCGGTCGCGGATGTCGACATCGGCGGGCGTTGGCTGAGCGTGCACGGCAAGGGCGGCAAGGACCGCCGCGTCCCGCTGGACGGGGACGTCGCCGCTGTCCTGAACGCGTACCTGCTGACCGAGCGCCCGGACAGCGACGCGACGGCCCTGTTCCTCGTGGCGAAGGGGCCTACGACGGGGCGGCCGCTGACCCCGGCCGGCCTGCGGACCGTCTTTCGCTACCACCGGGCCACTTCGGGGGTCCCGGCCGGGGCACCGCATGCGCTGCGGCACACCTTCGGCACCGCGCTGGCCGAGGCCGGCGTGGACCTGGCCGTGATGCAGGCCCTGCTCGGGCACGCGCACGTGGACACCACCGCCCGCTACATCCACCTCGCCCCGACTCACGTGAAAGCCGAATACGATGCCGCGCGCAGCCGTCAACACCAAACTCGTTGACCCGCGAGATGAGTCACCTGCCGAGGTGCTCGCCGCCTACCACGACCACCAGGCGCGGACCGGGCGAGGCAACACCGCCTTCACGTACTGGGCCAAGACGTTCCTGCGGTGCTGGCCAGCCGTGCGCGGCTGGGAGCAGGAACCGCTGACGGTGCAGCTGTCCGCGAACAGCGGTACCCGCCCGTTCATCACGTTCCTGCTCGTCACCGGCCGGCTCCACCCGAGCTGGGACTACCTGGTGCACCGCAAGTTCTCCTCGCTCTGGCGCGACGTGCCTGGCACCGTCATCGGGCAGGACCTCGACAACTTCATCACCGCGGCCCGTGGCTGCGGGTACAGCCAGAGGGTCGCCTCCGCGATGGCCTCGCAGGTGATCGCGCGGGTGCTGTTCGCCACGGGTAAGCGCCTGACCGACCTGACCCACGACGACTTCGAGGCCCTCGCCGCTGCCGGCACCGCCCGGCAGGCCGCGACCGGGCGCACCTGGAAGCACTACCGGGCCACCGCCACCGGCGCCAAGACCGTGCTGTACCACCTCGCAGTGCTGCCCGCGCTGCCCGAGCCGTTCGAGCAGCGCTGGCCGTTCGCTCGCCGCCTCGCGCACGTGCCCGAACCGATGCACGCCATCCTGGTGCGCTACCTGCAGCACAAGTCCGTCACCTGCCGCCCGGCGACCGTCTCCTCGCTGGCGACCAGGCTGGCCGCGTTCGGCGCCTACCTGGCCGACACCGACCCGGACGCGATCCCCGCGACGCTGGACCGGTGCCGGCACATCGAGCCGTGGATGGCCAGCCTGAGCACCACGGCGAACACGAAGTCCGGTGGGATCCTGTCCGTCCCGGAACAGGCCCGCCGGATCCTGGCCGTGGCGAACTTCCTGACCGAGATCACCGAGTGGGGCTGGCCCGAGGCACCCACCCGGCGGCTGATGTTCCCCTCCGACAACCCCCGCCTGCCCCAACCCCTGCCCCGGTTCCTGCCCCCCGACGCCGACCGGCGCCTGACCGAAGCGCTCGAGGCCTCCCCGCACCGGCTCGCCGCCGACGCGCTTCTGCTCCAACGCGCCTGCGGGCTGCGGATCGGGGAACTGCTCGACCTCGAGCTCGACGCCGTCATCGACCTGCCCGGCTCCGGGTCCTGGCTCAAGGTCCCACTCGGCAAGCTCGACACGGAACGCATGGTCCCCATCGACGCGCAGATCCTCACGCTGATTGACCGGATCACCGCCCACCGCAGCCCCGGACGCCCGATCCCGCACCCGCGCACCAGGCGGCCCGCGGACTTCCTCTTCACCGCCCACGGCCACCGCATCGGTCAAGCCCGGCTGCGCAAGGAGCTCGACCGCGCCGCCAAAAGCGCCGGCATCGGGCACGTCACCCCCCACCAGCTGCGCCACACCTACGCCACCGCGCTGGTCAACGCGGGCGTCTCCTTGCAGGCCCTGATGGCCATCCTCGGACACGTATCCGCCGAGATGAGCCTGCGCTACGGGCACCTATTCGACACCACCGTCCGGGCCGAGTACGAGCGCGCGTTGGACCTGGCCAAACAGTCCATCGGCGCCCTGCCCAACCCGGACCAAGAGACCTCAAGCCTGAGCGAGGACTGGCGCGCCACCCCGACGGTCAAGACCGCCCTCGCCGGCGGCTACTGCCTCCGCGCGCCAGCCCAGGGCCCGTGCAGCTACGCGAACATCTGCGAGCACTGCCCGAGCTTCCACACC
>NZ_AWQS01000098.1 GCF_000576575.1 Intrasporangium chromatireducens Q5-1
CCCCGGCCGTCCCGGACCAGTGAGGCCCCGGCTGCCCCAGACCAGTGAGGTCCCGGGGCCCCCCACCCTCTGAGCCGCCGCGGCCGGGGGAGAGGTGTCAGCCGAGCTGGGAGCGGAGCCAGTCGATGTCGGCCTTCTGCCCGTCGACGCCGCCCGGCGTCTCGCAGACGACCGGCGCGTCGGCGGCCCGCACGAGCGCCACCACCTCGTCGCCGTCGAGGGTGCCGTGGCCGAAGTTCGTGTGCCGGTCGGCCCCGGAGTCGAACGCGTCGCGTGAGTCGTTGGCGTGGATGAGGTCGACCCGGCCCGTGATGGCCCGGACCCTGTCGACGACCGTCGTGAGGTCGTTGCCGCCCGCGAAGGCGTGGCACGTGTCGAGGCAGAAGCCGACGGTGTCGCCGCCCTCGGCCTCCCCGATCGCGTCCCAGAGCCGCGCGATCGCCTCGAGCCGGCGCGCCATGGCGTTGTCGCCGCCGGCGGTGTTCTCGATGAGGAGCGGCACGGGCATGTCGAGCCCGTCGACGCACTTGCGCCAGTTGTCGAACCCCTTGGCCGCGTCCTCGTCCTTGCCGAGGTGGCCGCCGTGCACGACGACCCCCTTGGCGCCGATCTCCGCCGCGGCGAGCAGGTGCTGCTGGAGCAGCTTGCGCCCGGGGATGCGGATCCGGTTGTTGAGGCTCGCAACGTTGATCGGGTAGGGCGCGTGGACGTAGAGGTCGACCCCGGCGGCCGCCGCGTCGGCTCGGAGCGCCTCGGCTCCGCCGGCGTAGCGGATGACCGGGCCCTTGTAGCTCTGTGGGTCGCCGAGGAAGAACTGCGAGAGCGTCGCCCCGCGTGCCCTCGCCTCGGCGATGGGGTCCTCCTGGTCGACGTGTGCTCCGATGCGCAGGGCCATGCCGACAGCCTAGGGTCCGTCTCCGACACCGCCGACCGCTCCATCCCGAGCGCCCACCTCTTCCGGATCGTGGACCAGTGCGATAAGGAAGCGTTATGTCGCCCATAATCGGACCCATGAGTGTGAGCAGGTTCCCCTCCGTCGTCGACGAGATCACCGTCCGGCTCATCGCCGCGGTCGTCCTCGGGATCGGTGTCATCGCCCTGGCCACGCAGCAGTGGTGGCTCTATGCGGTGCTGGCCGTCGACTTCGTGCTGCGCTCGGTCGTCGGGCCGCGCTGGAGCCCGGTCGCCCGGCTCGTGCAGCGCTGGGTCCGCCCGGCGGTCAGGCGGGCACCGGTCCGCGTGCCGGGCGCTCCCAAGCGCTTCGCGGCGGGCATCGGCGCCGTCCTGACCAGCGCCGCGACCCTCCTCTGGCTCGTCGACGTCGTCACCGGGTCGGCCGTGCCCGGCCTGCTCGTCGCCGTCGTCTCGATCGGCGTCGTCATGGTGCTCTTCCCGGCCCTCGAGGCGGTCCTCGGGCTCTGTGTCGGGTGCAAGCTCTTCGGTGCCCTGATGCGGCTCGGCCTGGTGCCCGAGACCGTGTGCCTCGAGTGCGCGGACATCACCCGGCGCCAACGCGTCGTCCCCGTCCCCTGACGCCCGAGCCCGTATGCCGCTCACTCGGCCCCCGCGGGACCGCGCGGCGGGCGCGGGGCGGGGTGAGCGGCATACCGGACGTTCCTCCGGACGACCACGATCGGGCCGCGGCGTGCCAATGCGTGCTCAGCCCCGCGCGTGCCACTGGATCGTGGTCGTCCGACCGAACGGGAGAGGCCCCGACCAACACGGTCGGGGCCTCCCTCTTTCGGAACGTCAGTCCGTCGTGATCGCCCGCAGCACGTCGAGCCGAGCGGCGCGGCGGCCCGGCCACAGCGCGGCGAGCACGCCGACGATGCCGGCCAGGGCGACGAACGGCGCAAGCTGCCCCGCCGGGATCGCGAGCACGTCGATGCCGTCGCCGGCCAGCGCTCGCTGCAGGGCCCACCCGCCGACGAGGCCGAGGCCGACGCCGAGCACCGCGCCGAGCAGGGCGATGGCGACCGACTCGAGCCGCAGCATCGTGCGCAGCTGGCGGCGGCTGAGGCCGACCGCCCGGAGCAGACCGATCTCCCGCGTCCGCTCGATGACCGACAGCGCCAAGGTGTTGACGATGCCCAGCACCGCGATGACGACCGCGAGCCCGAGGAGGGCGTAGATCAGGGCGAGCATCTGGTCGATCGGGCCGCGCTGCTCCTCGGCGAAGGCGGCTTGGTCCTTGACCGTCACGGTGGGCAGGTCGGCGACGACCGTCTCGAGCCCGGCCTCGACCGCGGCCCGGTCCGACCCGGGTGCCGTCAGGACGAAGGCCATGCTGTCCTGCTGGGGGACACCTGCCGCGTTCGCTGTCTCGAGCCCGAGCAGGATCGGCAGGCTGATCGCCTTGAGGTCGTGGTAGACCGCCGCCACGGTGTAGCTGCCCTCCTGGCCCGCGACGGTCAGCTCGACCTTCGAGCCGACCGCGACGTCGTGCTCGGC
This sequence comes from Intrasporangium chromatireducens Q5-1, assembly GCF_000576575.1. Classification (GTDB taxonomy): domain Bacteria; phylum Actinomycetota; class Actinomycetes; order Actinomycetales; family Dermatophilaceae; genus Intrasporangium_A; species Intrasporangium_A chromatireducens. The sequence continues at coordinate 2,452 of NZ_AWQS01000098.1, forward strand.
GGCGAACTTCTCGTCGACCGCGATCGCGCGGCCGGAGAGGCCGGCGAGCGAACCGTCCATGAGGTCGATCGGCACGACCCGCTGGAAGGACTGCGGGTCGACGGCGGCGCCGCCCGTGCGGCCCCCGTTGAACTGCATGTCGACGATCCGCAGCGGGCTGACCGCCTCGACGCCCGGCACCTGCGCCACCTCGTCGGTGACGGCCGCCGAGAACGGCTGGCCGATGGCGTTCGAGACGACGAAGTCGGCCGCGAAGCTGGCGTCGATCGCCTTGTCGATGCTCGCCTTCGCCGAGGCGCCGAAGACGGACATCATCGACACAAGGGTGAGCCCGATCATGAGGGCCGACGCGGTCGCCGCGGTGCGGCGCGGGTTGCGCACGGCGTTCTGCTCGGCCATGTGCCCGACCGTGCCGAACAGCCGCCGGTAGACCACGCCGGTGGCGGCGATGACGGGTCGTCCGGCCACGGGGCTCGTCATCGCGACGCCGAGGACGAGGGCGAAGACGCCGAGCCCGACGAACCAGGCGGCGTTGTCGACGCCGGCGAACCCGCCGACGGCGACGCCGGTGATCCCGGCAGCCACGAGCACCGCTCCCATCGCGACCCGCCAACGCATGGTGCCCTCGGGCATGGCGACGTCGTCACGCATCGCGGCGACCGGCGGCATCTTGCCGGCCCGGCGCGCGGGCAGGTAGGCGGCGACCATCGTGACGGCCATCCCGACGGCATACGCGGCGATGGCGGTCGAGGGCTGGAAGACGAGGGCCGACTCGGACAGGTCGAGCCCGAGCGTCGCGAAGAGCGCACGGATGCCGACCGCGAGGCCGAACCCGAGCGCGAGGCCCAGGGTCGAGCCGACGAGACCGACGACGAACGCCTCGAACAGGACCGAGCGCGTCACCTGGCCCCGGCCGGCACCGAGCGCCCGGAGCATCGCGAGCTCCCGGCTGCGCTGGGCGACGAGGATCGAGAAGGTGTTGATGATCAGGAACGACCCGACGAACAGGGCGATCCCGGCGAAGATGAGCAGGAAGGTGCTGATGAACGACAGCGCCTCGTTGATGCTCGTCTTCTGCTCCTCGGCCAGCTTCGCGCCGGTGATCGACTCGAAGCCGGCCGGCAGCGCCTGCTGCACCGCCGATGCGAGCTCGTCGGCACTGACGCCGTCCTTCGCGGTGACGGTGACGGTGGTGTACTCGTCCTTGCCGCCGAAGTAGAGGGCCTGCGCCGTCTTCGTGTCGAAGACGGTGATGCTGGCGCCGACGAGGCCGCCGGAGGCGAACTCCGCGGTGCCGACGAGGGTCGCGCTGACCTTGGGCTGCGCGCCGCTCGTGACGAGGGCGACGGTGTCGCCGACCCGGTAGCCGGCGCGCTCGGCGGTGGCGACGTCGAGGACGACCTCGCCGCTGCGCTCCGGCCAGTGGCCGGCGGTCAGGGTGAGCGGCTGGGCACCGGACGACGTCGGTGCCTCGTTGTGGTTCAGGCCGAGGCCGGGTGCGCCCTGGCCGCCGACGAGCTTGCCGGCCTTGGACACGACGAACGTCGTCTCGTCGCTGACGTTGCCGTCGGCGCGGGCGGCGCCGGTCGTGCCGGCGAGCCGCTCGACGAGGTCGCCGGGCACGGTGCGGGACGAGCCGGTGCCGTCGAACATGCCGCTCGTCGTGGCGGGACGGACGACGACGTCACCGACGGTGTCGGTGATCCCGTCGAAGGCCTTGCCGATGGTGTCGGTGAAGATGAGGGACCCGGCGACGAACGAGACGCCGAGGATGATCGCGAAGGCGCTCATCAGCAGCCGCAGCTTGCGGCCCAGGAGGCTCTTCCAACTGGCCTGGAGCATCGGTCAGGCACCCGCCGTCCGGCGCTCGAAGCCGAGCATCGCCTCGAGGACGCGCTCGGCGGTGGGCGCGCGCATCTCGTCGACGACCCGGCCGTCGGCGAGGAAGACGACACGGTCCGTGTGGCTCGCCGCGACGGGGTCGTGCGTGACCATGACGATCGTCTGGCCGAACTCGTCGACGCTGCGCCGCAGGAACGCGAGCACCTCGGTGCCCGAGGCGGAGTCGAGGTTGCCGGTCGGCTCGTCGGCGAAGATGATCTCCGGCCGGCTGACGAGGGCGCGGGCGCAGGCGACGCGCTGCTGCTGTCCGCCGGAGAGCTCGCTGGGGCGGTGGCCGAGGCGATCGCGCAGCCCGACCGTCTCGACGACGAGATCGAACCACGCCTGGTCCGGCTTGCGGCCGGCGATGGACAGCGGCAGCAGGATGTTCTCCTCGGCCGTGAGCGTCGGGATGAGGTTGAACGCCTGGAAGATGAAGCCGACCCGGTCGCGCCGCAGGGCGGTCAGCGCCTTGTCCTTGAGCCGGGTGATGTCGACGTCACCGATGTGGACCTCGCCGGCGCTCGCGGAGTCGAGTCCGGCGGCGCAGTGCATCAGAGTGGACTTGCCGGACCCGGACGGGCCCATGATGGCGGTGAACTCGCCGGCGGCGAGGTCGAGGTCGACGTGGTCGAGGGCCACGACCTCGGTGTCGCCGCAGCCGTAGACCTTGGTGAGGCCGACGACGCGCGCGGCGGCCTGGCGCTGCTCGGACCGCTGGGTCGGCGCGGCGAGCGAGGCAGAGCTGGACATGTGTGAGTGCTCCCGTGTGGAGTGAGTGGAATGGATCTCGCGATTGCACTCCGAACGCTAGGGTTTCGCGTCCTCAGCCCGCTCTCAGGTTCGCCCCTGATCCGACCCTGAGAGCACCCTGACGGGGTGTGGCCACCGTGCCCCGGTCGTGCTGTTTGCCGCCGTTTGGCGCGGGCGCGACCGGGCCGACCGGGCACAGCGGGCCGACCGGGCCGACGGGGCCGACCGGTCCGACCGGCATAATGGGCTGGCCGACTAGGCTGCCGGACCGGGAGGACGCGGATGCCGTCGATGCGCAGCACGGAGAGCATCTTCCTGCGCCTCGAGCGCCGCGGCTGGCCGATGGACGTCGCCGGCATCTACGTCCTGGACTCGGCGCCGGAGGGTCCGCTGGACTTCGACGACGTGCGGACCGTCTTCGCTCAACGCCTGGCCGCCTCGCCGGTCGCCAACCGCGTCGTGGCCCGGGCCCCGCTGCACATCGGCGAGGACCGTTGGACCCAGGCCGACTCGATCGACCTGGACGCGCACATGCACCACCGGGCGGTTCCGGAGCCTGGCGACCTGTCGGCCCTGTGGGAAGCCGTCCTGGAGGTCACTGGTGAGCCGCTGGACCGCGGCAGGCCGCTCTGGGAGGCGTGGTACCTCACGGGACTGGCCGACGGGCGCGCGGCCCTCGTGCTGCGGCTGCATCATGCGGTGACCGACGGCATGGGCCTGCTCGCCCTGCAACAGCTCCTCTTCGACCGGGCACCGACTCCCGTGTCCCCCGACCACGAGCAGGCGGCACTCGTCGGGCGTCCACATCCGTCCCTGCTGCGTCGCGCCCTCGTCGAGGTGCCGAGCCGGCTGGTCGGGACCACCCTCGCTGCAATCCGCCTTGTGGACCGGCTCGCCCATCCCGCATCCGATCAGCCGCCCAGCCTCCCTGGCTACCTGCCCTCACTGACCGCACCTCCGCCGGTGACGCTGTTCAACCGCCATGTGCGCGACCCGCGCAAGTCGATGGCGGCGCTCAGCCTGCCCTTCGACCACGTGCAGGCGGCGCGGAAGGTGCTCCCCGGCACGACGATCAACGACGTCCTGCTCAGCCTCGTGACCGGTGCGATGCGCGCCTACCTGTCCGCTCGCGACGACCTGCCCGACAAGCCGATCCGCACGACCTGCCCCGTCAACATCCGGGCCCCGGGCAACGACGGCAGCTATGGCAACCACCTCACGACGATGTGGGTTGACCTGCCGGTGCACCTCGACGAGCCCGTGGAACGCCTGGCCGCCGTGCACGCCAGCTCCGCCGCGGCCAAGAAGGCTCTGCCCCGGTCCCGCGCCGACTGGGACTCCCTCGCCGACGTCGGTGACCTGCTCCTGCCCGGGGTCGTCAGCGCCGCGATGGCCTTCGCCGGCACCAGGGCGTTCGGGCTCTTCCCGCCGACCCAGAACCTCACCGTCTCCACGCTCGCCGGACCGCGCGAGCCGCTCTATCTGACCACGCGCCGGATCACGAACGTCTTCCTCCGGGGCGTCGTCTGCCCGCCGATCCACCTCTTCTTCGCCGCCATCACGTACGACCAGGACGTTCATGTCACCGTCACCACGGTGCGCGAGCTGTGCCCCGACCCCGACGCACTGGTGGACGGGATGCGGGTCGAGCTCGACCGGCTCCTGAGCGCGCTCCACTGACCGCCCCCGCCGGCTGCGGCGAGCCGGTCGTCAGTTCAGGCCGTGCTGGGCCAGCGGGTGGAAGAGCTCGCGCTCCTCGTAGGCGAGGTGGGACAGGAGCGTGTCGGTGAGCAGGTCGATGGTCCGCTGCAGCTCGTCGAGGGCGGCGAGACCGGCGGCGCCATAGCCCTCCTCGCCGGCGAGGGCGACGAGGGCCTCGTCGACCTGGTCGAGGACGTCGGCGATGACGTGGTGCTCGTCCTCGAGCCGGTCGAGGACCGGCCCGAGCGCGGGGTCGGCGTGGCGCAGGTGGGTGAAGACGCTGCGGTCCTCGAGGGTGTGGTGCCCGGTGACGATCCGGCAGTAGGACTGGCAGAACGCGCCGAGGGTCCAGTTGTTCTGGCGCATGGCCATGGTGTTGATGACGGACCGGGCGCGGCCCACGGACATCAACCCGTCGCGGACCTGGTCGACGACGTCGCGCACCCGGCCCAGCTCGGACCGCAGGGCGTCGTGGATCTCGAGCAGGTGCTGCGGATGGGCCTGCTGCGGCGCGGTGTAGGTCGCCTCGGCTGGCGTGGGCAGGGACGGGCGATCGTCCTCGCGCCACGGCAGCGACGCCGAGAGCCGGGTGCCGTCGTCGGGCGTCGGCCGGACCGCCAGCGGGAACGCGCCGCCCGGGCGGGTCGGCACGCCGGCGTCATCGCCTGACACGCTCGCGTCACCACCTGACACGCCCGCGTCACCGCCTGACACGCCGCCGCTCCCGGTCGTGGCCGCGCGCCGGGCCCGTTCGACCCCGACGAGCTCCCGAGCCGCGGGCGCGACCTCCTCCGCGAAGCGGCGCACGTCGTCGGGCGAGTCGGTGCCGAGGATGAAGGCGCTCGTCCCGGTCTCGAGGGTGAGCTCGGCCAGCTGCTCGGCCCAGTCGCGTGGCGTCCCCTGGAGGAAGCCGGCACCCGTGCCGAACCGGCCGAAGACGTTGTACAGCCGGCGGATCAGCTCGGGCCCGCGACCGGCCTTCAGGGCCGCCTCGTCGAGCCGGGCGCTCAGCTCCGGCAGGGCCGCCGGGTCGGCGTAGCCCTGGCTCGGCAGCCACCCATCGGCGTACCGCGCGGTGACCCTCAGCATCCGCGGCTTGTAGGCGCCGAGCCAGATCTCGACGTCATGCGCCGGCGCCGGGCCGGCTCTCAGCCCACGCACGCTGTAGTGCTCGCCCTCGACGGTGACCGACCGGGCCCCGGGCCGCTGCGGGTCCTGGCCCCACACGCCGCGGATGACGCGGATCGCCTCGACGAGGGCGTCGACCGCCTCACCCGGGGTGCGACGCTGTCCTCCGGCCGCTTCGATGGCGTCCCAGAAGGCACCCGTGCCGAGGCCCAGCTCGGCCCGGCCGTTGCTGAGCAGGTCGAGGGTCGCGACCTGCTTGGCGAGCACGACGGGCGGTCGCAGCGGCAGGTTCGCGACGTTGGCGGCGACCCTGATCGAGCTGGTGCGGGCCGCCACGGCGGTCAGCAGCGTCGAAGTGTCCGCGTGGGTCGCGTTGTAGGGGTGGTCCTGCACCGTGAACAGGTCGAGCCCGGCGACGTCGGCCACCTGCGCGAGCTCGAGGGTGTCGGCGACCCGCGCCGCCTCCGGGCTCGCGAACACCCCGAAGAGCAGGTCTTGCCCGTAGTCCATGCCGCGCCTCCTTCGACCTCGGGCCCCATCTCACCACGAGCGAGCCTTGACACGGCTGCGAGGATCGGCCCACCACCCTCCATCGACGACGAGGTGAGGCAGATGACCGAGACGGTGATCCCCGGCGAGCAGGCGGCCCCGGCAGCGCAGGCCCCCGAAGCCCCGCCGACGCGCCACCTCATCGGGCTGCTCCTCGGGGCGGAGGAGGACTGGCCGACCGCCTTCGAGCAGGTCCTCGGCCTCGTGGGACCGATCCGCACCGACGACGGGCTGACCCACGAGGTGACGAGCGAGCGGCTCACCATCGAGCCGTTCGACCTGCGCCAGCCGGTCCGGACCGGTCTGGTCATCGACCGGCTCGCCTACTGGTACTACCACCCGCGGGAGTGGCTCAAGAAGGCCGCGCTCGTCAACGGCACCTACCTGCTCAACAGCCCGTTCACGTTCCAGTCGATGGAGAAGCACAGCGCCTACTGCGCGATGATCCGGCTCGGGCTCAAGGTGCCCACGACGATCCTCGTGCCCTACAAGAACCCGGTCGACAACGTCCGCTGGGCCTACACGAGCGCCCGCTACAACCGCCCCTTCGACCTCAAGGCGATCGCGAACGAGCTCGGCTACCCGCTCTACATGAAGCCGTTCGACGGCGGCGGCTGGCGCGGCGTCTCCCGGATCAACGACGAGCAGGACCTCGAGCGGGCCTACGACCAGTCCGGCGAGATGCTCATGCACCTGCAGGCCACGGTCGACTACGAGCACTTCGCCCGGGCCCTGTCGATCGGGCCGGAGACGATGGTCATGGACTTCCGGCCCGACCAGCCGATGCACCAGCGCTACGCCGTCTCCTACGACTTCCTCACCCCCAAGGCGGGCAAGCAGGCCGCCGCGATCAGCCGCATCGTCAACGCCTTCTTCGGCTGGGAGTTCAACTCCGCGGAGATGCTCGTCACCGGCGACGACGTCTATCCGATCGACTACGCCAACGCGTGCCCCGACGTCGCGGTCACCTCGCTGCACTACTACTTCCCCTGGGCCATCAAGGCGCTCGTGCGCTGGTCGGTCTACTGCATCGTCACCGGCCGGCGCCCGCGGGTGGACCTCGAGACGCACCGCTACTTCGAGGTCGCCGACCGCGCCGACCTCACCGACGACGAGAAGCTCGACGCCTACCTCGCGCTCGCCGACGCCTACCTCGACCGGGACGCCTACTTCGCCTGGTGCGCGCGCCACCTCGGCCACCTCGACGAGGCCGTGCTCGAGTGGGTGCAGTCCGACGCGTTCGACAAGCTCCTGCGCGACACCGTCCAGGCGACCTACCCCGCGCACGAGCAGGACCAGTTCATGGCGCACTTCGGCGGACTCGTCTCGCTGTGGGTCGGCGACGAGAAGGCGCGCCTGGGCGCGCGCTGAGCACAGCGGCATACGAACGACGGGGTATGCCGCCCAGCCCGCTCCCGCTGGAAGGTGCACGCCCCCGCGCCGCTGGGTAGTGACGTGGGGTCCCACCCCAGCGAGAAGGAGCTGAGTATGCCCAAGAAGATTGCCTTCCTCACCGCCAACGAAGGTGTCGAGCAGGTCGAGCTCACGGAGCCGTGGAAGGCCGTGACCGACGCGGGCCACGAGGCCGTCATGCTCGCGCCCGACAGTGGCACCGTGCAGATGTTCAACCACCTCGACAAGGCGGACACCCAGCAGGTCGACCAGACGGTCGGCGGGGCCAGCGTGGACGACTACGACGCCCTCGTGCTGCCCGGCGGCGTCGCCAACCCCGATGCCCTGCGCCAGGACCAGCAGGCGGTCCGGTTCATCAAGGAGTTCGTCGCGTCCGGCAAGCCGGTCGCCGCGATCTGCCACGCGCCGTGGACGCTCGTCGAGGCCGATGTGGTCTCGGGCCGCCGGCTCACGTCGTGGCCCAGCCTGCAGACCGACATCCGCAACGCCGGCGGCGACTGGGTCGACGAGGCTCTCGTCCAGGACGGCAACATCACGACGAGCCGCAAGCCGGACGACCTGCCGAAGTTCTGCTCCGCGCTGCTCGAGTCGATCGAGCACGGCTCGGCCTCGGCGCCGACCGCGGTCACGGGCTCGGCCGGCTGACCGCGCCGCCAGTGAGCCAGGTGTCAGCCGGTCTTGCCGGCCAGTCCGGCGATGAGGTTGATCGTCGCCGCGATGATGACGGTGCCGTAGACGTAGCCGAGCAGGCACTGGCCGAGCACGACACGTCGGATCGACGAGTTCTTCAGGTCGGCGTCGGACACCTGGTAGGCCATCCCGTTGTTGAACGAGAAGTAGGCGAAGTCGGAGAACTGCGGGTCGGCGACCTGCTTGAAGTCGATCGGCGGGCTCGGGCTGGAGTAGTAGATCCGGGCGTAGCGCAGCAGGTAGACGCTGTGGACGAGCAGCCAGCCGACCGCGATCGCCGCCACCCCGATCAAGGCATCGATGACCTGCTCCGCGCCGTGGCTCGAGCTGCCGACGAGCAGGACGCCGACCCCGCAGAGCCCGAGCAGCCCGACGGTGATCACGATGATGTCGGTCAGTGCGGCGCCCGGGTCCTCGCCCTCGACGTGGTCGCGCGTCGCCGCCGGGTCCATCCGCATGAGCGAGGTGAGCAGGGGCAGCGAGAAGGCGAGCCCGGCCGCGACGAAGCCGATCAGGATGTTCGCGACCACGGTGCGCGGCGGCCCGACGTGGACCAGGCCGCCCAGCACGCCGACCACGACGCCGATGATGAGGGCGACGCTGAGCCGCACCCGGATCCTGCCCACGCCCGCAGGCTACCGGCGGACCCTAGGATCAGGGAGTGACACCACCACAGCCGGAGCCGCGCAGGCTCACCGTCGTCGTCAACCCGATCAAGGTCGCCGACCTCGACGGGGCCAAGCGCGTCGTCGGGGCGGTCTGCGCCGACCACGGCTGGCCCGACCCGACGTGGGTCGAGACGACCGAGACCGAGACGGGCGAGAAGCAGGCCCGCGAGGCGGCCGCCTCGGGTGCCGAGGTCGTCGCCTCGCTCGGCGGGGACGGCACGGTGCGCGCTGTCGCGGCCGGCCTGGCCGGCAGCGAGGTCGCTCTCGGGCTGCTGCCGGCCGGCACCGGCAACCTGCTCGCTCGCAACCTCGGCCTGCCGATCGACTCGCTCGAGGACGCCATGCGGGTCCTCGTCACCGGGACGCCCCGGCGCATCGACGTCGGCTTCGTCGCCGCCGACGACGCCCCCGAGGAGGTCTTCGTCGTCATGGCGGGACTCGGGCTCGACGGCGCGATCATGGCCGGCGCGAACGAGTCGATCAAGGGCGCCATCGGGTGGCCCGCCTACCTCCTGTCCGCCGCAGAAGGCTTGGCCGAGCGCGGGTTCGGCGTGCGGGTCGACGCCGCGGGCGAGCCCGAGGCACCCGTGCGGCGCCGGCAGGCCCGCATGGTCGTCGTCGGCAACTGCGGCACCCTGCAGGGCGGCATCGAGCTGCTCCCGGACGCCCGGCTCGACGACGGCATCCTGGACGCCGTCGTCGCCGCTCCCACCGGCGTGACCGGCTGGGCCTCCGTCGCCGCCGACCTCGTGAGCCGGCACCGGGCCGGCCAGGGCCGCCTCGAGCGGCTCACCGGCGAGACGATCACGATCGAGGCGGACCACCCGGTGGAGGCCGAGATCGACGGCGACCCGATCGGCCCGCGCACCCGGATGGTGCTGCGGGTCGACCCCGCGTCCCTCGTGGTCCGGGGGGCCTGACGTGGGACGACGCTCCGGCGAGCCGCCGACCGCAGCCGCCGACCACGCGCGGACCGCGGCCGCACCGGGGACGGGTCGAGCGGCATACGGGCAGAAGGGTGGTCGTCTGCAGCACCCGCGGCGCCTGCGGCGGCTGCTCCGTGCCGTCGGCTACGGCCTCGGCTTCGCCGTGCCCCTCACCGGGCTCGCCTTCCTCGTGCGCGAGAAGTTCCTGCCCGTCATCGAGCTCGACGACGCGGCCGTGCGGGCGGCGACCGACATCTCCCGGGCGAACGACGGGCTGCGTGCCTTCTGGTTCGGCTGGCAGGAGGCGACGCAGCCGAAGTGGATCGTGATCGTCGCGACGGTCGTGTGCCTCGTCGTCTGGCGGCGGCACGACCTCAAGACCCGGTCGCTGTGGGCCTTCGTCACGATGCTCGTCGCGTGGAACCTCCAGCTCGACATCAAGCTCATCGTCCAGCGGGCCCGGCCGATCGTCAGCGACCCCGTCTCCCACGCCCCGGGCTACAGCTTCCCGTCCGGCCACGTCGCGACCGGCGCGGCCGTCGCCACCACGCTCGTGCTGCTCCTCTGGCCGCTGCTCGGCCCCGTCGGCCGCCGCGTCGCCGTCACGGTGGCGACGCTCTACGTCGTCGTGACGGGGCTCGACCGCGTCTTCCTGGGCGTCCACTTCCCCTCGGACGTCGTTGGCGGCATCATCTTCGGCGTGGGGCTCGCCGCCGCCTCCTACGCCGGCTATCTCGGGTGGAACCCACGCCAAGCCGACGGCCCACCCCCGCCCGAGGGCAGGACCGGGCCAGAGACCCCGAAAGGCCACCCGTGACCGAGCTCTCCCTGCAGCGCTACGACGTCGACCCCTCCCGTCCCAAGGCCCGCAAGGCGCTACGCGACGCCGCCCTGCGCGTCATCGCCCCCGCGGTCGTCCTGTTCGCCGCGATCGTCGGCATCGGCCTGCTCATCATGGGGCCGCTCGGCGGCATCCCGGCCGAGAACAGCCTGAGCCGCTCCGTCCAGCGCGGCCGGACCGCCACCTGGGACGCCGTCACCGCCGTCTGGTCGCACATCGGCAACACCGAGATCGTCATCGCCGTGTGCGTCGTCGCGGTCGCCATCGTCTGGTGGCGGACCAAGCAGTGGTGGTTTGCCATCGTCCCCGCCATCGCGATCTCCGTGCAGGCGACCGTCTTCGTCATCGCGACCGCGATCGTCGGTCGGCCGCGGCCCGAGGTGAAGCACCTCGACCCGGCCCCGCCGACCTCGAGCTACCCGAGTGGGCACATGGGCGCCTCGACGGCGCTCTACGTCACCTTCGCCCTGATGGCCCAGCGCATCGAGCAGGCCTGGCTGCGCCGACTGCTCACCGTCGTGTTCCTCATCGTGCCGGTGCTCGTCGGCTACGGCCGGCTCTACCGCGGGATGCACCACCTGAGCGACATCATCGTCGGCCTGCTCAACGGGCTGGTCTGCGCCTTCCTCGCCTGGCACTGGCTGCGCCGGCGGGACCCCAAGGGGGAGTGACCCGCAGGGTGAGTGAGCCGGCGTCAGACCCGGCCGTACCGGGCGCGCGCGAACGAGTAGACGCCGTAGGCGGCGAGGCCCAGCGCCACGACCGTGAGCAGCACCTGGCCGAAGGGCACGTCGAGCAACGAGCGCAGCGCCCGGTCGAGGCCGCCGGCCTCCTTGGGGTTGTTGTGGACTCCGGCGAGGACGAAGAGGACGCCGACGACGCCGAGGGCGACGCCCTTGGCGATGTAGCCGAACCGCGCCAGCACGACGACCGCGCGGCCCGGGTGCGAGCGAAGGTCCTGGAGGAACTTGCGTGACCAGCCCTTGTAGACGTGGTAGATCCCGACACCGAGGATCACGAGCCCGACGGCGATGACGAGCATGCCGCCGGCCGGTTTGGACATGAGGCTGGCCGTGACGTCGCTCGTCTGCTTCTGGCTCGACGAGCCGGACCCGGTCGCGAACTTGAGCGCGGTCCACGCGAGGACGAGGTAGACGACCCCCTTGGCGACGGCCTTGACCCGGTCACCGGCGTCGTGGCTGGCGAAAACCTGGGTCAGCTGCCAGATCCCGAGCCCGGCGAAGCCGACGACCGCCACCCAGAGCAGCACCGTGCCGAGCGCATTGGACGAGAGCGTCTGCAGCGCGCCCGACTGGTCGGCCTGCTTGCCGCTCACCCCGAAGGCGAGCTGGAGGGCGATCCATGCGATGAGCAGGTGCATCAGCCCGACGACCGCAAAGCCGGTGCGGGCGGCCCAGCCGAGTGCGTCGCTGTTGCCCGCCTGGCGGACGGTCTGCTTGACCTCACCGGAGTTCATGTCGCGCATCCTCGCACTGATGGCGGGCGAGTGGGGGCCACTTCCGCCCGGGCGGCCGGTCAGCCGGCGTCGAGCAGCCGGAGCAGGTGCGGCCAGACGCGCTCGCCGAGCTCCCGGTCGGCCTGCGCGCTGCCACCGCGGGCCATGCGGG
>NZ_AWQS01000099.1 GCF_000576575.1 Intrasporangium chromatireducens Q5-1
CGAAAGGCCACCAACCGTCGGAACGGGCCGGGGGCGGCAGCGATGACGGCGGCCCCGACCTCCAGTCCCCCCGGGCTCCCCCTGGTCCTGGACCTGACCGACCGCCTCGTCGTCGCGGTCGGCGGCGGACCCGTGGCTGCACGCCGTGTGAAGGCGTTCCTTGCCGAGGGCGCCCGCGTGCGGGTCGTCGCGCCATACCTTTGCGAGGACCTGCGCGACCTGGTCCACGAGGGTGACGTCGCCTGGCATGTCCGCGACTACGCGGGCCCCGCTGACCTGGCGGGCGCGTGGCTGGTGCACACGGCCACCGGCGACAAGCAGGTCGACGCCGCCGTCGCAGCCGATGCCGACTCGCTCCGGATCTGGTGCGTCAACGCCGGCGCGGCAGCCACGACGCGCGCCAGCGTCCCGGCCCGCGCCCACGTCGACACGCCCGACGGGACGGTCACGGTGGCGGTCCACGCCGGCGGCGATCCCGGCCTCGGTCGGACTCTCCGGGACGGCGTCGAGCAGGCGCTCGCGAGCGGGGCGCTCGACCTGCGCCGCACGCGTCCGCGCACCACGCAGGCCGGACAGGCCCGCGGCTGGGTGGCCCTGGTCGGCGGAGGCCCGGGGGCTGACGGCCTCCTCACCGCACGCGGCCATGAGCTGCTCCGCTCGGCGGACGTCGTCGTCGTCGACCGGCTCGCGCCGCGCGACGTCGTCGACCGCCTGCCCGACTCGGTCGTGGTGATCGATGTCGGCAAGACGCCAGGGCACCACCCGATTCCGCAGGAGCGGATCAACGAGATCCTCGTCGAGCAGGCGCGGCTCGGCCGCGCCGTCGTCCGGCTCAAGGGCGGCGACCCGTACGTGCTCGGCCGGGGTGGCGAGGAGCGCCTGGCCTGCGAGGCCGCCGGCGTCCCTGTCGAGGTGGTGCCGGGTGTGACGAGTGCCGTCTCCGTACCCGCCGCCGCGGGCATCCCGGTGACCCATCGGGGACTCGCCCGCGGCTTCACTGTCGTGACCGGCCACGAGGAGCTGGCCTCGGTGCCGGCGGGCGGCGACCACACCCTCGTCCTGCTCATGGGCGTCGCTCGCCTCCACGAGACGGCCGCCCTCCTCGTGCGGCACGGTCGCGCAGCGGACACGCCGGTCGCCATCGTCGAGCGGGGCTGGACGCCGGGCCAGCGCACCACGACCGGCACGCTGGCCACGATCGCGGACCGCGCCGCCCTGCGGGGTGTCGAGAGCCCCGCCGTCATCGTGGTCGGCGAGGTGGTCCGCCTCTCCCCCGAGTGGGACGCAGCATGAGGACGCTCCTCGTGGTGGGCGTCGTGGGGTTCTTCGCGCAGCTCGTCGACGGCGGGCTCGGCATGGGGTATGGCGCCACGTCCTCCTCGCTGCTCCTCACCGTCGGCCTCACGCCGGCCATGGCGAGCGCGTCGGTCCACCTCGCTGAGCTGGGCACCAACCTCGCGTCGGGTGTCTCGCACTGGCGCCTCGGGAACGTCGACCGTCGGCTCGTCCTCCGGCTCGGCGTGCCCGGGGCCGTCGGCGCCTTCCTGGGAGCGACCCTGCTCGCCCACCTGTCGACCGTCGCCGCGGCACCGGTGATGGGGGCGGTGCTGCTCCTGCTCGGCCTCTACATCCTCACCCGCTTCGCCCTGCGGCCCCCGCCGGTGGCGACGGCGACCTCGTCCCCGCACCGACGCAGGTTCCTCGTGCCGCTCGGCCTCGTCGGCGGCTTCGTCGACGCCACCGGCGGGGGCGGCTGGGGACCGGTCTCGACCACGACGCTGCTGTCCGCCGGACGCACCGCGCCACGCACCGTCGTCGGCTCGGTGGACACCTCGGAGCTCCTCGTCACGGCCGCTGCCAGCCTGGCCTTCCTCATCGGCCTCGGGAGCAGCGGCCTGCACCTCGGCTACGTCCTCGTCCTGCTCGCCGGCGGGCTCGTCGCCGCTCCGGCGGCCGCCTGGCTCGTGAGCCGGCTGCCCGCGGCAGTCCTCGGGACCGGGGTCGGTGGGCTCATCGTCGTGACGAACCTCCGCCTCCTGCTCGATGCCGTCGGTGCCTCCCCGAACGTCAGCCACGCGGTCTACCTCGTCGTCATCGCCGCCTGGGCCTCCCTGGTGACCGCCGCCGTGCTGCGGCACCGTGCTGGACGAGCGGAACCGCGCCGTGAGCGGCATACGGTGGAACCGGCCAGCGCCTCATAGCCGATTCACAGGGCCACGCCCCACCGCCCATACCTCCTGCTCAGGTTTGCGTCGCACCGTTGAGGGACGAGAACCCGCAAGGAGGAACCATGGGATCGACTGCACTCACCAGAGCGCGCTCCTGGACGGTGGGCATCCTCTCCGCGAGTGCCGTCGCGACCGGCATCGTCGGGGTCCACCTCGCGGAGGACCACACGGCGGCGGTTGCCTCCACCGGGTCGAGCCCGAGCAGCTCCACCGGCTCGCAGACTCCCCAACAGCAGTCGAACTCGGCGACCAACTGCGCGGACCAGCCCTTCCAACAGGGCAACCAACCGGGCTTCGGCGGTCCCGGGACCCAGCTGAACCGCGAGGACGGCGAGCACGACCACGAGGGAGGCGGTGAGGGCCAGTCGTACGAGGCGGAGCTGTCGGCCTTCGTGACGCAGTCGCCGCAGCTGGCCCACGTCGGGCAGTCCGCCCAGCTCGGGCAGTCCGCCCAGCTCGGGCTTGCCGCCGACCCGTGCCAGTCGGTGCCGAACAACCAAGGCAGCCAGCCCAACCAGCCCAACCCGAACCAGAACGGCTTCGGCTCCCCGGGCCAGCTCGGCTCCGGATCTGGCGCTCCCCAGGTCATGTCACGCGGGTCATGAGCCGACCATGACCACCGCACCGACCACCGCACCGCTGCCCGAACCGGTCCTCGGCCGCGCGTCGTTCCGGGCGATCAGCACGACGAACACGATCCTCACGACCGATCCGCGCGCCGCCGGCCCCGCCGAGCGCATCGCCCGGGACTACCTCGCCGAGCTCGATGTGGCCGTCTCGCGCTTCCGTCCCGACTCGGAGGTCTCGCTCCTCGCGGCACGTGCGGCGACGGGCCCGGCCTCGGCTTTCGTCTCGCCGATCTTCGCCGATCACCTGGAGACGGCGTTGCGGATGGCCCGGGTAACCGGCGGGCTCGTCGACCCGACCGTCGGCTCTGCGGTCGTCGCGAGCGGCTACGACGTCGACATCGAGGCGGTGCGTGGCCGCCGTCTCCCCACGGCCGACACCCGTCGCGCCGCCGTGCCCGGCTGGAGGGCGGTCCGCTTCTCCGGCGCGACGCGGCGGGTGGCGGTCCCGCGGGGCACGCTGCTGGACCTTGGTGCAACCGCGAAGGCGTATGCCGCTGACGTCCTCGCCGCGCGCTTGCTCGCCGAGCTGCCGGGCGGGTTCCTCGTCGACCTCGGCGGCGACATCGCGGTCGCCGGCCCGACGCCGAGTGCCGGCTGGCAGATCGGCGTCGAGGACGCGACGGGCCGGGTGCTCCAGGTCGTCGCGTCCACGGCCACGGCCGTTGCGACGTCCTCGACGAGGCTGCGGAGGTGGTCCTCGACGACGGGCGAGCGGCACCACATCATCGATCCCCGCACGGGTCTCACGGCCCCGGCCACGTGGGCGCAGGTCAGCTGCGCGGCGGGCACGGCCGCCGAGGCGAACGCGGCCGCGACTGCGGCCATCGTGCTCGGGCCGGGCGCACCGTCCTGGCTCGAGGCCCAGGGCGTCGCGGCCCGGCTCGACGGCCACGACGGCACGGTCGTCACGACCGCCGGCTGGCCGGTGCAGCACCTGGCCCAGCGGAGCGCGTCGTGAACGAGCTGCTCTGGTACACCTCCCGCGCCACCGGCATGGCGAGCATCGTGCTCCTCACCGGCGTCGTGATCCTCGGGGTCGTCATCTCCGGACGGGGCGCCCGCAGCCTCGAGGCGGCGACGGTCGTGACCGCTCTGCACCGGTGGCTCTCCCTCGGCATGAGCGTCTTCCTGCTCCTGCACATCGCCACGGCCGTCGCCGAGACCTTCGTGTCGATCGACGCCATCTCGGCGATCCTGCCGTTCACCTCCGGCTACGAGCCCCTGTGGGTGGGCCTGGGCACGCTCGCCTTCGACATCCTCATCGCGGTCGTCGTCACCTCGCTGCTGCGAGAGCGGATCTCCGAACGGGTATGGCGCATCGTGCACTGGACGGCCTACCTGCTGTGGCCGCTCGCGATCGTCCACGGCTTCATGCTCGGCACGGCCAACGAGCCGCTACTGCGCCTCGCCACGGTCGTCTGCGGCCTCGCGGGCGTCGTCGCCCTGATCTGGCGCTCCGGCGCCACCCACCACGACACCGACCGGCGGCGCCACGTCGCGTCCCAGGAGTGGTCATGAGCACGACGCTGGTCCCGCTCCTGCGCGACGCCGGCCTGACCGGCCGTGGCGGCGCCGCCTTCCCGACCGCTGTCAAGCTCGAGGCCGCCCTCGAGCACCGTGCGCGCGTCATCATCAACGCGTGCGACGGCGAGGTCGGGGCCGCCAAGGACGGCTGGGTCGTCGAGCACCACCTCGACGAGCTGGTCCGCGGCGCAACGCTGTTCAGCGCCCGACGACCCTCGACAGTTCTGTATGCCGCTCACCGGGCTTCCGAGACCGCGCTCCGTCTGCGCGCGGCCGGGCTCCACGTCCTCGAGGTGCCGGCCCGCTATGTCTCGTCCGAGGAGAGCTCGCTCATCTCCTTGGCGCAGGGGGGCCTCGCCCGACCGATGACGAAGCGCACCCCCTTCGTCATGGGCGGCCGGGACTCGGCGGGTCGTCGGGTCCGGCCCACGGTGGTCGTCAACGCCGAGACGGCGTGGCGGGTCGCCCAGATCGCGGAGTTCGGAGCGGGCTGGTTCCGCTCGTTCGGCACCTCCGCCGAGCCCGGTCCGCGCCTCGTCAGCGTCAACGGGCCGTCCGCCCGCGGGGTGGTCCTCGAGACCGAGGCGGGGACCTCCGTCTCCGCGCTCCTCGGAGTGGTGGGTGGCCTCCCGGTCGACGCGGAGGCCCTCCTCGTCGGTGGGCTGGGCGGCAGCTTCGTGCCGGCCGAGGCGGTGGCGACGCTGCGCTGGTCGAGCGCCGACCTCGGCCCGTACGGTGCCGCGACCGGACCGGGCATCATCGAGGTCGTCCCCCCGCACGAGTGCCCGGTCGCGCTCGTGGCCCGCTTCCTCGCCTACGCGGCCGGGGAGTCGGCCGGCCAGTGCGGCCCGTGCATGTTCGGGGTGCCGGCCCTGGCGGCCGACTGGCAGGCCTTCGCCGAACGCCCCAGTGCCCGGCTGCTCGACCAGGTCGCTCGTCGCGCCGGCCTGTTGCCCGATCGGGGAGCGTGCCGGTTCCCCGACGGTGTCGGGCGGTTCGTGGCCTCCGCACTGCGGGTCTATCGCGACCATCTGGAGGGCCACGTCGTCGGCTACTGCCTCGAGCCGAGAGGAAGGACCGCCGATGTCCTCCCGCACTGAGGGCTTGCGCCGGTCCGGCGAAGGGACGGCGCGGCTGCGCGTCGACCGGGTGGCCTGCACCGGCCACGGCGTCTGCGCGGGCGTGCTGCCCGGCAACATCGAGCTCGACGAGTGGGGTTACCCGATCATGCGGGACCCCTCGGTCGACGAGTCGCAGGCAGCGACGGCGATCCGGCTCTGCCCGGCCCGGGCGCTCTACCGCGGCTGATCCCCGGCACGCCACGGGGCCCTTGGCGACGGAGCCGCTGTCCCTCAGGGCTGCACGGCCGCGAGTATCCGGTCGATCCGGTCCAATGTGACCGGGTCATCGAGCAGCTCGTCCACGAGCGCCTCGGCACCCGAGCTCGCCGCGTCGGCTGACGCGACCGGGACCACCCGCCTCGCGATACGTCTGGTGGAGAAGTCGCACCCGGTCCGGCTCGTCCAGCCCGAACTCGAACAGGACCATGGCGAGCTCGTGGGAAGGGTCTGCCGGGCCGGCGCTCTCGAAGTCGATGACGTGGATCCGACCATCGCGGGCGGGCAGCACGTTGTCGCTCCAGAGGTCCCGATGGCACACGAGCAGCTGTCCCGGCGGCGCGATGACCGACTCCGCCGAGACGAGCGCATCCACCAGCGCCCCAAAGCGTTCTCCGAAAGGTGCTTGCGCCGCCGAGACCTCGGCATGCAGCGCACGCCAGACGTCCAGTCCGATTCCCGTGCTGTGCCAAGGGATCACCGGTTCTGTCGTGCGTCGGGAGACGAGATGCAGCTCCGCGAGCAGACGACCCACCTCTGCCGGCGGCAGGCGCCTGGTGCGTTCCATGAGTTCCAGCCAGCCGAGGACCCGAACGCGTGTTCCGGCCACCACCGCAGTGTGGTCCCCGCCCGGCGTCCGGACCACTTCCGGCACGGGCAGCTCTGCGGCCCAGCAACGCTCATGCAGGGCGGTGGACGCGGACAGGCTTCCCAGGTCCGGCTCTGCGAACCACTCCTTGACCGCGTAGACGCCCTCGTGCGTGTCGAGACGCCAGACCTGACCGAGTTGCCCTCGCGCAATCGGCCCGGTCAGCCGGGTGTCGGTCCCGAGGCAGAATGCCGCTGCGATCCCGGCCGCATCGGCCGCACGGAGGGCCACTACACGCCATCCCGGCTCGCCACGCGCGGACTTGACGGGGAACGTGAACCACGCTGAGCGGCATACGGATTGAGCTCTCGACAACTCGTCGACGACGTCATGTAGCCACGGTAGTGAAGTTGTGGCGCCTGGTGTCCGGATCCGGACAGCGCCGGTTCTCGACACGATCTCGAGATGCGGCTCCGGACGACTCTGGCGAGACTCGCTGACACCGACAGCAGCAACTCACCCGGAGGAATCCATGAAGAAGCTCGTCACCCTCGTCGCCACCGCCGCCCTCGCCTCGACCAGCGCGTTCGGGGTCGCCGTCACCGCCCAAGCAGCGGACAGCTCCGCCACGTCGACGACCGCGAGTGGTGCCCTGGCCGCCTCCGCGTCGTTCCAGGAGAAGCTCGACTGGGCCGTTGCCCGCGCGAACCTGCCCGCCGACCTCAAGTCCAGGATCCTCGAGCTCGGCAAGCGGCTCCCGGCCGACCACGAGCAGCGGCTGCTGGCCGCCGGATCCCGTTACGGCGTCGGTGACACGACGTGGCGAGAGCTGCTCAACAGCGCGATCAACCCGGGCGACTACGCCTGCACGACCACGCCGCTCACGGAGTGGATCAACGGGCAGGTCGACGAGATCGACTTCTACACCTACTTCATCCTCTACCTGATCGGTGGCCTCGACCTGCCGACCTACGACGCGCTCATCCTCGGCACGGAGTCGAAGGCCAACACCTTCGGCATCGACGGGTCCTACACGAACGAGCTGAACAACGCGATGAAGCACCTGCGTGACTTCTGGGACATCGACGGTGCCTCGGTCCAGCTCATGCCGATGAAGGGCAAGCAGGCGTTCGCCGACGTCAACCGGATGGCCTACGTCCTGTCCATCATGTACGGCGACACCCCTGAGGAGGAGCTGTACTTCGCCGAGATGATCCAGGAACTGGTCAACTCTGACCCTGCGCTCCGTGGCGGCGACCACCCGCTCTTCACGTTCAACGCCTTCGCGTTCGACCCGGGTGACGACGAGTACCTGCTCGAGCTCGGGATCTCGAAGCGGATCGTCATGGGCGACGGGATCATGGAGGGGATGAAGGCGATCGGGCTCGACGTCACCGCGCCGCGCTCGATCCTCTCGCACGAGTTCGGCCACCAGGTGCAGTACGCCAAGAACCTCTTCGACAGCCCGCTCACCGGGCCGGAGGCGACCCGCCGGACGGAGCTCATGGCCGATGCGCTCGGCTCGTACTTCATGACCCACAAGCGGGGTCAGGCGATCAACGACCACAAGGTCCTGCAGAACGAGCAGTCGTTCTACAACGTCGGGGACTGCAGCTTCAGCAGCTCCGGGCACCACGGCACGCCGAACCAGCGGATCGCTGCGTCGAAGTGGGCGATCGGCGTCGTGAAGGCCCAGGAGAACCAGGGGCACTTCGTCGGCGGATCCGAGTTCGGGTCGATGTTCGACGCGAAGCTGCCCGAGATCGTCGCTCCCGACGCGAAGTGACGACAGCGCTGACGACAGTGCGCTGACGACGGCGCGCTCGCAGCGGTGACGCGCGCATCCGCGGGCCGGTGGGGCTGGTGTCAGAGCCAGCCCTGCCGGCTCGCCTGCAGGCCGAGCTGGAACCGGCTCGCGGCGCCGAGCCGCTCCTGGAGGCGCGCGATGCGGCGTCCGACGGTTCGTTCGCTGACACCCAGCTCGCGAGCGATGGACTCGTCCGTGAGGCCGGCCGCGAGATGGGTCAGCAGCTCGCGGGTCTGTCGGTCGGGGCCGGGCGCCCCCGGAGCGGCCTGCGTGGTGCTGGAGAGCGGTGCCCCGGTCCGCCAGTAGGACGCGAAGAGGCGCAGCATCGCGTCGAGCAGCCCGGAGGGGTGGATCAGCAGGGCGTGGCGGCGCTCGCCGTGTCGGCCGGGGACGACCAGCAGCGCGCGGCGTTCGTCGGCGATCCGCAGGTTGAGCGGCACATCGGGGCAGGCGCGGGCCCGCTCCCCGAGCTGCATCGACGACTGCACGGCCTGCAGCGCGGCGCGGTCACGGAGGACGCTCGTGCCGTAGACGACCCGGAACTCGACGCCGCGGCCGCGTGCCCGCACGAACCCGTCCGGCACCTCCACCGGGGGCCGTTGGGCGGGCTCACCGACGGGCCCGATGCTCAGGGCGACGACCTCGTCGCGGGCATCGTCGAGCAGCTCGGCCTCTGCGTGCGACGACTCCGCGTCGGTCTCGAGGAACTCGAGGTAGGGCGCCGGGTCCCGGTGCGCGTGCCACAGCTCCCCCAGCCGCGCCGCGAGGTCGAGGGCTCGGACCGACTCACGATGGCGCTGCTCCGCCACCCGCCCCAGCGGCGCCCGCGGCGGGCGAGCCGTGTAGCGCGCGGGCCCGTCGGTCGGGTCGCAGGGCGACTGGGCCGCCTCGGCGCCTTCGCCCGCGAGGAGCTCGAGGTCGAGCAGCTCGTCGACCGCGGCGTCGACGAGCGAGGTGCCCTCGCCGAGCTGGCCGCGAAGCTGCGTCACGGTCATCGGGCCGAGCATGACGCAGGCACGGTAGACGTCCCGGGCAAGCGGAGACAGCACAGCCTTCGGCGACGACATGGCCCAGTGCTACCACGCGACCCGGCGGATCACTCCTGAGCCTCGCCCCGCTGTTCCTGTGAATAGGCCAGCAACGCGTCCAGCTCCTCCCGGTCCGCCCCCCTGGCCGCAGCCGCCCGGGTCCGGCTGATGTTGGCCGACGTCATCCGCATCATGGCTCCGACGCGCCCACGTGCGTAGGTCATCGAGTGGTCAGCACTGACGCCGATCCTCGCGCCGACCTCGATGGCGTCCTGGTCAGCCCCCATGTAGAGGAACCGCCAGTTGTAGTCGTTGGTCTGTCGCTCGATGAGCGTCTTGATCTGCGAGTGCGACATCTCCCGGGACGCGTTCTCCTGCCCGTCGGTCATGATGCCGACGATGACCGTGCCCGGACGTTCGTGCTCGGGCAGGCCGGCGAGGCGGACCCCGGCGTCGCCGATGAGCCGGCCGATCGAGTCGAGCAGGGCCGTGGTGCCGCGCGGGTGCAGCTGCAGCGGCGGCACCTCGGCGACCGGCAGGTCCCGGTAGACCTCCTCGTACTCGTCGTCGAACTGTGCCAGCGTGACACGGCACTCGCCCGGGGTGGCGCGCTGCTCGGCGATGAAGGCGTCGAAGCCGCCCTCCGTGTCCGTCTTGATGGACTGCATGGACCCGGAACGGTCGAGCAGGAAGTACAGGTGCGTGAGGTTCGGGTCGGTCATGGTGTCCCCCTTGGGTGTCGGCGTGGCCGGTGGGTGGCGGTGGTGCGTTGGCTCAGGTGGTGCGCCGTGCACGGAAACGCAGCGGCGCGGACTGCCCGTCCGGGGCGATGGTGCGGTGGCGTCCCTCCTCGAGGTCGTAGCGCGCCCGTTCCACGCCCGCTGCGGTGACGCGGCCCGACTCCGAGCGGTATGCCGCCAGCAGCCTCGTGCGCGCGAGGCGCGGTCCCACGGCGTTCTCGGTGAGGCCCGCCAGAAGGCCGGCCGTACGGATCGTCGTTCCTTCCGTCGTGACGGCCGCGGCCATGGCCTCGTCGATGGCCCGTATGACGTGCTCCTGGGCTTCGCGAAGGAGGGGCAGCGCCTCGACCGGACGAGTGGGGTCAACTCGGTCGAGTGCCGCTCGCGCCGTGTCGACCGACGCGGCCAGGCTGGGGTCGTCGTTCCGTGAGGTGGCCATGCCTCAGTCTGCCGCAGTTACTGCGGCAACGCAATAGGTGGGTTGGATGTTCACCATGCCCGTTGGGAGGTGCTGTGCCTGTGGAGGACGAGCGAGCACTGTCGGTGGTCGAAACTACGATCGAACCATGAGCAGCGCAGCGACGACCGGGACGGTCCCAGCCGGTGGATCCGGCTCGGCCGGGCCCGGTGCGTTCGGCAGCCTGCTCGAGCCCGTGACCGGTGTGCCAGCCACGACGTTCGACGCACTGCCCCCGGTCGCACAGGCCGCGGTCCTCGCTCGAGTGGCCCCGGAGCGGCTGCGCACCCTGGATGCCGAGACCTCCGAGGCGGTGCTCGTGGTGACCCAGACCGGCGCCAACACGCTCGCGGCGGTGCAGGACCTCGTGCTGGCCGCGGCGGTGCGCGCCGAGGAGCTCGCGATCGCCGGTCTCAATGACGACCCCGGTGACGGCTCCGACTACGCCCCCGATGCGCAGCAGGTGGTCGCCTCGGCGGTGGCGTCGATCTTCCATGTGGCGCCTCGCTCGATGGCCCTGCGGGTCGGCCGGGCGTGCAAGGTCGTCGACGACCTGCCGCTGACACTTGCGGCCGCCCTGCGTGGCCGCCTCGAGCCGGCTCGGGTGGCGATCATCGCCGAGGGGGCGCTCGACGTGGCGCACGCTGTCGCGTTCGACTTCGATGTCGTCCTGCATGCAGACCCGGCCGTGCTCGACATGGTGCCCGGCCGGCTCCGGCGGGCGGTTGAGCGGGCGGCAGAGGTGGTCGACGAGGACGCCTTCGCGCAGCGAGCCGAGTCGGCGGTCCGGGGCCGGTTCGTCACGGCACGCCCGGGTGTGGAAGTGGGGATGGCCGACTGGGCGGCGTCGCTTCGAGCCGAGGACTCCGCCCGCGCCTGGGCCGCGATCGACGCCCTGGCACAGGAATACGTCCAGCAGGGTGACCGGTCGATGGACCAGGCGAGGGCTGACGCGTTCGTCGACCTGCTCCTGGGACACGCTCGGGTCGAGACGGTCGTGGAGCTGGTCGTGCCGACCTTCACCAGTCCATCCGGTGCCGCTTCCGAGTCCCCGCGCACGGATGCCTCCGCTCCTGACGGCTCCAGGACCGATGGCGCCGCTTCCGACGGGACCGCCAGCGAGGCTGCCACGGGCGTACGAGACGGCGGCACGACCGGCGAGAGCAGCGACGCGGTGCTCGAGTTCGAGCCGGTGCAGCCGATCCCCTCGTGGCCGGTGGTTGGACCGCCCGACGCCTACGGCGCGCCGGTCCCCGTGCCGATCGAGCACCTGCTGCCGCTGGCGAGCTTCTTCCAGATCGGCTCCGAGCTGGCCCCCCGGCCGCCCGATGGCATGCTGGCGCCGGATGACCCGCGCCGTGACTGGTGGTGGCGACCGCCTCGGCTGGGAGTCCGCGACCCGCGACACGGCTGGGTGCTCGCCGCAGCCCTCGCCGACCTGCTGACCGATCCGGACCTCCGGATCCGCATTACGAGGGCCGACGCCCTGACGGGGGTGACGGTGGCACGGGATCCGCGGGTGTATCGGCCGAACAGGGCCCTGGCGGCGCGGATCCGCGATCGCGACCGCACCTGCCGTTTCCCCGGCTGCACCGTGGCTGCCCGGCGCTGCGACCTCGACCACGTCGTGCGCTTCCCCGAGGGCCCGACCGTCGAGGAAAACCTCATGTGCCTGTGCCGCACGCATCACGGGTTCAAGCACCACGCCGGCTGGCAGGTTCGCCTCGAGCCTGATGGGACGTGCCACTGGCTCAGCCCCTACGGTCGAGTGCTCACCAGCGAGCCTGCCGACCTACGCCTCGACGCCGCCTGACCGCCTGGCCGCCTGGCCGCCTGAGCGCCTGACCGCCTGAAGGCGTGACCGCCGGACCAATCGCCAAGCCAGTGGGGCTGCGCGGACTATGCGCCCGACTGTCTGGGGACTCAGCCTCGCTGGAGGAGCCGCCGGATGGCCCAGCCGTAGGCCGCTCGAGCGACAACGGAGACGACGGGGTCGAGGACGCGGGGAACCCCTCGCACGGCAATCGCCTGCGACCACCGCACCCGCGACGAGCCCGGTCCCTCGTGGGCCACCGTGAGGTCGATCCAACCGCCGATCACGCGGCCCTCCTTGCGGATGCGCGCGACGCCGGGCACGTCGCCACCGGGAGGACGCAGGGTCTCCACGACCATGGGGTCGTCGAAGCCGATCGGTCCCAGAGCGGTGCGCCCGACGAAACGCGTGCCGACCCGCAGGCCCCCCTCGGCCGGTGGGTCCTCATCCGGCGCCGACACGCGCCGCACCGTCGTGAACGGGATGATCGCCTCCTGGGCGCGTAGGTCGAGGACCCGCTCCCAGGCCTCCTCAGCAGGGATCGGCGCCTGGACCCGCACCGTGAACCGCGCCATCAGATCCTCCCTTCGCAGTCATCACCGGTCCAGCATGACGGTGCGCAGATCGAGCCGGTGCAGGACACGGTCCGCGACCATGGGGTCGACGCCGGGTTCGCGCCGCGCCCGCAGGATCTCCTCACGGCCGGCGTTGAGGGCCCGGCGCTGGATGCGCTGCACCGCAGCGAGCTGTTCCTGGATGTGCGCCTGCGCCTGAGGGTCGCGCTCGGCGTCTCGACTCAGCATCCGCTCCAGCCCCAGGATCCGGCGCCGGAGCGACTTGCGCGCCTCGTCGGGCAGGTCGTCCCACTCCGGCGCCTCCTCGAGGGCCTTGAGCGAGGCCTCCTGAGCCCGCTTGGCGAGAGCCCGGTCACGCCGCCGGCCGGCATGCGGGTCACGCGGCAGCTGGAGCAGCCGCATGAGGAGGGGCAACGTGAGTCCCGGTACGACCAGGGTCGAGATGAGGACGCCGAGCGCCGTCACGATGATGAAGGCCCGACCGGGGAAGGGAGTGCCCGCGCTGACGTCGACCGGCAGGGACAGCGCCAGGGCCATGGTCGCCAGCCCGCGCATCCCGCACCACGAGAGCACCAGCGTCTCCTTGAAGCTGCCGGGCACCGGGGTCCGGTTCTCGGTCCCGCCCATGAGCTGGATCCCGAGCATCCAGAGCAGCCGGACCACGACGACGGCCGTGCAGACGGCGACGACGGCAGGCAGCATCGGGACGATGTCGATCCGGTCGTCGGTGAGGATCAGCTCGAGCTCCATGCCCATCAGGCCGAAGGCGAGCCCGGTCACGAGCAGCTCGACGATCCCCCAGAACGCCTGTCGAGCGAGCCGCTCCGCATAGTCCTGGGGCCGGGACCGCCGGCCGAGCTCCAGGGCGGTCACGACGACGGCCACCACCCCGGAGGCATGCAGCTCGTCGGCGATGAGATAGACCGCGAACGGCGCCACAACGGTGATCGAGCTGCGGGCCACGAGGTTCGGCAGCAGCGCGGTGAGCCAGCCGACCAGCCAGGCCATCGCGAAGCCGAGACCCGCCGCGAGAGCAGCCCCGCCGAGGAACTGGGGCACGATCAGCCAACCGACGCTCTGTCCGGCCACGACGGCGCTCACGGCAGCCTGGAAGATGACGATCGCCACGGCGTCGTTGAACAGCCCCTCGGTCTGCAGGACGGTCGTCAGGCGACGCGGCATGCCGACCTTGCTCGAGACCGACTCGACCGCCACCGGGTCCGGTGGGGCGACGATCGCGCCGAGCGCCACCGCTCCGGCGACCGTGATCGTCTGGGTCATGGCCAGCGAGATCCCCGCCGCCACGGCGGCCGTGACGACGACGAGGGCGAACGCCAGCAGCACGAGGGACCGCCAGCGGACCCGGAAGACGGACCATGACGTCCGCATGGCCGTGGCGAAGAGGAGTGGCGGCAGGAAGAGCGGCAGGATCAGCTCGGGTGGGATGACGAGCGACGGCACCGACGGGATGAGGGACACGCCGGCCGCGGCGATGAGCATGAGCACCGGGTACGGCAGCCGGACCCGCTCGGCGATGCCGACGATGACCGCGGTCCCGCCCAGCAGCACGATGATCTCGACCAGGTTGTCCACGTCCGCAGCATGACACCTGTCATCCCGCATTCACGACGTTCGCACCACGCAGGGCGGTCCGGCGCGTAGCAGGCTGGGCCCATGACAATCGACCTGGTCCCCGCCATCGAGCTGCGGCAGCTCATCAAGACCTTCCGCGGGCACGCCGGCGCGACGATCCGCGCTGTCGACGGCATCGACATGACCATCCGCCCCGGCGAGGTCGTCGCCGTCCTCGGCCCGAACGGTGCCGGCAAGACGACG